>DASRCU010000208.1:0-9729 GCA_035652955.1 Verrucomicrobiia bacterium | reverse complement strand
GGTTTCATTTACCGCATCGCCCGCGACGACGAACCGGAAACGCCGTTGCTGAAAAAAGTCCTGGCCGCCAAACTCGGCGTGGGCAGGGACGCCGCCATCGTCAGCGAATTCGCCGGAAAAAAAATCGTGCGCGAGCCGGTGCCCATCGCCAAGGACGAGCCGCTGAAACTGGAACTGCAACACTTCATCGCCTGCGTCCGCGAAAAACAAACGCCGCTGGTCAGCGGTGAATCCGCCAAACGCGCGCTGGATTTGGCGTTTGAAATCACCCGGCGGATCCAGGGACAGACGATTTGAGGCGCCGCACCTCCGCGGCGGCGCTTCGGCCGGTGGTTTTAACGCAGCCGCCAGACAATGCGCGCCTTGTCCAAGTCGTAAGGCGACATTTCCATTTTCACCCGGTCGCCAACGGTCAGGCGCACAAACCGTTTGCGCATCTTGCCGGAAAGCGTCGCCAGCACCAGATGCTGGTTGTCCAGTTCCACGCGGAACATCGTGCCGGGCAGGACGACTTTTACGCGACCTTCGACTTGGAGGGGTTGTTCTTTCATAAAAGGGAAGCCGGCGAAGCCCGGTTTGACCAGGCTTCGCCCTGCGGATGGGCCGCGAGAATTAAGAGCGGCGCCGTCCGCCGCGTTCAGCGGTGTGGCTGAATTCGCGCCGTCCGCCGCCGTGACGCTCCTCGCGCGGGCGGGCAATGTTGACGGTCAGGGTGCGACCGCCCAGTTCCCTCCCGTTCAGGCCTTCAATGGCCTTTTGAGCCTCCTCGGTGCTGCTCATGGTCACAAAACCGAAGCCGCGCGAGCGGCTGGTGGTGCGATCCATCATCAGGTTGGCCTCGGTGACGGTGCCGAAGGCGGCAAAGGCGTCCTGGAGATCGTTTTCGGTGGTGTCGAAGGAAAGGTTTCCCACGTACAGTTTGTTGTTCATGTGATGTTTCGTTGTCCGAGATGAAACCTGCTTCAGACTGTTTCCGTTCATCGGATTTCAAATCATCACTGAACCGCGTTCACCTGGTGATTTACCATGCCTTGAAAGAGACAAACATCTTCAGACCCGCCCACTCTCGCAGGTTGCGCCGGAAAAGCAACCTTAATTTCAATTTTTTTCCGAATCTCAAAACGCGCCTGGCCGCGGGTGGAAGTCCGTGCGGGCGCGTTCCGGGATTTTGTTCCTGGTCCGCTTCCGATAGACTGCGCGCGTGACGCCGAAAACCTTCATGCTCATCGCCGGTGAGACCAGCGGAGACCGGCTGGCGGCGGAACTGGTCGCGGCGTTGCGCCAGAAGGCGCCGGAGGCCTCCTTCTTCGGCGCCGGCGGACCGCACATGGCCGCCGCCGGCGTGGAACTGGCGTTTGACCTCACCCGACACGCGGTCGTCGGGTTGGCAGATGTGCTGAAAAACTATTTCCAATTCCGGAAATTGTTCCTCCAACTGCGCGCCCTGGCCATCGCCCGCAAACCGGACGCGATTATCGGCGTGGACTTCGGCGGATTCAATCTGCGCCTGGGCTGCGCGATCCGGGAATTTGCCCGTTTCGATTCCAGCGGCTGGCAGCCGAAAATCGTTCAATTCGTTTCGCCACAGGTTTGGGCGTCGCGCCCCGGTCGTGCGGACTGGCTGGCGCGCGATTATGATCTGCTGTTGAGCATCTTTCCCTTTGAGAAGGACTGGTATGCGCGGCGGGCGCCCAAATTGCGCGTGGAATTTGTCGGGCATCCGCTGGTTGGGCGATTGGCGGTTGGAACGCACAACCGCGCGGCTGCGGATGCCGCGCATCGCATCCCCACCATTTTGCTCCTGCCCGGCAGCCGCCGGAGCGAATGGCAGCGGCATTTGCCGGTGATGCTGGACGCACTGAAGGCGGTTCGGGAACAACGGCCGGACGTCAAGGCAAAAATGGTTTTGCCGGATGAATCGCTGCGGTCCTTGGCCCGGACGCCCGGCGGCGGCGTGGAGATGCAAATCGGCCATCTGCCCGAAGCGCTGGCCGCGGCGGATGCGGCCCTGGCCTCGACCGGCACGGTCACGATGGAGTGCGCTTTCGCTGGCGTGCCGGCAGTGACGCTTTACAAAGCGCCGCTGCTGGATTGGGGGATCAGAACCGGCCTCATCACGGTAAAATGGTTCACCATGCCGAACCTGCTGGCCGGGGAGGAGATTTATCCGGAATTTCTCGGCCGGGCCGCCACCCCGGAAAACCTTTCGCGCGCGCTCCTGGAATTGCTGCAGAATGAACCGCGCCGGCAAAAAATCCAACAGCAACTGCGAACGGTGATTGCCTCCCTCGGCGAACCGGGCGCGGCCCAACGCGCGGCGGCAGCGATTCTGAGTTTGTTCAACTGAACCGGCGGCGTCCGGCACACCCCCGTCCCTTTTATCTGCCGCAAAAATCATTTTCTTTATTCGCGCCGCGATTTAATTTTTCGGCATGGACATTTTGCACGCGCCGTGGCGGATTGAATACATTCTGGCGCCCAAGCCGGAGATAAAGCCCGGTTTGTTCACCCGCATCGCGCAATCGTCGGACGACGAGGCGAACTACGTCATTGCCCGCGACCGCACCTGCTTTGCGCTGCTCAACGCCTACCCGTATGTCGGCGGGCATTTGCTGACGGTGCCTTACAAGGAGGTGCCGGACCTGCACGGCTTGACCGACGAGGAGCTGTTGGACCTGTGGAAGCTGACGCGCCGGTGCATGGCCGCGCTGACGGCGGTGATGCGGCCGGACGGCTTCAACGTGGGCCTGAATCTGGGCCGGGTGGCCGGGGCGGGCATCACGGAGCACCTCCACATCCACGTGGTGCCGCGCTGGAACGGCGACACCAATTTCATGCCGGTCATCGCCAACACAACGGTGCTGCCGGAGGCGTTGAAAGAGGTGGCGGCAAAGCTGCGGGCGGCGCTGGCCACGTAACCTCCATGCCGACCGAAACTCTCCATTTCGAAAACGCGCGCTGGGCGCAGCAGCTCTTCAACAACGAACCGCGCAACCTGCAGGCCCTGGAAACCGAACTGGGCGTCAAGGCCACCGCGCGCGAAGGCTGGATTAAACTGGAAGGTCCCGATGACGGCGTGGCGCGTGCCCGGCAGCTCTTTCTTTCACTGGAAAATCTGCTCAAGGCCGGCGCGCCCGTCCGCAATCGCGAGTTCGCGCACGCCCTGAATGTGGTCAAGCATGAAGGCGCCGAGACGTTGCAGAGCCTGGTCAGCGACCGCGTGCAAACGCACGAGCGCAAACCGGGCGTCACGGCCAAGACCCTGGGCCAGAAAAAATATCTCGACGCCATCCGCCGGCATGACGTCACCTTTGGCATCGGCCCGGCCGGCACCGGCAAAACCTATCTGGCGGTGGCCATGGCGCTTTCCTCGCTGCGCCAGGGCCAGGTCTCGCGAATCGTTCTGACGCGGCCGGCCGTCGAAGCCGGCGAAGCGCTGGGATTTCTGCCGGGCGACCTGTACGAGAAGATCACGCCCTATTTGCGCCCGCTGCACGATGCCTTGTATGACATGCTGCCGGTCGAGGAAATTCAGAAACACACCGAACGCGGCACCATTGAAATTGCGCCGCTGGCCTACATGCGCGGGCGCACGCTGAACAATGCCTTCATCATTCTGGACGAGGCCCAGAATGCCACTCCCCAGCAGATGCTGATGTTTCTCACACGCCTGGGCCACGGTTCCAAGGCCGTCATCACGGGCGATGAGACGCAGATTGATTTGCCGACGCACAAACATTCCGGCCTGCTCGAAGCCCATCGGGTGCTCAAAGGCATCGAAGGCATTGCCATCGTGGAATTTTCCAGACGCGATGTAGTGCGCCATCCACTCGTGCAAAAAATCCTCGCGGCGTATGAGGAACACCGGGGCAAAAAATCGGAATGAACACCGCCGCCGGAGCGTCGGGCCGGAGATCAACGCCCGCCGCCCGACGGTGATGGTCTCCAATCGCCAGCGCGCAAAAAAAATCAATCGGCCGCTGCTGCAACACATCGCCTCCACCGTGCTGGAGCGCCTGCAGGCCGGAGACTGGCAACTGGAAATTGTGCTGCTGGGCGCGCGGAAGATGGCGGCCATCAACCGGCGGTTTCTCCAACACGAGGGTTCGACCGATGTCATCACGTTTGATTACGGCGTGGTGCCGGAGCCAACCAATCCGGGAAATCGCCGCGGCCGCCCGAACGCCGGCTTGATGCGGCGCGGCGAAATCTTCCTTTGCGTGGACGAAGCCGTTTGCCAGGCGCGGCGGTTTCAAACCAGCTGGCAATCAGAGCTGGTGCGTTACCTGGCGCACGGCGTCCTGCATTTGCTGGGTCACGACGATTTGCATCCCGAACCACGGCGAAAAATGAAACGTCGGGAGGACCGTTTGCTGCGGGACATTTCGCGCCGCTTTGGCTTGAGGCGGTTGTGAATTACGCTACACTGGGGTGATGGAAACCAAAACCCTGTTCGCCCGCTGGCGTTCCAGTTTTCTGACCGGTCTGGCGGTGGTGTTCCCGGCCATCCTGTCCATCGCCGCCATCGTCTGGCTGTTCAGCAAAGTGACCACGCTGACGGACCTGCTGCTGTTCTTCCTGCCCCGGAGCTGGACGCACACCAACGGCGGCGCCGGCGAGATGTATTGGTATTGGAGCGTCGCGGCCCTGCTGCTGGCCCTGATCCTGATTTCCCTGGTGGGGGTGCTGACGCGTTACTACGTGGGCAAAAAAATCATTGACTGGACCGACCGGCTGTTGATGCAGATTCCCCTGCTCAACAAAATTTACGGCGCCATCAAACAGGTCAACGAAGCCTTTGCCGGCAACAAGAATTCGTTCAAGACGGTTGTGCTGGTGGAGTTTCCCCGTCCGGGAATTTATTCGGTGGGGTTCATCACCAGCGAGCAGCACGCCGAGGTGCAGCAGAAGACCAGGGAAAAGGTCGTCTGCGTCTTCGTGCCGACCACGCCCAATCCCACCTCCGGTTTTCTGGTGCTGGTGCCGGAGGAAAAGGCGGTCAAACTCGAAATGAGCGTGGCCGATGCCATCCGATTCATCGTCAGCCTCGGAGCAGTGGCGCCCGCGGGTGAGCGGGTTTCATCTCCGCGCCTGGAACCGCCGGCGAACAATCCCCTCCGGCCGGCGCCCGGCCCATGATTGAATCGGCCCAAGGCATCATTCTGCGCACGCGGCCCTTCACGGAAACCAGCCTCATCGTTCACTGGCTGACGCGCGAACGGGGCCGTCTGGCCACGGTGGCCAAGGGTGCGCGCCGCCCGAAATCGCCGTTCCGCGGCCGATTGGATTTGTTTTACGAGGCGGAATTTTCGTTTCACCGCAGCCGCAGGAGCGATCTGCACCTGTTGCGCGAAGTGCGCATGGAGACCTCCCACGCAGCCTTGCGCGCTGACTTGGCCAGGCTGCGCCAGGCCGCTTACGCCGTCGCGTTCATCGAACAGACCACCGAAACAGAAACGCCCTTGCCGGAGATTTTTGAAATCCTGCGCGGATTTTTAAGCTGCCTGGACGCTTACCCGCCGCAGCCGCAAAACATTTTTGCTCTCGAATTGAAACTGTTGCGGGAATTGGGCCTGGCACCCAATCTGGCCGAGACCTCATTGACTGCGGAAGCCCGAAAAATCGCCCAAGGGCTTTTGGCTGAAGATTGGACCGGCGTGGCGCGGTGGTCAGTTTCCCCGGTGCGCGCCGCCGAGTTGCGTCAATTCCTCCATGGCTTTCTGATTTTTCATCTGGGTTCGCTGCCCCGGGGACGCGCCGGGGCGCTGGCGGGCGGCCAGACCAGTTCGCAGTTTGTTTCCCAGCTCGATTCCGCTTAACTGAGGGCATGAATCCGTGCGCCTCCGGCGAGACAACCGTCGTCATTGTCAGCGACCTTCATTACGCCGGCGCCGCCGAGCGCGCCCGCGGCGAGGATTACGAGACGCGCGCCATCGCCCGGCCGCTGCTCCGCGCCGTCGCCCGTGCCTACCGGCGTTGGGTCTGGATGCGCCATCCCTTCGATCAAACCCGCCAGGTGGAGCGTTTTTTGGCGACAGCCCCGCTGGCGGAGATGCTGGTGGCCAACGGCGATTACACCTGTGACACGGCATTCGTGGGCGTCAGTGACACCGCCGCTTTTCAAAGCGCACAGGAATGCCTGGGCAAACTCCGCGCCCGATTCGGCGAACACACCCGGTTCACCATCGGCGATCATGAACTGGGCAAGCTGACCCTGTTCGGCGGGCGGGGCGGCATGCGGCTGGCAAGCTGGCGCGCGGCGACCGAACGACTGCAACTGCAGCCGTTTTGGGAATTTCCGCTGGGCCGGTATCTGCTGCTGGGGGTGACGTCGTCGCTCCTGGCCTTGCCGGCCCACCGTATGGATGTGTTGCCGGAGGAATGGCCCGCCTGGCAGCAATTGCGTCAGGCGCATCTGGCAGAAATCCGGGCGGCGTTCGACGCCTTGCGACCGGAGCAACGCGTCCTGCTGTTTTGTCATGATCCGACGGCGCTGCCGTTTCTGGCCCGCGAAGAAGCGGTGCGCCGGCGGCAGCCGCAAATCGAGCAAACGATCATCGGCCACCTCCACACGCGCTTGATTTTGTGGAAAAGCCGCGTCTTGTCCGGCGTGCCGCCGGTGCGTTTTCTGGGCCGGAATGTCAGCCGATTCACCGCCGCCCTGCACGAGGCGCACGCCTGGTGGCCGTTTCGCGTGCGGCTCTGTCCGGCCCTGTCGGGCGTGGAATTGCTCAATGACGGCGGCTATTTGACGGCGCACTTGGATCCGGCGGCGCGACGTCCGGCGCGGTTCACTTTTCATCCGCTGCCGCGGTAGGCATCAGACGCCGTGCAGACGGCGGTGTTCGGCCTCAACCCATTTCTTCACGGCCGCAGTGGCGTTGGCCACCGGGACCGATTGCAACACGCCGCCGCGCGGTTTGATTTCCACTTCGCCCTTGGCCAGCGATTTTTCGCCAAGGCTCATGCGCAGAGGGAAACCGATCAGGTCAGCGTCCTTGAATTTCACACCGGGGCGTTCGTCGCGGTCATCGAGAATCACGTCCACTCCCCGGCCGGTGAGTTCGGCGTAAAATTTCTCCGCCAGCTTCATCACTTCGCTGTCCGGCGCGACGTTCAGCGGCGTGATGCAGACCTCATACGGCGCCACGCTCAACGGCCAGCAGATGCCGTCGGCGTCGTGGCATTGTTCGATAACCGCCTGCAAGGTGCGGGTGACGCCGATGCCGTAACAGCCCATCACGCACCAGTGTCGCGCGCCGGATTCGTCCAAATACGCCGCATTGAATTTTTCGCTGTATTTCGTGCCGAGTTTGAACACGTGACCGACCTCGATGGCGCGACGGATTTTCAACGGATGGCCGCATTGGGCACAGGGTTCTTCGGCGCGAACGGTCCGCAGGTCCGCCCAGTGCGAAACGCGGATGTCGCGTTCCACGGAGACGTGGCGCAGATGAAAGCCGTCTTCGTTGGCACCGGTGGTCATATCGTGGGCGCCGCGCAACCGGCTGTCGGCCCAAACCGGCACGTCGAGTTTTTTTCGCGTGTCCGTCACCGCCCCCAGGCTTCCCGGATGCGCGCCCATCGTCTCCACGATTTCTTCTATTGTCGCCGGCCGGAAAACGGGGGTGCCGAGCGCGGCGGCGAATTTCGCCTCGTTGAGCTGATCATCGCCGCGGAGCAGAATGAGGACCGGCCGGCTGTCGGCGATGTAGACCAGCGTTTTGATCTGTTTTTCGGCCGGAACGCGGAAGGGCGGCTGGGTGAGCGCTTCGATGGTGGTGACGCCGGGGGTGGCAAATTTTTCGGGAACGGGCGGCTCGGAGTGTCTCGGGGCCGGCGAGGGGCCGGCGGCGCTGGTCGCCTTCTCAAGGTTCGCCGCGTAACCGCACTGTTCGCAAAAGACCACTTCGTTCTCGCCGGTTTCGGCGGGGATCATGAATTCATGGGAAAATTTCCCGCCGATGACGCCGGTGTCGGCCTCCACGGCCAGCGCTTTCAGGCCGCATCGGGCAAAAATGCGGACGTAGGCGTCGAACATTTTCTGGTAGGAAACTTGCGCCGTCGCATCGTCCACGTCAAAACTGTAGGCGTCCTTCATGATGAATTCGCGGGCGCGCATCAGGCCGAAGCGCGGCCGGATTTCATCGCGGAATTTGACGCTGATCTGGTAGAAATTTTTGGGCAATTGCCGATAGGAACGGATTTCGTCGGCCACCAGCCCGGTGATGACCTCTTCGGCAGTGGGGCTTAAAAACCAGTCGCGCTCGGCGCTGTCTTTGACTCTGAACAGCACGTCGCGCGCGGTTTCGGCGCGGCCGCTTTGCTCCCAGATTTCGCGGGGCTGCAAGGCCGGCAGCAGCAGTTCGATGGCGCCGGCGCGGTCCATTTCTTCGCGGACAATCTGTTCGACTTTACGCAGGGCGCGCAGGCCAAGCGGCAGAAACGTGTACACGCCGCCGGTCAATTTGCGGATGAGACCGGCCCGCAACAACAGTTGGTGCGACAAAATTTCCGCGTCCGCGGGGGCTTCGCGGAGCGTGGGAATCAAGGTTTGCGTCCACTTCATGGAAGGACGAAGTGTGGCGAGCGGCGGGCGATTTGTCGAATCCTATTCGCAAACGCCTCTTTCTGAAGGCGCCTCCCGTGCCCTCTCGACAGAACGGCGCCACCTTCGGCCCCAGGCAGCGTCTTCCGCCTGCCGGCGCTTCTTTTGGGAGGCGGCAATCGGCCGGACGACGCTGAATTCAGACAAAACCACGTCCAATTTTTTGGTGCAGCTCCCTTTTGGACAGGGCGACGTGGCCCGCCGCCGGTTTCGTTTTCTAAAAAACGGCCGCCGCCGGTCTGCCCGAGCGATTGCTCGCCGGCTGCCAGAACCCGGCGGAAGCGCCCCGCGAAGCTCTCGCGATTTGAGATTTACGGCCCGTAATTGAACCGGCAGACTGTGGCTTTCTGAAAATTGCAAATCGCTCATGGCGACCATCGGACGATTCCAAAAAGGCGACGACATTTTTTACGCGAAAGTCGTCAACGACACCTTGTTCCGGCTGCGCGGCGAGGTTTTCGGCGCGCACACGTTTGAGCGGAAGCCGGTACTGCGCCGGGGAATTCGCCTGCTCACGCCGGTCGTGCCCTCGAAAGTCATTTGCGTGGGGCTGAATTATGCCGACCACGCGCGCGAGACGGGCAAGGAGTTGCCGCGCGAACCGCTCTTCTGGTTCAAGGCGCCCACCTCGTTGCTGCCGCACGGCGGAAAAATTCACATTCCCTTTCCCGAGCATCGCACGGATTACGAGGCGGAACTGTGCGTGGTCATCGGGCGCAAAACCCGCAACGTCACGCCCGCCCAGGCGCCGCGCTGCATTTTCGGCTACACGGCGGCCCAGGATATCAGCGACCGCACGATTCAGAAATCCGATGGCCAGTGGGCGCGGGCCAAGTCGTTCGACACCTTCACGCCGCTTGGCCCGTTCGTGGAGACGGAGGTGGACCCCGCCGGGCTGGCTATTCAACTGTTTCAAAACGGCCAACTGCGCCAAAATTCCAACACGCGCGAAATGATCTTCAAACCGGCGGAACTGGTGAGCTTTATTTCCACGCACCTGACCTTGCTGCCCGGCGACGTGATTCTCACGGGTACTCCCGCCGGCATCGGCCCCATCCGCAGCGGTGACCGCTTGGAAGTGCGGATTGGCGGGCTGGCACCGCTGGTCAACACCGTCAGGT
>DASRCU010000207.1:0-2108 GCA_035652955.1 Verrucomicrobiia bacterium | reverse complement strand
CAGTTGCGTGCGCGCCCGGTTTTCGTCGAGGGCGGTCATGGCGAAAAACCGGTCGGGGGACACGCCGTCGGCGTGTTTCAGGGCGATCAAGGCGTTGGTGTTGCAGGGGTTGCCTACGACCAGGACACGCACATCGCTCGCCGCATTTTTGGCAATGGCCCGGCCCTGGGCGACGAAAATTTTCCCATTGACACCCAGCAAATCCTTGCGCTCCATGCCGGCCTTGCGCGGCACGGCGCCGACCAGCAGCGCCCAGTTCGCGCCGCGGAAACCTTCATCCAGATTGGACGTCGGCACGATGCCTTTGAGGAGCGGAAAGGCGCAGTCGTCCAGCTCCATGACCACGCCGTGAAGGGCGTTCATGGCTCGCTCGTCGGGAATTTCGATGAGCTGCAAAATGACCGGCTGATCCGGCCCAAACAAGGCTCCGGAAGCGATGCGGAAAAGCAGGGCATAACCGATTTGACCGGCGGCGCCGGTGACAGCGATGCGAAGGGGCGTTTTCATAATCAAATGAACCGCCAGTGTAATTTCCGGGCCGGGAAACGTCCATTCAGATTTCGATTGGTCCAGGCAGGCGCACCCCGGAAAGAATTCTCTTGAAAAAAAAATTTTTTGGCGTAAGAAGGAACCGTTCTTTGAAAACGGCGGAAGGTTTCCGCCAAAAACAACGTCATCAAATGTCAGGGAACCCGGTGTGAATCCGGGACGGTTGCGCCACTGTGACGGCTACAAGTTCCACGGCCACTGTTCTGCCAGGCAGAATGGGAAGGCGGAATGAGGTTGGATGCCGCAGTCAGGATACCGGTTTGATGACGCTCGTCGCCGCCGCGGATCAGCATGCGCCCGGATGTCGGGAAGGCAACAGCCGCTCCGCTTCGGCAACTTCTCCGCAAAGAGAAGGATGAGGCCAGCCAAGCGAACGGTTTTCGATTGGATTCGCAGAATGCCTTCATTCTCGATTTGCGGGGGTGAAGGTTTTTTGTTTCGTCGCATCGTCAGCTCGCTGAGCCGCCAGACCGGCAATGCGATTTGAGGGTGCGACGCTTCAACGAATCTCATTCCCGCGCTGGTCTCTCAACCAAAACCCGTCCGCGCAGAACTTTTGCGTGGGCAGAATTGAAAGATCAGTCAATGAAAAAAGTTCGTTTGGTGCTGGCTTGGGCCGGCCTGTTTCTCATTTCCACAACTGTTCGCGCACAATTCGCCGATGCCGTGCTTTCCTACGATCCCGGCACGGGTTTCGCGCCAGGTTACACCAATGCAACTTCCGCGCTCGGTGCCCCGGCGCTGGGCAGTTCCGTCAATCCGATGAGTCCGCCCTATTTGAAAAGCCAGTTGGTTTCGATTGGCGCAGGCGGTGAAATTGCCCTGCATTTGGATACCCCAATAACTGACAATCCCTCCGACCCTTACGGATTGGATTTTATCATTTTTGCCAACTCGTTTTTTGTGGCAAACGGGGGCAGCGGGCAAAATACAACCACAAGCGGTTCACTCTATTACCATCCGGCTTCAATTCTCATTCAAGTCAGTGCGGACAATATAAATTGGTTCACCCTCAATCCATCGTTGGCGCCGCAGCCGGGCAAATGGTTTCCGAGTTACGGCGGCGGCAATCCGGAAATTCCGGTCAATCCGGTACTGGCCGCTACAGGCTTTGCCGGAATGACTTTGGGGCAAATCGAATCTCTCTACGACGGTTCAGCGGGCGGCACCGGCTACGATCTCGCGTGGGCGCAAGATGCCAAAGGCAACAGCGTGGAGTTGGCCAGCGCGGATTACGTCCGAATTGAAGTGCAAGACGGCGTGTTGGACATGGACGCCATATCCGTCGTGCCGGAGCCGGCCGCATGGGCATTGGTTCTTGTCGGAGTGGGGCTGCTTTGGTTTCGACTGCGAAAGAAATCACCGAGTTATTGCTTAGTCGCAGGCAAATTTTTGATTCTTTCGCTTGGTTTGGTGGCTGTCTCAACCGGAAAAGCAACCACCCTGACGGAGAATTTTTCCACCGATCCGCTGCAGAACGGCTGGCGGATTTTCGGCAACACCAACCTGTTCCGATGGGATGCCGCCCGGCAAAATCTGGAGGTCACGTGGGATTCCTC
>DASRCU010000206.1:0-62984 GCA_035652955.1 Verrucomicrobiia bacterium | reverse complement strand
CCGCGAGCGCGCGGCCCAGTTCGGTCCAGAGGGTTTTCATTTTCACGCCAGGTGCAGACGGGTGACCAGGAGGTCAATGATTTTGATGCCCACGAAGGGCGCCAGCAGGCCGCCCAGGCCGTAAATGAGCAGATTGCGGCGCAAAATCTGGGTCGCGCCGAGGGGACGAAATTGCACGCCGCGCAGAGCCAGGGGAATCAGCGCGATGATTATGAGCGCGTTGAAGATCACGGCACTGAGGATCGCGCTGTCGGGACTGTGCAGGCGCATGATGTTCAGCGGAGCGATAACCGGGAACGGGACCGTGAGCATGGCGGGAAGGATGGCGAAGTATTTCCCGATGTCGTTGGCGAGGCTGAAGGTGGTCAGCGCGCCGCGCGTGATCAACAGTTGTTTTCCAATCTCGATAATTTCCAGCAGCTTCGTCGGATTGCTGTCGAGGTCCACCATGTTGCCGGCTTCTTTGGCTGCTTGTGTGCCGGTGTTCATGGCCACGCCCACGTCGGCTTGAGCGAGGGCGGGTGCGTCGTTGGTGCCGTCACCGATCATGGCCACGAGTCGGCCGCCTTCCTGTTCGCGGCGGATGAGGGCGAGTTTGTCTTCGGGTTTGGCCTCGGCAAGAAAATCGTCCACGCCGGCTTCCCTGGCGATGGCCGCGGCGGTCAGTTGATTGTCGCCGGTAATCATGACCGTCCGCACGCCCATGGCGCGAAAACGCTGGAAGCGGTCGGGCAATCCCCCTTTGACGATGTCCTTCAACTGAACGACGCCCAGCACGCGCTGGTTTTCCGCCACCACCAGCGGCGTGCCGCCGGCCAGGGAAACGGTTTCGACCATTTTTTCCACTTCCGGCGGCAGGGTTCCGCCGACGAACCGGCGGATGGATTCGGCCGCGCCTTTGCGGATGTGTTTGTCCGCCAGGTCCACGCCGCTCATGCGCGTCTGGGCGGTGAAGGGAACAAACTGCGCGGCGGGCAGTTCGTGAATGGTGCGCGCGCGGATGCCGAAATTTTTGGCGAGCACCACGATGCTGCGGCCTTCGGGGGTTTCGTCGGCGAGCGACGCCAATTGAGCGGCGTCGGCCAGTTCTTTTTCATTCACGCCGGGCGCGGGCCAGAACGCGGTGGCCTGGCGGTTGCCCAGGGTAATGGTGCCGGTTTTGTCCAAAAGCAGCACGTCCACGTCACCCGCGGCTTCGACAGCGCGCCCGCTCAGGGCCAGAACATTTTTTTGCAAGAGCCGGTCCATGCCGGCGATGCCGATGGCGCTCAACAAACCGCCGATGGTCGTCGGGATCAGACAAACCAGCAGCGCCATTAAAACCGGATCGGCAAAATTCACGCCGGAATAAAGGCCCAGCGGTTTCAAGGTCACCACCGCCAGCAGAAAAACCGCCGTCAGCGCCGAGAGCAGGATGGTCAGCGCAATTTCGTTGGGTGTTTTCTGGCGGCGGGCGCCTTCCACCAGCGCAATCATGCGGTCCAGAAAACCTTCGCCGGGATTGGCGGTAATGCGGACCCGGATTTCGTCCGAGAGCACGCGGGTGCCGCCGGTCACGGCGCTGCGGTCGCCGCCGGCTTCGCGGATGACCGGCGCCGATTCGCCGGTGATGGCTGATTCATCCACCGTCGCCGCGCCGGCGATGATTTCGCCGTCGGCGGGGATGACTTCGTTGGCGCGCACCAGCACCACGTCGCCTCTGCGCAGCGACGCGGCGTCCACCGTTTCCATTTTTCCATCCTCCCCAATCCTGTTGGCGCTGGTGCGGGTGCGCGTGGCACGCAACGAACGGGCTTGAGCCTTGCCCCGGCCCTCGGCGACCGCTTCGGCAAAGTTGGCAAACAAAACCGTGAACCAGAGCCAGAGGGCGATCTGCACGACGAACAAGACCCGGCCGGGCGATCGGAAAATCTCCACTGTGCTGAAGATCGCGCCCGCGAAGGTGACAAACATGACGGGATTCCGGATCAGATGGCGCGGATTCAATTTGAGAAACGCCTGGCCGGCGGCCGGCCACAGAATGCTCCGGTCAAAAATGGAAACAGGCTTGTGGGTCATATCAATACAGGCTTCCCTGCTGCATCAGGAAATGCTCCACGACGGGGCCCAGGGCCAGCGCAGGCAAAAACGTCAGCGCACCGACGAGCACCACCGTCCCCACCAGCAAAATAACAAACGTCAATCCACTCACGGGAAAAGTCCCGGCGCCCGCCGGCACAGTTTTTTTCCGGGCGAGCGAACCGGCCAGCGCCAGCAACGGCACCATCATGCCAAACCGGCCCAGCAGCATGTCCAGACCGAGCATCGTGTTCCACCAGGCGTTGTTTGCGTTCAGACCGGCAAAGGCGCTGCCGTTGTTGCCCGCGCCGGAACTGAAGGCGTAAAGCATTTCGCTCAGACCGTGCGGGCCGGCGTTGCCCAGGCTGGAGACGGCCTGTCTGCTGACGCAGGCGCAGGCGGTGAAGCCCAGGATGGAAAAGGCCACGATGACAAAGGCCAGCAGCGCCATTTTCACGTCGTAGGCTTCGATTTTTTTGCCAAGATATTCCGGCGTGCGCCCAACCATCAGCCCGGCAATGAACACGGCCAGAACGACGAAAATCAGCATGCCGTAAAGTCCGGCGCCGACGCCGCCGAAGATCACCTCACCGGTCTGCATATTAAACAGCGGCACCAGTCCGCCCAGCGGCGTGAAGGAATCGTGCAGGGAATTGACCGCGCCGCAGGAGGCGTCGGTCGTCACCGTGGCGAACAGCGCAGAATCGAAAATGCCGAAGCGAACCTCCTTGCCTTCCATGTTACCGTCCGTGGCGGCCACGCCCAGACGCTGGTGAATCGGATTGCCTTTGGCTTCCGCCCACGCGCAGACGAGCACGCCGCAGAGAAACATCGCCAGCATGGCCGACCAGATGGCCCAGCCGTGTCGGTGATTTTTGGTTTCGCGGCCCAGGTGATAAGTCAGGCCGCTGCTGATGGCGAGAATCGCGAGCATTTGGAAGAAATTCGAGAACGGCGTCGGGTTCTCAAACGGGTGGGCGGCGTTGGCGTTGGTGTAACCGCCGCCGTTGGTGCCGAGCAATTTGATGGCAACTTGTGAGGCCATCGGACCTTGCGCGATGATCTGGGTGGCCGCACCGTCAATCGTTTGAGCCACGGTGTACGGCCGGAAATTGTCAATCACGCCCTGGGAAACCAGAAAAATCGCGAAAACGAGGCTGACCGGCAGCAACAGATAATACGTGATGCGCGTGACATCCACCCAGAAGTTTCCCACCGTGGCAGCCGAGCGCCGCGCGATGCCGCGCACCAGGGCGGCAGCCACGGCGATACCGGCCGCGGCAGAGAAAAAGTTCTGACTGGTGAGAGCGACCATCTGCGAGAAGCAGGACAGGGTGGATTCGCCGCTGTAGCTTTGCCAGTCGGTGTTGGTGGTAAAACTGACGGCGGTGTTGAACGCCAGGGCCGGCGGCAGACCGGGAAACCGCCGGGGATTGAGCGGCAGATATTCCTGCAGCCGCAGGATCGCGTAGGTGAACAGGCAACCGATCAGACTGAATTCCAGCAGCGCAAAGGCGTATTGCTTCCAATCGTGTTCCTGCGCCGGATCAATCCGCAAAACGCGATAGGTCAGTCTTTCCAAAGGACGAAGCAGGATGTCCAGACACGTTTTGCCGTTGGCGTCGAGCACCCGGTGCAGATGCAGCCCCAGCGGTTTGGTCAACAGCGCCAGCACCGCGACAAATACCGCCAGTTCAATCCAGGAATGGGCGTTCATAAAAACCCGGTCAGGCAGGCGACGACCCACTCGCCCCTACTTCCATCGCTTTCACCGCCGGAGCGGGCGAAGAAAAACTGGAGCTGCCGGGATGCGGCTTGGCGCCGGCCGCCACCACTTTGAAAAGCGGTGTGGATAAAAATTCCCTGTCCATGCGCGGCATCAAAATTTTTCCGGTTTGAGCATCGCCCAAATCAGATAGCCGCACAACGCGACGGAGAGGATTTCCAGAACGACATTTTCCATGGCAGAATTTTCAATCTCGCCGGCCGCGAAAACGGATTTCTGGTTTCGGCCGGTTGGCGCGTTTCCTGGTGGCCGGCTCGCTCAAAGTTTTTCGCACCCGCGAACATACAGCATGAACGCGGCAAAAATAAAAATCATCAACGCCAGGTAGATGACATCGGACATAACGTCTCAGCGACAGCGGCGCGGCCACGGCGCCGCGCGGTAACCGCCGTCTCGATTCGTGGGTGAACTCGAACATCGCATTGGCGATTTGAAGCCCGCCCTTCCAAACGCCGACGGGGTTAGCTGACGGGCTGGGCCTTGAAAGTGGCCTGGAAACCGGCAACGGTTTCTTTCGCCCCACCGCGGCTCACACCGCGGAATTGGTTCCCCCGCATCCGGCCTCAGGAAGGAAGCCGGATTTAGGCGGCAATGTCGGAAGTAAATCATTTCCGGCGCCATTTGTCAAACACGCCCCCGGAAATGGGCGCATTCAGAGGCGTTTCAGTGACTGGCCTTTGGTCGTCGGGAAACCGGAGGCAACCGGCCGGACCGCAGCGGTCGCCGTTCAATTTGAACGCCTCCGCGGCTCAAACCGGTCGAATACTCGAGGTGTGTATGATGAGTCGTCTGACAAAAACCATGTTGGCTCTGCTGATCCTGAACACGGCGGCAGCGGCATTGTTTTTGAGCGGCGTCGTGGACGCGAGCCGGGTACCTGGTCTTTATCTGACGTTCCCCCTGGCCGCCATTTTTTACGGCTTATTTTTGATTTGTTGGATGCTGGATCGGGAAGTGGCGGCGTTTGATGCGGAGCAACACGCCGGCCGTTCGCATCCCGGCCCGGACATCCAACCTCACAACGTCGAACCGCTGCCCCACAGCGAGCAGGAGAAATCCATCGCCGCCTGAAAAGGCGCCAACGGTTCCAGATCGCTGAAAACCGGAAGGTCGGAGGACGCCATCCGCAGCAGGCGGCGCAGAAAATAAATTACGGCGAAAGGCCGCCGGGGCTGGCGTTTTCAGAAAGGGCGGTTCTCGTCTCCCGGGGCAACGGAGTTTTGTCAAGGTTGGCAGAAGCCGGCGCGGCGGGCATTTCCAAGGGTCTTGCTTTGCCACCGCCGCGTCCGCGGTAAGTCAAAAAATAAAACATCACTGCCGCCACGGCCGCCGCCAGGCCGCCCCAGAACCGTGGCCACGCCTCGCCTCCCGGCCCGGTGCAGGCCGCGAACCACCAGCCTGTGCCCAGGTAACCGAGGAGATTGCCCACGCCACTGTTCATCAGCGTCAGCAGCGCCTGGGCGCGCGTCCGCCACGCCGGATCAATTCGCTGGGCCAGATAAATCTGAGCGGTGATGAAGACCAGCACAAACGAAGCGCCGTGCAGAGAAATGCCCAGCAGGTGCGAGACCGGCGTGTTCCACGCGCTCAAGGTAAACCGGGCCACGCCAAAAGCCAGCCCGCAGGTGAAAATCCATTTCAACCGCCAGCGCGACAGCAGCGTCGCCAGGCCGAACATGGCCACCAGTTCGCTGGATTGCGCCAGGCTCATCCATGCACTGGTGTGCACAAAACCCAGGTCGTGCAGTTGCACCGGCGCGTAGGGAAAAAAGGCGCAGAGCGGAATGTTAAACAGTGTGGTGGTGATAAAAACCACGCGCGTATCGCGGTGCTTGAGCAGCGTCAACGCGTCCAAACCGAACCGTTCGCGCCACGAGAGATGTCCGGCGGCGGCGGGAATTTCCAGCGGCGGCAGAAAGAATGTGAAGGCGCCCACCAACAGCCACAACGCGGCGCCGAAATAAATGTCCAGCGCCGAACGATCCAGATTCAACAGGCTCACGAGCATCGCGCCGGCCATCCAACCGGCGGTGGCCAGCGAGCGAATCGGGCCGAATTCCTGCCGGGCGTCCGCCAGTCGCGCGAAGACCAGCGCCGTGGAAATGCTGAACATCGGCGCGTAGGTCAGTGAAAAAACCTGGATCAAGGCCAGAATCAGCCAGGGGTTCCAGGCGCGCTGCATCGCCGTGGCAATGAGCACCATCATCACCGCCGTGGACCAGGCCAGCCCGCGCAGCACCGTCGCCGGCGGCGTATGCCGGTCGGCCATCGCGCCGAACAACAGCGGCGAGACGAAGGCAGCCACGGCGGTGGCCGCGAAGGCAAACGGTTGAATGGCGCCCAGACGATGCGCTTCCAGAATCGGCCCCAGCGGCACAAACCAGACGGCCATCGCCGCCGCCTGGATGAAAAACAGAACCATCAGCTCGGCGTACTCGGCCTTCCGCAATGTCGTCAGCACGGCGCGGAGAATAATCCGGCCCTGCCAAAAGGAAAGCGCGCAGGGGATGGGAGCGTTTCGCGCCGCGAAGAGCGCCCCCTTTTGCGGCTAATGCCGCTCCCGCTCCTGGTTGGGCGTAAAGCCGTCCTCGAGAGTCCGGTGGGCCGGGTTCGACGGGCCGTTGACGTTGAATTCGTCCGGGCGGACCAGCCGCCGGTTGTTCGTCGCTGCGCCGGCGGAACTGATTCCGGCGTTCACGGGCACTGGCCAGCCGCTCGACCAGTCTATCCGCCCCAGCGCCAGCCGCGGCCGGCCGGCCGTGTCGGCGTCGTAATAATGAAAACTGAACCACGTGGCGCCGTCAGGCGTATGGCCGTGAATGATGCCGAGGTGACCGGGGCCGATGAATCGCCCGTGGCTCTGCAAAAACGGCGTGCCGCCGCCGTCAAGCATATTTTTACCATCGCGATCCAGATACGGTCCGGTGATTTTTTCGGCGCGGCCCACGCGAATTTCGTAGGTGCTGTTGGTGCCCCGGCAGCATTGGCCCCAGTTGACAAACAGGTAATAGTATTTTCCGTGCCGCGTCAGGCAGGCGGCTTCAATGGAATCATTCCACGCCAGCGGATACAGGGGCGAATCGGCGGTCAGGCGCTGGCCGGTCTGAGGATTCAGCTCCGTGAGATAAATCCCGCGCCAATAAGAGCCGAAGGCCAGCCACAAGGTGCCGTCGTCGTCCTGAAACACGCTGGGATCAATCGCGTTGAAGGGGCTGCCGTTGGTCGAAACGAGCACCGGCCCGCAATCCGTCCAATGATAATTTTTGGCCGAAGGGTCGAGCGTGGGATTGGTGGCCAGGCCGATGGCGGAAACTTGTTTGCCCCAGGTGGAGACGGCGTAGTAAAGCAGAAATTTTCTGCCCACGCGGAGGACGTCCGGCGCCCAGCAATAACCGCGAAAGCCGGGCACCGTCCGGAAAGTCCACGCCGGCAGGGGGCGAAACACCGCCGGACCGTTCGTCCAGTGCCGCAAATCGGACGACGACTTGGAGCGGATGCCCGGTCCGGTGCCAAAAACGTAATAGCACGCGCCGTCCTGGACGATGGTGGAGGGGTCGTGAATAAACGTGTCCCCTTCCGGCGCAAAGGGAGTGAAACCGGTCACGGCGCCGGGCAACACACCGGTCGCGGCGAACAGCAGCAGGCCAAGGCCGATCATTTGTTTCATGTCAGGCGCCGGAAGGACAAAGCGTTTCCGCCACGCGCCGAATGCCGATGGCCCGGCCAGTGGCGGCGTCAATTTCAACCAGCGCGCCGTGCAAAACGACGCGTTCCTGGGCCACCTCAAAGCGTTGCGGCATGCCGGTGAGAAACCGCCGGATAACCGGTGCGATGTCGCGGCCTAGGATGCTCTCCTGCGGCCCGGTGAACCCGGCATCGCTCAAATAGGCCGTGCCGCCGGGAAAAATCTGCTCGTCGGCCGTCTGCACGTGCGTGTGCGTGCCCACCACGGCGCTCACCTGTCCGTCCAGAAAGCGTCCCAGCGCGATTTTTTCCGAAGTCGCCTCGGCGTGAAAATCCACAAAAATGATTTTTGTCCGCTGGCGCAGTGCTTTGACTTCCTCGAACGCGCGGGTGAAGGGGTTTTCCAGGGGAGGCATGAAGGTGCGACCCTGGAGATTCAAAACGGCAACCAGCCCCTCCGTTCCGGTGGCGGCGCGGCGCGTTTGAAAAATCCCGCTGCCTTGTCCGGGCACTTCCGCGGGATAATTCAACGGGCGGAGAAAACGCTTTTCGCCGGCGAGCAGTTCCGCGACTTCCTTCTGATCCCACAAATGATCGCCGCTGGTGATGACATCCACGCCGGCGGAGAAAATTTCGGCGGCGGTGGCCGGGGTGATGCCGCTGCCACCGGCCGAATTTTCGCCGTTGGCGACAACAAAATCCACGTTCTCCCGCTCACAAATGACCGGCAACAACGTCCGGACCGCCTGGCGGCCCGGCCGCCCCACAATGTCGCCGATAAAGAGAATTTTCACGCGAAGGATTTAACCACGAAAGCCGCCCGAAACGAAACAATTTTGCAGACGCGGAGAAAAATGTGAACTCCGCCACGCCGGCCGGTCCATTGCATCTTCCGCAAAACCATTGCTGCGGCGTCAACCGGCGGGAAAGTATTTCGGAAACCGGCGGAAACAGGAACCTTTCCCGACCGCGGCCATGAGCCGATGCCGTTGGCCGTGGCTGAGTTCATTTTACGTTCCGGCTGGATTTAACGGCGGGATTTGGTATTTCAGCGCCGTCAAATGAAGATCACGCTTCGCTGGCTCAAACAATACGTGGATTTTGACGGGTCGCCGGCCGAACTGGCCGAGCGCCTCACCCTGCTCGGTCTGGAGGTCGAAGGGATTCACCCCGTGGCCGGCGAATTCGACGGCATCGTCGTCGCGCAGATTTTGTCCGTGGAAAAAGTGCCCGGGTCGGACAAATTGACGGTGTGCAAGGTGAACGACGGCCAGCGGGAGCGCACCATCATTTGCGGCGCGCAGAACCACAAACCCGGCGACAAGGTGCCGCTCATTCTGCCCAACTTCGCGTTGCCGCCCAAGCCCGGTCAGAAGGAGCCATTCGTCATCAGAGAACGGAAAGTCTTCGGCATCACCAGCCAGGGCATGATGTGCTCGGCGCAGGAACTGGGTCTGGAACCGGAAAAAATCGGGTTGAAAAACGAAGACGGCCTTTTGATTCTGCCGCCAGACGCCCCCGTCGGCCAGCCCTTCGCCGAATTCCTCGGCCGTCCCGGCAGCGACGTGGTATTGGATTTGGAGATCACCCCCAACCGGCCGGATTGGAACGGTGTCATTGGCATCGCGCGGGAACTGGCCGCCGCCACCGGCCAGCCGCTTAAACTTCCGGAAATCAAGCTCTCGGAATCGGAAGAAACCATCGCCGGATTGGTGGCCGTGAAAATTGAGGATGCCGGGCTTTGCCCGCGTTACACCGCCCGCGTCGTCAAAGGCGTGAAAATCGGGCCCAGCCCGGACTGGCTGCGCGCGACGCTGGAAAAGGTCGGCCTGCGCAGCATCAACAACGTGGTGGACGTGACGAATTACGTGATGCTGGAGTGCGGCCAGCCGCTTCACGCCTTCGATTTTCACCTCCTGGCCCCGGGCGCCGATGGCCCGCCGACCATTGTCGTCCGCCGCGCCCGCGAGGGCGAAACATTTATCACCCTGGACGGCGTTGAACGCACCCTCACCGGTGACATGTTGTTGATTGCCGACGCGCAAAAAGGCATCGCGCTGGCCGGCATCATGGGCGGCGCCAATACCGAAATCCACGACCGGACCAGCGACGTGCTCATCGAAAGCGCGTATTTCTCTCCGACCAACATCCGCCGCACCAGCAAGGCGCTCGGCCTGCGCAGCGAATCCAGCTACCGCTTCGAGCGCGGCGCCGACATCGGCATCTGCGATTGGGCCAGCCGCCGGGCGGCGCAGTTAATCCTGCAAACCGCCGGCGGTCAACTGGCGGCCGGTGTCGTGGACATCTACCCTCAACCGGCCGAGCCAAAACAAATCACGTTGCGCCATCACAAGGTCGCCGAGTTGCTCGGCATCGAATTGAAGCCGGAAGAATGCGAGTTTTATCTGGGACAGCTCGGATTGAAACCGCTGCGCCGCAAGGCGCGCCCGGTGGATGCCGGCGGACCGCCGGAACCAGCCACGTTCCAAATCCCCACCTGGCGCCCGGATTTGAAACGCGAAGTGGATTTGATCGAAGAAATCGCCCGGCTGCACGGCGTGGACAAAATCCCCGCCACACCTCCGCGCGGGGCGATCGGCTTCAATGAATTCGACGCCATTTACGATCAGCTTTCCGAGGCGCGAAACTTTCTGACGGCCCTGGGTTTGAACGAAGCCCAGGGACAAACCCTGATTGCCAAAGCCGAAATCCGCCCTTCGAACCCCAAAGCGGTCATGGCGCTGGCCAATCCGCTGAGCAGCGACATGGACGCGCTGCGTCCAAGCCTGCTGCCAGGACTGATTCATTCCCTGCGGCACAACGTCAGCCGCCGGAATGCCGATGTGGCGTTGTTTGAAATCGGGCGCGTCTTCAGTTGGCAAAACGGCGCCGCGCGGGAAGAGCGTCGCCTGGCCATTGCGCTCACCGGCCGGCGCGCGCCAATTTTCTGGAGCGGCGCCGAGCGCGAGGCGCGGTTCGATGTTTTTGACCTCAAGGGTATCGTCGAGGAATTCCTGGAACACTTCGGTGTTCGCGGCGTGAGCTTTGCGCGCTGCCAGGAGAAATCCGAATGGTTTGTGGAATCGGCCACCCTGGCCCTGGGCGGCAAGGTGCCGCTGGGCGAACTGGGCCAGTTGCATCCGGCGCTGGCACGAAAATATGATTTGCGCGAAGCGGTGTTTCTGGCGGAATTGAATCTCGACCAACTGCTGGTGCGGCGAAATCCGGCCAAGTCGTTCAAACCGCTGCCGCAATTCCCGGCCATCCGCCGCGACGTGGCCATGCTGCTGCCCGAAAACGTTACCCACGAAACCGTTTTGCAAATTGTCCGGCAAACAAAGCCGGCTCATCTGGAGCGGGTCGAGTTGTTCGATGTCTTTCGCGGCCCGGCCATTCCGGCAGGACAAAAGAGCCTGGCCTATGCCTTCATTTATCGCTCGCCGGAACGGACGTTGACCGACGCCGAAGTCAATGCCGCGCACGCGCAGGTTGTGGAAGCCTTCAAAACGAAGTTGCAGGCGACGGTGCGGGAATGAGCGGCGTGTTGGCCGGCCGAAAAGCAGCGTCGCCTCACCGTCCAACGCCCGTCACGCGCCGCAAATCCCCTCTGCCCTCAAAACCACCGGGGCCTTGCAACGCGGAGCGATGGCGTCGCGTTTTATTCAGACGGAGAATCCTCCGCCACGAACGGCGGTATCGGGCAATCGAGGGTATCGGCAATGGCGCGCAGCAATTCGGCTTCACTTTCCTGAATCAGGCCGTCGGCGCCGATGGTATGGATGCAGGCTTCGAGCAGATTTTTTTTGATCTGCGGCGCAGCCTGGGCGAGGCGATGGAGCGCGGCGTCAATGGCGTTCACGTCGCATTGCTCGCGCGGCCGCCATTCCAGGGAGGAATCGTCGGGGGAACGCAAATACGGCGCGCCGGCGGCGAAGGCCTTTTGCGCCTGGGCGGTGTCTGCGCTGCCCAGGTTCGCCAGCGCGGAAAGCAACACCGCGCAATCGGGGACGAGCGGTTTAACGGAGTAAAATTGGATGACCGCCCGGCGCGCACCGCGAAACTGCGCGTCCACATGCCGCGTCACGATTTTTTGCAGGACAAATTCGAACAATTCAATTTTGCCGTCGGCGCGGATCAGCGCGTCCAGGGTCTGGGAAAACTGCGCGTATTGCGCCGGCGTCAATTGCTTCAGCGCGCCGAGGGCGAGATTGAGGATCGGCAGGCGGGCGCGTGCGGCGACGGCGGAAACGTCAGGGAACAGGGCGGCGGTTTGGGCGGCGACTTCCGGGGAAAATTGCGTTTGGATTCCGGCGATTTGCCGTGCGCGTTGATTTTCGTCGCGGCTCAAAACCAGCGCCAGGATCAGGGCGGCGGCGGCCAGCGGTTCGCGCGCCGCGGCGCGGATGTTGTCCGGCAGGGCGTTGCGCAATTTCTCGGCGTAGCGCAGATGGAGCGGCGTGGCGTTGCCGATGGCCGGCAACGCGTATTTTTTCACCGCCTCGGTTTGTTGCGCCATCAGGCCGCCCAAAACGATCATCTTGCCGTCGGCAAAAACGGGGCGGGGCTGTTCCCGCACGCGCCGGGCTTCTTCAGCTTGAATGGCTTTGGCGTCCACGCGCCGAAAGGTGCCATCCCAGGTGGGGTCAATGGCACGAATCCTTTCCTCCAGCGGCGGATGAGTGGACATCAGGCGGAAGAGCGGGCGGGGGGTGCCGTTGCTGAAAAACAAGTGACCGGCGTCGGGCGCGTGCTCACTGGTCAGCCACGAGCCGAATCCGTAGCCGCCGATTTTCTGGAGCGCGCCGGAAAGCCCCAGCGGATTGCGCGTGAACTGCACGGACGAGGCGTCGGCCAGAAATTCGCGTTGCCGGCTGACGGCGGCCTGGATGAGGCGCCCGAAAAAAACGCCGATGGAACCGACGCCCATCAGCAGCAGGCCAAAGAAAACCGGCGCGGCGGCGTTGCGCCCGCGCGCGCGCATGAAAATGCGGCCGATCGTGGCAATGCAAAGAATGCCAAAGAGAATCCCCATGAGCCGCAGGTTGAGCCGCATGTCGCCGTTGAGGATGTGGCTGAATTCGTGGCCGATAACCCCCTGCAATTCGTCGCGTGTGAGCAGCTTCAGGGCGCCGTGCGTGACCGCCACGACGGCGTCGCTGGACGTATGGCCGGCGGCAAAGGCATTGATGCCGGCTTCATCGTCCAGCACATAGACCTGCGGCATGGGCACTCCGGAGGCAATGGCCATTTCTTCGACGACGTTGAGCAGTTTGCGTTCGTCGGGATCGGTGGTGTTGGCAGCCACGCGCCGTCCGCCGAGCGATTCGGCCACGACACTGCCGCCTTCGGCCAGTTCCTGAATTTTGTAAGTGCAGCCGCCCAAAATCACCGCCAGTGTGGCGAGCGCCGTCCAGAGAAAAAGCCGCGAATCCCAGAATACCGGCGGCCCCGCGCCGGGATGGCGCTGCGCCCCGACATAAAGACCGCCGAGCAGCACGATGAAATAAATCGCCGCAATGATGAGCGCCACCGCCAGGGAAAAATACACAATAAGCCACTTGGTCTTGCGATGCGCCCGGGCCTGTTGCTCGAAAAAGTCCATGGCCAATCGTCAATGAGCCTTGGCTCCGCCACGCGACGCCGTTTCACGCCCGGCAGGGAAAACGGCCGCTGGTTGCCCGGCCGTCTGGCGCCGCGATGGAGAACGCCGCAAGGAAATCCTTTCGGATTCGCGATCTCTCCCCGCCGGACGCGGATGGGGCCGACACCAGGCGCGTTGCCGGGGCATTGTTGGCCAACGGTCCATCGGCCATCACGAGAAACTGACTTTCGGCGCCTGTTTTTCCTCGGGCTTTTCAATGACGAACAGCTCGGCAGGACCGAAGTTGAACAGGCCGGCGATCAGGTTGGACGGGAAAACTTCCCGGCGGGTGTTGTAGGTCATCACGGCGTCGTTGTATGCCTGGCGCGCGAAGGAGATTTTGTTTTCCGTCGAGGTCAGTTCCTCGGTGAGTTGCATCATGTTCTGGTTGGCCTTGAGGTCGGGATACGCCTCGGAAACCATCATCAGGCGGCTCAACGTGCCGGCCAGGCCGGTTTCGGCGGAGACAAGATTTTTCATCGCGTTGGCGTCGCCCGGATTGGCGGCGGCCGCCTGCGAGGCGGCGTAGGCGAGGTTGCGTGCCTGGGTGACCGCTTCCAGGGTTTCGCGCTCGTGTTTGAGGTAGCCTTTGGCGACCTCCACCAGGTTGGGGATCAGGTCGTAGCGGCGTTTGAGTTGGACGTCAATCTGCGCGTAGGCGTTTTTGTAGCGGTTGCGCAGCGTGACCAGTTGGTTGTAGCCACCGGCCACGAAGGCCAGAACGATGATCACCACCAGAACGAGCACGCCAAGAATGATAAGCGCGGGAATCATAATTTTTCTTTCGTTAAGTTCCTTCATAGCTTGGCGCAAAGCCGTCCACAGGCAATGATAATCTGACGCCGTTTTTGTAACCGCTCACGGCTCGACCCAAACAGGCATGCCAACCCAGGCCAGTTGCAACAAATAGGCCGCGTCCCAGTTGGCCAGGCGAAAACAGCCGTGGGACTCGGTGCGACCCACCAGCTCCGGGTTCGGAGTGCCATGGATGCCGTAACCGGGGCGATCCAGACCGATCCAGGCGATGCCAACCGGATTGTTCGGACCGGGCGGCAGAATCAATTTGTGGCCCAACGCCTGCAACTCGGCTGATTCGGGAAACAATGCCGGGTCCACGGTGTAATTGGGATGGGACACGACGACCGTGACGTGCAGTTCGCCGACCGGGCGCTTTTCGACCCTGGCGGCAATGCTGCACGGAAAATGCGCCAGCAGATTGCTCTGCTCATCAAACGCCTCCAGAAATTTCTCCGACAGGTGAATAACCACCCACGCCGCCGGATTGGTCGGCGGCGGATAATTCACGTCCGGAATTTGCAAAACGGTGCCGGCGGTAATGTGAGTCCAGTCCACGCCCGGATTCAGCTTCTGAATCAACAGCGGGTGCGCGTGGCTTTTTTCGGCGAGCAGTTCCAGCTCGGTTTCGTAAGCCAACGCGCTTTGCTGGGACTTGGCCAGCCACGTCCGCCCCAACGGTTGCAACTGCGCCAGATCGTCCGCCGTGACGACACAATTTGTCAGGATCGGTGCCTCCAGCGTCAAGGCTTCGCGCGTGGCGTCGTCGAGCCTTCCGGTGGGCGGCAAATGCTCCAGTTGCTGAAAAACGGCGATGGCCCGACGCGTCTGTGAGCCGAGTACGCCGTCAATCACTCCCGGCGAAATAACCCGTCGGGCCAGCGCGATTTGCGCCTCCAGTACGTCGCGCACCGGACGCGGAAAAACCGGCGGCGAGGGGAGGACGACGGCCGGCGGCGACGGCTGCGGTTGAACCGCGGCGGGTTGGGGCGGAGGAGTCTTTTTCCGGGGCGCCCGCAGCCACCAGCAGCCGATGACCACGGCGGCCACGGCCAAAGCCATCAGGCCGAACAGGATTCGGCTGCGTTTGGCGCGGCGCGCGCCGGGCAGCCGGTAGGGAGATGAGGTACGCCGGGGCACACCGTGAGTTTCGGGGTTGAGAGAAAAGTTTCAAGTTCCCAGTCGTCTGCTTCCTGCCCCTCCCCGCCTTCATCCTCGCAGAAAACGAGGATGAGGAGGCGGCGGTTCGGAACGGTTCAATTCATTTTCAGCACGGTGTCGCCGATGATTTGGGCCGCGTCGTCGTAGCTGATCTGGCCGGTGTTGATGATCATGTGGTAATTCAGCGGGTCGGCGATGTCGGCGTTGAAATATTTTCGCACGTAGCGTTCACGTCCGGCGTCCTCGCGCCGGCAGAAGGCACGCGCCTCGGCCTCGGTCATGCCGTAGGCTTCGCAGCAATGAGCCACGCGCCGTTCGAATGGGGCCACCAGACGGACATGAAACACCCGCGGCAGCCGGGCCGTAATGAAATTGCTGCCGCGACCAATGAGAATCACATTGCCCATGGCCGCCAGCCGCAGGATGGTTTCAACCGAATGTTGCACCACCTCCGATTGCGGGGGATGAGCGCCCAGCAGCTCGGCCACCAGGTCCTCGATTTCAGAAACGCGATCTTCAGGCAGAAACCGGGCCAGATACGCCGGCAGACCGTGTTCTTCCAGAATCCTGTCCATCAAATTGCGATCAAAGATTGTCCACGGCTGGGAATCTCGGGGTGTGCGCGCCTGCAGATACGCGGCCAGTTTTTCGGCAACGGCCAGTGCCCCGCAACCGGCCTGGCGCGAAATGGTCACCGCGCGGCGGACGCCGGCCGACGCCGGCCGTTCGCCACCCGGTGCGAATTGGCTGCTGATGAAGGAAGGGCAACGTTCAACATTCAAGCTTGACATAGTCGTTCATGGTTCTCCAAGGCAACCTATCGCCGGCGACAAAGCTTTCAAGCCGGCGAAGAACGATTTGAGCCGGCCTGATGGAAAACATCCGCAAAAATAAACTAAGACCGGCTCAACAGTTCGGCGTAGGCGCGGGCAATTTCCTCCACCAGCGGCGACGGCTCTACCGGCCGGCCATCCAGGGTGGCCACCGGCACAATACCCAGGGCGCTCTGCGTAACAAATAATCCGCTGGCCTGCGCCAGCGCCTGCGGTGGAATGATCCGTTCGTTGACCGGCCGGCCCAGCGCGCGGCAGATTTCCAGAACCACGGCGCGCGTGATGCCAGGCAAAAGGCCGCGTCCGGCCGGCGCGGTGCCAGGCCGGTCGGCCTCCACCCAGAACAAATTGCCGCCGGCCGTCTCCGCCACTTCGCCGTGAGTGTTCAGCAGCAAGGCGTCATCGGCCCCCTGGCCGACGGCCTCGGCGCGTGCCATCACGTGCCCGATCTTGCTGGTCGTCTTGAAGGCCGCCAGCGGGTCGGCGGCGGAAACCCGAAAGGAAGCAGTGACCAAATGCCAGGCCCTCGGCGGGGGGGCCGGGCGGTCATACAAAGCCATCACCAGCGTGGGCGGGCTGCCGGCGGGCGGGGTGTAACCGCGACCGCCCGCACCGCGGGTGAGCGTCAGCCGCAAAATGGCGTCCGCCATTTGATTTTGCTCGATCAGTTGCCGAACGAATTGCTCCAGCTCCGTCGCTGTCAGCGGGAGGGGAATTTTCAGAAATTCCGCGCCGCGCGCCAGCCGTTCCCAATGCTGAGCCAGCCGGAACGGTTTGCCCCGAACAATACGGATTGTTTCAAACAGGCCGTCGCCCAGCAAAAAGCCGCGGTCGTGCACGGAAACCGCCGCCTGTGCCTCGGGCAAAAATTGTCCGTTCAGAAAAACGATTTTCATTGATGTTGCGATTGGGCCGTTTTCCCATCACTCTGTCCATCGCCTCCGCGGAAATTTTTCTCAAGTTCCGCAAGACGCAGTCGAAGCGCCCCGCGGTCATGGGAAATCCGGTTCTTTGACGACCTCAAAGCGTTCCCTGGCGGAGGCTGCCGGCTGCGCCGGCCCCGGTGCGAGCGCCGCCAGAAAGCCGGCGGCTTTGTCGAGCGTTTCTTGATACTCCGCCTCCGGCTGCGAGTCGGCCACGATGCCGGCGCCGACGTGGAAGTGAATTTTTTCCCGCGTACACACCGCGGTACGAATCGTGATGCTCAACTGGCTTTCGCGGTTGAAACCCAGGTAGCCGTGGGCACCGCAATACGGCCCGCGCGCCACCGGTTCCAGTTCATCAATAATCTCCATGGCGCGGAATTTGGGTGCGCCGGTCACGCTGCCGCCGGGGAAACAGGCCGCCAGCGCCGCCAGGTGGGTGACGCCTGGACGGAGGCGGCCTTCGACGGTGGAAACCAGATGCTGCACCGCCGCAAATTTTTCCAACCGGGCAATTTCCGGCGTCTGCACCGAACCGAATTCACAGAATTTGCCCAGGTCATTGCGCAACAAATCGGTGATCATCACCAGTTCGGCCAGTTCCTTGGCGCTGGTCTGCAATTCGTAAGCCAGTTGCGCATCGCGCGTCGGATCGGCGCCCCGCGGGCGCGTGCCTTTGATGGGCCGCGTAACCAGGTGCGCCCCGCTTAAACGCAGAAACAGTTCGGGCGAAGACGAGGCGAGTTGAAAATCGCCGCAGTCAAAAAACGCTGCGAAGGGCGCCGGCGAAACGGCATGGAGCCTTTGGAAAAATTCCCAACCGGCCATCCCCGCCTCTACCGTCAGCCGATGCGAGAGGTTGACCTGATAAATGTGGCCGGTGCGGATGTATTGTTGCGCCCGCTTGACGGCGTCCAGAAAACCGGCGCGGGAAAAATTTGACCGCACCGGGGCGCGGCCCAACCGGGCCGCCGACGGAGGAAACGGCGCACCGGGCCGCGCCGGAGCGGAGAAACGGCTGGCCGCGTTCGTCCAGAATTCCAACTGTTCGCGCGCCGTTTTCTCGCTGCGCGAACCGTCGGCGTTCAAGCCGGTGGCCACCCCAAACACCTTCCCCAGCGCATGGTCGAACACCATCAGGCTGGGATAAAAGCCCACGTGACAATCGGGCAGTTCCAGGTCGTGGAGCGCGCGGCGCGGCAGCTTCGGTTCCAGAAAATTTTTCAGATCGTAACCCCAATAACCCAAGGCGCCCCCCACCGGAAACGGCAGGTCCATTTCATCCCACACCTCGCAACGCGCCAACAGCGCGTCGAGCACCTGCCACGGATTGCCAAAATGCACGTCCGGGGTGCGGGACGAGGCGCCGGGCATGATCTCGCAGCGCGAACCGAAGGAGCGGAAAATCAGAAACGGATTGGCGGCCACGAACGAATACCGCGCCGAAGGCGAATCGAACGACCCCGTGCGCAACAAAACGACCTGCCGCCCCCGCTCCTCCCCGTGCTGCAGTTGTTCGACGAGCGTCTCGGGCGTATGCGGAGTTTGAATTTCCTGAATCAACGGGCGCATGGTCCTTCACCGGGCCGGTCAAGCGATTCGAGAGACTACGCGAACGCTTTGGGCATGGCGCTGGGCGCTCCCACGTGGCGTTCGTAATCCAGAATGATGCGAATTGCTTCGTCCGGTTCGTCCGTCATTCTGAACAGTTCCAGGTCGCGCGGCGCAATGTACTGCTTGCGCCCGGCCAGTTCGGTTTTCATCCACTGCACCAGCCCCTTCCAATGGCTTTTGCCGAAGAGAATCAGCGGGAATTGCGGGATACGCTCGGTCTGCACCAGCGTCATGACTTCAAAAAATTCGTCCAGCGTGCCGAAACCGCCCGGCATGTAAACGAAACCCAGGCTGTATTTCACGAAACACACCTTGCGCGCGAAGAAATAATGGAAGTGCAGCGGAATGTTCGCGTAGCGGTTGCCTTTTTGTTCCTGGGGCAATTCGATATTCAGCCCCACCGATTTTCCGCCCCCCAGCGCCGCTCCTTTGTTGGCTGCCTCCATGATGCCCGGCCCGCCGCCGGTAATGACGGCCAGGTTATGTTGCGCCAGCCCCTTGGCAATCGCCATCGCCGCACGATAATACTTGTCATCGGGCTTGACCCGCGCCGAACCGAAGATCGTCACCGCTGGCCCCACTTGAGACAACGTCTGGAACGAATCCACAAACTCGGCCATGATGCGAAAAATGCGCCACGGATCCTCCCGGATGAACGAAGCGGAATCACTCATGGCGTCCAGCATAAACCCCGCCCCGCCCCCGCACAAGCTGCGTCCTCTCCGAAATCATCGCCCGGCATCGCGCCAAAACCGGCACACTCGCAGCAGCGGCAACGCCTCACGCGGATGAAAATTCTTTCGCGGCATTTGGGCGTTTTGTCCGGGGCTGGACTGGACCCTCCCGGTCGCGCCTGGCCGGGGAAACGAGAATCGGCTCATTTCCATGAATATGACGAACGTCATGGGGATGGCCAACACCAACCGGTTGAAACTGGATTTGGCGTATGACTGGCCGGCGCATTCGCAAGGCGGTGCATCAATGGAACGGAAGCGGCTTCAGCACCAACCCGGTGAGCGTGGTGCGGTTCGTAGATGACGGCGGGAATTTGCTGGCCATTCTCAGAGCGTGTCTGAAAAATGCTTGACATAAGATTAAACGATCCTGCGGAGCATGATGCGCGATAAGCGCGAGGTAAATCCAAGCCTCGGCGTCTTCGGGTTTGACTTCGCAGTGGCGCACCAGTCGGCGATGTTTCATCAACCAACCGAACGTGCGCTCGATGATCCGCCGTTTGGTCAGGACAACAAAGCGACGGCGGATTTCGCGGCACAACCTGGACTGGGAGCGAGCCAGTCTGGCAATGAGCGGCGGCGCCAACCGTTTGACTGTCGAGAATGGGCGCCATCGGTTGAGCGCGCTTTCCCGCGGCAGCGCGGACTTCCCGGCGCCACACTTCGTTGAGGCCGCCCAACTGCCGTCGCGGATCCAGAGACGGAAGCAGGGGTTGAAGGTATTCCCATTCCGGGTCGGTCAAGTCGGTCGGATAAAGGTTGCCAGTCATCCCACCATAATTGGCTCCCCGCCCTGGTCATCCGTCGTCCAGGTCAGGCATTTTCAGACACGCTCTTACCTGCGAAATGTCACGCTTTCCAGCCCGGCGTTCCTAGCCGCCAAAAAAATAATCAGGAATTCCTGAGACACCGGGCTGTAAGCGAAAGATACCGCCTGCCAGTGGTTCGCGACTCAAGGCCGATGGCTTCAGGGACATCCGGGCTGAAGTAACATACAAATCCCTCAAACCCGGCCCGCCAAAGGTGCAGGAAGAAACCAGCGAAACAGGCAGCGGGATCTTCCGAAGCAGATTCCCATTTTTTGGATTCCATTGTGTAATACAGCCGCCGCCCCACAACGCCACCCAGAGCATGCCTTCAGCGTCAATCGTCATCCCATCCGGCACCCCTTCACGGGAAGAAATTCGAATAACTGGTCGTCGACGGGAGATACGGCCGGAGGCCGGATCGTAATCGAAAGCCCACACAATGGGAAAAGCGGAATCTATGAAGAACATTATCTCTCCATCCTGACTCCAAGTGATGCCGTTGGGGATAGAGAGATTTCGCAAGACTCTCCGGACGTTGTGGTTGGTGTCCAGACAGAAAAGGCTCCCTTGCCGAGGTCGAGCATCACAATCCATGGAACCAGCCCAGAAACGTCCGGCAGGATCGCATTTTCCATCGTTGAACCGATTGTCAGGACGCAAGGCTTCTGGCTCACAAATTGGTTGAATTTTTTGCGTTCGTAAATTAAAAAATCCGAAACCGTGATGCAGGCCGAGAACCAATCCACCTTTTTTACGGATTGCCAGACTGCCAATGAATTGTCCGGTGTTGAATGCGCGATCACGCCCGGTCGAAACATCAAACTCATGAAGTTTTCTTTCAAGAATATCCACCCAGTAAAGTTTTTCCCGGCGGGCGTCCCAAACGGGGCATTCACCCAACGTCGCTCTGGCATCGAGAACCAGTTCGGCATTAGCCTGCATAGGTCATTTCTTTGGTTGCTCAGTCATCGGCATCTTTGGCCTGACATGATTTAAGTCATATTTAGAAATCAGCTATGAGCAGAACGCTTTCACATCAGTGCACCTACGCCGCCATCTACCAGCAAAGTTGTGCCAGAGATAAAGGCCGCGTGGTTACTAGCCAAAAAGGCGCATAAAGCGCCGATTTCATCCACCGTTCCCAGGCGATGCACGGGATGCTTTTGCTCCGCCCGTGCCCGTTCTGCCGCGGGGTCAGGAAAGGATTTAAACCATTCGTCATTGCTAGGCGTGTCAATAAAGCCGGGCGCGATGCCCACTGTGCGGATACGCGGCCCGAATTCGATAGCAAGTGACTGCACCATCGCCACCAGTCCCGCTTTGGCGACGTTGTAAGGAAAACAGCCGGCAATGGTTCGCCACGCATGATTTGAAGTGATTATGATGATGACCGGTTGCGCTGATTTTAGTAGATAGGGTCTGGCTGCCTTGGCCAGCCACAGGTGTGCTGTCAGGTTCAGGTCAATACATTTTTTCCAGGTTTTATCATCACAATTTTCGACGCCTGAGAAAAAATTACGCCCGGCGTTTGAAACTAAAATATCCACCCCGCCGATGGCCCGTGAGGCTTGATCAACCCATTGTTGCGGACCGTGTTTCAAAGTAATATCCACAGCTTGATAAACGCCACGGTGGTTTTCAGACGCCACGGCCTTTAAAAAGGCGCGGGGGCCTGGTTGATTAGCCTTGCTCAAGCCGCAGCCCGCAACGTCGCAGCCAGCCCGTGCGAGCTGGCGTGCAATGCCTAAGCCAATGCCCCGGCAAACGCCGCTGACCAGCGCCTTTTTTCCGCTCAAATCTATGTTTAACATAGAAACTCCCTTACTTTAATTTGGAGACTGAGTTATTCATAAAATGCCGTATCTATCAAAAGCTTCGCAGGCGGTTAGACCACGCTCCAACGCCTTTTTCACAGTCCTTTCGCTGCGCGCTTTTTCCAATGATTTGCTGAAAACTTCGCATTCAATTGCGCGTGGCACCACGCACACCCCGTCAATATCGCCGAACACGATGTCGCCGGAATTTACCAGCACGTCGCCGATTTGCAGGGGCACGCGAAAATCAATGACCTTACCGCGTGGAGCCTGATCCCGCGCGTAGCTGCCCCACGAAAAACTGGGGAAATTCATTTTGAGAATGCCGCGCGTGTCCCGCAAATAGCCGTTTACAACCGCGCCGGTGGCGCCGAGTTTGGCGGCGCGCGTGCACATCAGCTCGCCCCACAGTGCATACGTTGGCGACGGACCAGAACAGATGTAAACTTCGTTCCGTTTCAAATCGTCCAACGCTTCCAGCATCAGCCCGAAGGGTTTTTTCAAAGCCGGATTCCGGCCCGTGGACTGGCTGTCCAAAACATCTGCTTCCAAAACAGTCATTGCACGGCCGAGAACCACCATGTCGTCGCGCAAGGGCTTGATCTGCGGCGGCAGGAATTGTCGCAAATACCCCAGCTTGTCCATGATGTCTCCAACGACCGCAGTAAACAATTCAAGCCGCGCAAGCCGGAACAACTCCTCGTCATCACGCCAAAGTTTTTTTATAGGCTTGGTCATACGTAAAAGATACGGTCCGCCGGTGGAACGCGGATTCCAGGATGTTTCAACAGTTCCGCCTCGTTGATTTCGAAGCCCAGGCCGGGCCGTTCAGGCAGAATGAAGAATCCATTTTCAACCGGCAACGGCTGCGAGAGGCAAGTGTCACGCCAGGCCACATCGTTGACCATGAACTCCTGCCGGCAAAAATTCGGCACCGTCGCCATCGTGTGCGCAGAGGCAATGGTGGAAATCGGGCCGTTAGGATTGTGCGGCGCGACGAGCACGTTGAACGTCTCGGCGAGGTTCGCCATCTTGCGCATCTCGCTGATGCCGCCACAGCGCGTAATGTCCGGCATCACGATGTCGGCGGCATGCTGTTCCAAAACTGCTCGCAACATGAATCGGCTGTGTAACCGTTCACCGACGCAGACCGGCAGCGGGATCCGTCGTCGAATGTCTGCGATCTCAGCAGGAAATTCGGGCAGCGCGGGCTCTTCATACCACAGGCAATTGAAATTGAGTTTTGCGAGCCGGTGTGCCATTTCCACTGCCGTCGGGCCGTTGAGGAACGCATGCGTCTCAATGGCCAGAGCCACTTGGGGACCAACCGCCTCCGCCACCGCTGCGACCAAATCCAGCGCATGCTGCTTTTGCTTTTCCGTCAATGAATTATTGTCACTCAAGTCCGTTCCGTAAACGTAGTTCACATGAGCAAACGGATCGAATTTCAACGCCGTGAAACCCTTCGCTACGGTTTCCCTGGCCTGCCGTGCATAATCGGCAGGCGAATGGCTGCCGCCTGTGAACCAATAATTTGCGTAGAGCAAAATTTTTTTTCGATACGCGCCGCCGAGTAGTTCATAGACCGGCCTGTTCATGGTTTTGCCTTTGATGTCCCAGAGCGCGATGTCCACGGCGCTGATGGCAGACAATAGCGGTCCGGCTTGACCGAGCCAGCTCAGGTCGCGATAGATTTTTGTCCAAAGAAAATCCACCCGTCGCGCGTCTTGGCCGATGAGATAGCTCCCGACATATTGGCAAGCAGCTTCGATGATCGGCGAACCCGGCCAGTTCGTCGCCTCGCCCCATCCGTGAACGCCGGCGTCAGTTTCAATTTTAATCAAGGTCCAGTTGTATTTCAGGCCTTCGACCAGAAACGTTTTGACGTTGATAATTTTCATCTTTGCATTACCAGAAGATAATGTTCAGCACGACGACTGCCGCCACCAAAATCACTCCGAGCGTGCCGGGACGCAGCCACCATCGTTTTTCAGGATCAACCTGTTTGGGCGTCAGCGAATAAACCAGTCCGCGCAGTTCGTCGTCGGTTTTACGCTGCTGGGTCAGCAGCGAAATAATGATCGTGGTCACAAAGCAGGTTGACCACGCCCAGATAGCCGTCCAAAAACTTTGTGCCATTTCGCTGCGATAAGTATGCAGTACATAGCCGAGCCAGCCGCCTTTAAGCCACGTGGTTGCCCCCAGCGGAATCGTCAGACCATGATGAATCATCGCGGCGAGCGTGCCGGCCAGCAGACCGAAAAATGCGGCGTGGCCGGTCGTGCGTTTCCAAAACATGCCTAATAAAAAAGTCGCGAACAGCGGCGCGTTGACGAAAGCGAAAACCAATTGCAACAAATCCATGATGTTGTTGAACTTGGCCGCCGCATATGCCGCCGCGATGCTCAATAAAATTCCGCCCACGGTTGCGATGTATCCCACGCGCAGGTAATGATGATCCGATTGGTTCGGACGGATGTAACTTTGATATATGTCATAAGTCCAAACGGTATTAAAAGCAGTGACATTGCCTGCCATGCCGGACATAAACGACGCAAGAAGGGCAGTTAGTCCCAGTCCCAACAAACCGTTTGGGTAAAAATGCACCAGCATTAGCGGCGTGGCCAAGTTGTAATCGAGAGAACCATTGGCGGTCTTTGGCAAAAAACCTCCTGGCAGTGAATGGTTCAAGCTAATGGCCACCATGCCCGGTAGTATTACCAGCAGTGGGAAAAGCATTTTGGGAATCGTGGCAATCAGGGGAGCCCGCCGTGCGGCGGACATGGACCTGGCGGCCATTGCACGTTGCACGACCAAAAAATCCGTACACCAATAACCGCAGGCCAGCACAAAACCCAATCCCATTAACATGCCCGCCCATTCCACTCCCATTGGGTTATCGGACGGCGCTTTAAGCGGTGTCCAAAGCGAAGTCAAAGTATTGGAAGCAAAACCCTCCCCGATGGCAACTTCGCTTATCTTGTGTTTCAGTCCTTCCCATCCGCCCATGCTTTTGAGGCCGAGATATGATAACGGAATGAATCCCATGATGATGAGGAAAAATTGCAGTACTTCATTGTAGATCGCAGAAGTCAATCCGCCCAGAAAAATGTAAACCAAAACAATGGTCGCCGACAGCCAGATGCACAGGTGAAAATTCCAACCCAACATCAACTCCATCAGTGTTGCCAGCGCAAACATGGAAATACCCGATGAAAATATCGTCATGGTGGCAAAGGTAAAGGCGTTCAGTCCGCGGGTTTTCTCATCAAACCGCAACTTCAGATATTCAGGAACGGAACGCGCTTTGGAGCCGTAATAGAATGGCATCATGAACACGCCGAGAAACACCATCGCTGTGACCGCCGGCAGCCAGTAAAAGTGGCAGGTCAACATGCCGTATTTGGCGCCGCTTGCTCCCATACCGATGACTTCCTGCGCGCCAAGGTTAGCCGAGAGGAAAGCCAGTCCCGCGGTCCACGTGGGAATGCGCCGGCCCGAGAGGAAAAAATCTTCGCCGGTGTTGACCGATTTGCGCAATGCCCAGCCAACGCCCAGCACAAAGGCTAGATAACTGACTAGAATCGCGTAATCAACTGTTTGAAGATGAATGTGTGGCATTATTCGCGTTAGTTACACACCAGATTCCATGGCACTGTGAGATCTTCCAGCGCGTCTATTTTCAACGACGTAAGATTTTTGTTATCCGGATGGGGCTCGACGCGAATCCTGGCGTTTGGGGCGGACGCTTTGACCGCCTGAAATCCGTTCAGCGCAATCACGATTTCATACGTTTCGCCACCAATGACTTTGGAAGCACCGCTCAGAGTATTTTTCCTTGCATTCCAGACTGGCAGACGAGCCATGTCCTCATAACCTTGCAGGATGTGACGGCTGGTTGAAATAAATTGCGGGTGAGGTTCGACGGCGTGAATGGAAAGCATCCGCGCTTCGCCTGGTCGCAAAGTTTGATTTAATGTGCCCGAGCCTTTGATCCGGCCCACGAAATGATCGTTCCAAAAATCATAGACGTAATACTCCTTTTGAGGGTCCAAGCCAAGCGCGCCATCCACCGAATCTCCACTTAATGGAACGGAGAAATGCGCTTTCTTTGTAGGCAAGGCATTGTTGTAAAGCACGACCTGATGCCAATTGGGATTTATCACGAGATCATAAACTTGCGGCCAGCCATCACGAACAAAGGCGTCCACCGGTCGCGCGCTCCGGCGTTCACTGTAATAAGGAAACGCCATTGACAAATCGTGCAACACTTCCGGCGATAAATCGCGAAATGAATTGGCGATAATCAGGCGGCTGCCGGCGATAGCGGTCATGGTCAACATCATGCGGCGGCCATCTTCATCCGAACCATTAAAGCCGGGCACTTTCCATGAGCTATACAGATCCTTTGAATCCATGTCATAGTTCAACACCACCCGGTTTTTATACCAACGCAGACCGCCGCGCGAAACCATGTCCGGAGTGATTTTGTCCGTGTCCCACGAGATGCGTTGAGAATCCACAATACCCAAAGTCAGGTCGTTATCCGGCTGATTCAGATTGCGCTCGTGCAACCATGAATTTGTGCCCAGCCCGTTTTTTATGAGCTTGAAAAAGGTCCGGTAGAAAGACGCGCCGCTCGCGTGTGGATCGTAAAACCCGCCTTTGCTCGCTTCCGAAACCCAGAGGTCGTCACAGTAATCCACCATTAGCCCGTCAATGTTGCCGCGCAAGGCGCCGAAGGTCTTACGAAGGTATTGTTGCGTACGAGGGTTCGTATAATCCAGCGTCCGGTGAACATCTTTACTGCAGAGCCAGTCCGTGTGTTGTTCACGGAAATCCCTTGATATGCGGGAGCCGGACCAAAGGCAAGTAGGTTGAATATAGATGAAAGCCAGCCCGCCACGCTCATGCATGGCCCGGCCAAATTTCCGGCTCGTGTCATAGGGTGCGACGTAATACCCGAATTGCCGCCAATGAGCATCATTCCACCAGCCCTGCGGATTCAGTGGTTCATAAGTATCCGGCACCAGCCTTCCCGCGACGCGCGAGTAGCGCAGAAAGCCGCTGGCGCGCGCATAGTCCATCTCCTCGACCAGGCCGGTGGTGGTGTTGATGCGATATTTCGATTTTTCCGGATGGTTTTGCGCGCCGGGTGTATGCCAGACTCCAACATACCACGCGCAAACCGTCGGGAAGTCATAAAAGTGTGGGTGGGCATGAGTGGCCCGCGCCAGTCGCCGTCCGTATTTTTCCAACGCGCTAAACGGATCCGGCGTTCCGCAATCCACATAGAAACTGTCTTTGGGCAAATAAGTCGAGCCGGCATCCACAAGCCGGCCAATCGGATCGCTGCCTTCCAGCGCGGCAACCACCGGAATATTCCGTTCGTCCGGCGACTGATCTTTGGTCACTGGCCGGCCTTCGGCCCATTCGGATGGAATAGTCGTGTTGGTTCCTAGCTCCCACAGCCAGATTTCGCTGGCGACGGCGTTGGAAACGCGCGCATCGTTCAGAAAGCGGATTTGCGTGGTACCATCGGTATAACTGGACGAAGGTAATAAGGCTGCCAATTCGGCGGGCGGTTGCTTTCTGCCGGAAAATTGCGGCAAGGTGCGTTTCGCAAACAAAACATGAGGCTGGTGGTCACTGCCGACAGCGATTACCGATTCAGTCCGGCCGTTGGCATCATAGTCCCACCAGGAAAAACCGATGGCATAATCTTTATCTGGGTTCAAGCCCGCGATGTCGAAAGAAATTTCCCGGTCTCCAAACAAAACGGTGCTATAACAAGAGTCGCCCGATTCCGCTGGAAACGTGAAGGATTGTCCGCTGCCTACCTTAATTACCGGGCCGGAATCTGATTGGCTTTGGCCGTGCGGCCCGCAGTCGAGATAGCTAACCAGCTTCGCGCCGGGCAACAGCCGGGCCAGCGTTAACCACCGCGGATCATGTCCGCCAGGTGGTGTGGTTTGCACCCATTTAGTGAAATCAGCAGTTTTTAGCCCGCCCAGCACCAATGACCTGCGTTGGCCCGCCTGTTTGAAAGTGAGTAGCAGATTATTGGCACTGCTGCGGAACTGATCATGTGTGACCTGAGTCTGTGCGGAGGCTGAATCACCGTTCAGAGAGCGAATGTCCGTCCATGTTTCACCGGGGAAAACAATCCCTTCTTTCAAGGGATAAAATTGCTTGACGCGCACTGCAGAAGAAAGGGTGTTTTTCAAGCCTTGCCGCAGAACCACAAAGGAGCTCTCGTTATAAATCGTGAATTCTGTAATGAGAGTCGGTCCATCTGGTCGAACGCAATTTACTGTGAGTCGTTGGCCCGTGCCCAACTCGTTTGTTACCCAGGATATTTTGGCAGTTCGTTGGCAATCGGAAGCGGAGGAGGACCATTCGCCAACTTCACTGTGGGCGGCTTGGATGGCCATCTTACCTGTGGGGACCTCAATGAAATCGAACCGGCCGTTTTCCAGATGATAAACAAGGCGGATGCGATGGTTTTGGATGATGGCCGAGGGATTCGAACCGTGGCTTGAAATTTCTGCCTGCAGCAAAAAAGGTGTCACAATTCCCAGTTGCAGGAGGATCATGACAATGCGGCCAAAGGTGACCTGGGATCGCCGAAAGAAGCGTTCGTTTGGCGTAACACCGATATGCAGCGGCCGTCTTCTTTCGTTCAAATACCCATGGTTGTTCGAACCTCCGGAACCGACGAATGGTACCACGATTCCGGTAGCCGCTACCGCTATTTTTGACAAACGCACCCTGTCCCGCTGAGGAGGTCTCCTCGCCAGACATTGAACGGGAACACCCGTTCTTCTTGAGTGCTTTTGACCCCTTACAATGCAGACCGAATTGTAGTCACCTGCCGTTCCCAGTCGGGTGCGGAAAAATGACCTGATAATCAATGACCGAAAAATCATATCGTCGCCGACGATAAGCAGGGCCAGGTGGAAATAACATGACTGCTTTGGGAAAACACATGTGCATTTTGGGTAATAAGGATTTGCAAAATGTAATGTCTGAGAGAAGATTGGCTGTCAGAAACCGACGCTCTCACCTCTTGGGCATTTTTAGCCGAAATTGAGCAGTCGTAAGACCCATAATCTTCTTGAATTGCCGAGAAAAATGGAATTCATCGCAAATAGCCAGGCGCTCAGCGATTTCCTTGTTGGTCAGCCCGCTGATCATCAGCGCACAAGCCTTGTCAATGAGTTTCATCCTTCGATATCGCCCCGGAGAAACTCCGGTTGCTGAGGCAAAGCGTTTCCGAAAAGTATCATAAGACATGCCCGACATTCGGGCAACTTTCTCCAGCGGTTCCACGCCATCCTGCAGCAACGTGAGTGCCCGTGCCACCCACTCTGGTTTGGAGGTCCCGCCCGACGCCTGTAGAACTTCAGCGAACAAGAGCTGTAGAGAGCATATTTGTTGCAGTGGATCAGCTTTTGCGACAATGACTTCTTCTATCCGTCGCAACCAATAATCCACTGGCTCCAGATGCAGGATAGGTGCTGCAGGATCCAGCAGTCCTTTACTGCGCCAAAGGTCAAAGAGCGGACCAGTAAAAACGATATAAAGCTCATCCCAATAGCTGCCTTTGCCAGGGCCATACCAGTGGGGAACATCAGGGAAAAGGAACCAGAAATCACCCGGTAACAGCGTCCGGCGCAACCCTCGGGCGTCTTGGAAATAACCCTTTCCGTTCAAAAGATAAACCAGCGCGTAATTACCCAGTTTGCGCAAGGGTCGCTCTGGTACACCGGTGTGATGTCTGAGCAAACCCGCAAGAACGACCCGTCCCAACGGACTTCCCCAAGAAGTCCCGAATACGATCCGCGGTTTGATCTCATCGAGCAGCACCAACCAAAAAATACATGTTTTTTCCCAAAAACGCCATTCATTCTCTTTAGAAAACGAATTATGGTCAAGCAAAAACTTCGACGTTTATAACGAGTAAAAGCATTCCGAAGAGTTTACGGAGAGCTGTTTGACTGGCTGGTGGCAGACAATTCGATCGGCCCAAGCCGCGAAGGGTTGCAAGGGCGATGAATACGACGGGTGGATGATAGGTGTATCATAAGCCCGTGAAGATTGATGAATACACGCTTTGAAGTATTGCCGGCACACTGGAAACCGAGCCGGCTGGTGGCGCGTCAAAGTTGGCGGAGCGCAGCCCATAATGAACTGTGTGTCCCGGTTCCGCAGGAGCAAAATGGAGAATAGCCACTAGAAACATCAAAGAAGCTTAAATATAAAGCGTTATGTGCAATTCACGCGATAAAGAGAAAGCCGTTTTTGATTCCTCTTTCACCCTGATTGAATTACTCGTGGTTATAGCCATTATTGCTATTTTGGCGGCTATTTTGCTGCCAGCATTGGCGGCGGCAAAACGACGCGCTCAACAGACGTACTGTATCAATAACGAACGGCAAATCGGCCTTGCCTCCACGCTATATCAAAACGATTATCGCGATCACTTTGCTTATTGTCACAACTGGGGCGCTGCATGGGGGGACAGCTATGCATTAGGAGGGTTGGGCAATCCCAAGCAACTTTGGATGCAAGACCTCTTTCAACCCTACTTGGGCACCAATGTTAATAACCCAACTAACGGTGAAGCTATTACGAGTTATCGCCCAAAGCCAGCACTTTGGGCCTGCCCCTCCAGTTTGCAAATTGCTCCCGCTGTGCCGTCAGGAACTGCTGATTTCGCCTTTGCCGCTGGTAACTTTTTTTATAACAACCGGGGGGTAACCTACGTTTGGAATCACATGTATTGGAATCCGAAAACAAGCCAATACGGTCTGCCTCCTATTAGCAATCGGCCAGGGTCATCTGTTCGTCAACCCAGCAAGGCTGTTTTGGTTTTTGAAATTCCATACCACTACTCCAAGTACATGCCTCACAACAATGGCATGAATGTCGTTCATCCGGATGGATCCGTGAACTATTTTAAGGGGGATCCCAAAGAAACGGACTGGTGGGTGGACCACAGCAGCGACGGATGGGACTGGTAGAGCCCATAGACTGACAATTAAATACAAGCAATAAATTCACATAAAAAGACCTCTGAAAAAGGACTGTTTGATTTGCTCGTTTTAATGTCACCGACGATTTTCAATGTGAAAAAGTTTTACCACACTGAAATAGTAGCCGCTTTGGTCGTTCATCGCCGGGTATTTTCGTCCGGCGGCAGACGGTTGCCATCACGTCGTATCCACCAGTGTGCATTCCCACAAAATCAAACCATTGATTTGCAGTTGCCGGTTGACCAACCTCAGCAGCTTTTCGTGCAGACCGTCTTCTCCCAGCAGGTGGTGGAAGCGCACTTGCGTCGTTTCATCCGGCCCGGCGTCCTGCAAGCCCAAGCCGACAAAGCGATGCTATCTCAAACGGTCGCTGATCAACTCCTCGCACTGCGAATCGGACAGACCATAGCAGTGCTGGAGCAAACTCATTTTGAAGAGCGCCAGGGGTGCGCACCGCGGACGCCCCGTCGTCGGCGGATACATCAACTGCAACGCCTTTTCCACCGGCTGTCCATCCAAGGTCCGAGCCAGGCGTTCCAGAAACTTGTTGATCGGGGTGGCGATCTGCAGGCAGTCCAGCAATCCGATGTGTGCATTGATTATCGTTCGCACTATTCTCTGACGCCCTCTCGAATCATCCGTTCAAAAGAGCCGTGCACAGGTTTCGTAAAATAAACTGCCAACCAACAACAAAAGACCAACCATGAAAACAAACAAATTAATCATCTGCACTCCCCGGCGGTGTAATACAAGAAAGTCAGGAATTGGGGCACTTAAACCGGCGATTGCACTTGCGCTCCTAGCGTTGTTAGTTTGGAGCGTTGGGCAAACCAACGCTCAAACTGCCAGTATAGGTATACAATGGGTTGTCACCGGCGTGCCGATTACTGATCCCGGCGGCGCCTTCGGTGTGCCAACCGCAAATTGGACCAGCTTTTTTACCACAAGCGGAACAGAGGTTGTGGCTCCTCCCAGTGGAGGCATTCTCACTATAACATGGTCTACTGGAGGAGGATTATGGGAGTCACGCGCAATTTTTTCAGGTTTCAGCGCGGGCGAGAACCAAGTGTTTTCCGGGTGCCTGTACGCTATGCAAAACGACAGCCTGTGCGGCGGACCAATTACCGTAACCGTCAGTGGTATGAGTACATTAACCGCCACCAACTACTCTGTCAAATTAATGGCGGCAATCGACGGCAGCGGCCCTGCTTACACATTTCAACCAGCCATCTTTAACGGCACTACAACTCTGAACTTTGACACTCCTGTGAATGTTGCTTCAAACGGCACATCGATTGCCTCTGTAACAACCAACCTCACCTTGAGCGGTGACAGTTTTTCGTTCACAATCTGCAATGATGAGTATCCTGGCACACTGCGCGCCGAGCTATCCGGTATGACGATCACTTATACCCCTCTCCCGGCGCCGGTTATCACCACTCAACCACAAAGCCAGACCGTTGCCGAAGGTGGTAATGCGACATTCACGGTCACGGCGACAAATAACCCTCCGGGCCCACTCACTTATCAATGGTTGTTCAATGATACGAACAGCATTTCCGGGGCAAATTCAGCCTCTTACTCAATCACTGGTGCATCGGCCGCGGATGCAGGGAATTATCGGGTGGTCGTAAGCAATGCTGCCAACGAGTTTACCTACAGCGCGGACGCGGCACTAATAGTAGCACCCCCGAGTCCATTCCTGCTGTATGACCCATCAACTATGAGTGGTTACGATCATGTGGGAAGTTATGCCCCTGGCATCGCGAATTACTTTTCCGTTTCGAAAGGCACTTCAGTATCCGTATCTCAACTGGGGTTTGTCTCACCCGATCAAGGTACGAATAGCAGTACGGTGACCGTCCAATTATGGGATGCAGCGGCGCAGGTGGTTTTAGGGACCGTTACTTTTCCCAGCGGCAGCACGGGAACCGCAACGGGTGCCAGCGCATATCTCTTTTTGGCGGCTCCGACGAATTCCATAAACTTGGAGCCTGGCTTGTATGCGGTGGCGCAGTATGGTGGTGACTATGCCAGTGCACCACTGGGCGTGACAACCAACACAGGAAATGGAGCAATTGTTAATGGAAATTCTAGATTCTTTTATGGTCCTGGCGGCGGCGGCCCAGGTACACTCCCTGGCCAGAATGATGCGAGTCCCTATCCCCACTACGTAGGGCCAACATTAGAAGTTTCTGTCTCCGGTAAGCCAGCCATCTCCAATCCCAGTCACCAGCCCCGGGGCGGCACTTTTCCGCCTGGCAGCACGGTTACTCTGAGTGTTACCGCAGGAGGTAGCCTTCCTTTGAGTTATCAGTGGTATCTGAATGGGGTTGCAATCAGCGGCGCTAACTCTTCAACGTTGGTTCTGACCAACGTCACCGCCGAAAATGATGGGGCTTACTCGGTGATAGTTTCCAACTCCTTCGGCTCGATCACCAGTGCGGTTGCGAATGTTGTCATCGCTGTTGCCCCTACAGTGGCCATCCAGTTGAACCCTGGCATTCTCGTGTCCGGGACAGTGGGCGGGCATTATCAGGTTCAATACACCACATCACTCAGCTCGCCGACGTGGATATTGTTGGAAGACATCCCATCATTGCCCACCTCACCGTATTTGGTATTTGATCCAACTCCAATTTCTACAGGGCCACGATATTACCGGGCCATTTTGGCGCCTTAAGGGAGACTAATTGAAAGTTGGAGCACGGGTGCTTGTGCCACCCGCGCTCCTCATTGAAGACCAGGTCCACTTTGATCAATGTTATTCATCGCAAGGTGACAGACCGTGTCAATTTCTCGGGTTCTTTAAAAGAATTCATGGATGACTTCCGGCTCGAGTAACTTGCCCAACACATGAATGAGCACGATTTCTGGAGCTTTGTCGGTGGTAAAGCCACAGGATTTTCTGTCCAAGAATCTTGGAAGGCTCCCGGTTGAACTTACTGGCGATCGCATAATATTAAAGTGGCAACGTCGATTCCGTTTGGTAATTTTCCGACATGGGTCATCCCAAAGACGTCGAGCACGATTTTGATGAATTGGAACGGCGGCGGCTCAAAGCTGCCAGACTCTTTGACCGGGCGTCCACCAGGCGAAGTGGCCCGATGAGGGGTGTGCATTGCCAATCGGTTAGCCGGTAGCATCAAGCCTGGAAACAACAAGGCACCAGGGCGCTTTGCAAAACGGCGCGCCGGACGCAAGGCGCGTCTGCAAGTCGGCCAAGTGGAACAACTGCGCGAAGGTTTGAAAGAGGGTCCGGAGGCGCTGGGATATGGCACCTCGCTGAGGACGGCCTGGCGTGTGGCCGATCGGATTGAAAGACAGACCGGGCAGAAGTTTCATCCGGGACAGGTGGGGCGCATTTTATGTTTCCTGGGCTGGAGTTGCCAGCGACCGGTGGGGCGGGCCACCCAACGGGACGAGCCAGCCATCCAACGGTGGAAACAGGTGCGCTGGCCGGAAATAAAAAAAGTGTTCCAGCAGCACCGAACGATAGTGTTCGTGGGACGAAAGCGGCTTGAGCGAGCGGCCGCACCGGGTTGCACGTGGGTTCCGCGAGGCCAAACTCCCGTGTTGCAATATTTGTTGAACTGGAAGCGCCTCTCGGCGATGGGGGCATTACGATCTGGAACTTCTACTTTCGGCTGTTCGTCGGCACCATCAAGGCTCCGCAAGTCATCGAATTTCTGGAACCTCTTAGTTTTAGATTTGACTTGAGGCCAAGGAAAATTCAGTCTGTGGGCACCCATGAATAACATTGCTCGAACCCCCAAATCCGTCCTGTGCCTGAAGATTCCCTTTTTGCTCTGCGCCATCGTGCCCGGCTTGTGGCTGGGAAGCAGGCCGGTCCAAGCGGACGACGCCGGTGGCGCGCCGTTTTTTCTCAAGGACGGCGACCGGGTTTGTTTTTACGGCGACAGCATCACCGAACAGCGTTTTTACGGCGTGGACGTCCAGACGTTCGTCCGCACGCGCTTTCCCCATCTGCACGTGGAGTTTGTAAATTCCGGTGTGGGGGGCGACAAGGTCTCCGGCGGCTGGGCCGGCCCCATTGATCTGCGGCTGGAACGCGATGTGTTTCCGTTTAAGCCGAACGTGGTGACCATCATGCTGGGCATGAACGACGCGCAATATCGTCCGTTCGACGAAAAAATTTTCGCCGCCTACACCAACGGCTACGAGCACCTCGTCCAGTCGCTACAAGAGCATTTGCCCGGTGTGCGGCTGGTGTTGATCGAACCCTCGCCGTACGATGACGTGACAAAGGCGCCGAATTTTCCGGGCGGTTACAACGGAGTGCTGGAGCGTTACAGCGCGTTTGTCCGTCAACTGGCGGCGGAGCATCATCTGTCGTGCGTGGACCTCAACACGCCGCTGGTGGACGTGATGAAAAAAATGCAGGCGGAAAATCCGACTCTGGCCCACGAAGTGATTCCCGACCGCGTGCATCCCTCGGCGGCCGGTCAACTGGTGATGGCACAAGGGATTCTTCAGTCCTGGAACGCACCGGCGACAGTCACGGCGGTGAACATTGACGTGGCGAAAAACGAAGCGGTGCGGTCGGACAACACCGAAGTGAGCGAGATCAAAACCGCGAACGGCGTTCTGTCCTGGACGCAAGACGACCGCGCTCTGCCCTTCCCGATTCTGGCACTGCACGAGGATTGGCCGCAATTTCCGCCCTCGGAAGGCACGGGCACCTCGCTGTTCTGGCCGGCGCCGGCGCCGCGCTGGGATTACACCAACGCCGCCGCCCAAATGATTGTGAACGATTCCGGTTTCTATCCGGCCCTCGACCAGGAACCGCTGCAAGTGACGGGCCTGGCCACGGGAAATTATCAACTGAAAATCAACGGCCAGTCCGTCGGCGAATTCAGCGCCCAACAACTTGCCGAGGGCGTGAATCTGGCCCAATACCGCACGCCCATGTTGGAACAGAGCTATCACGTGCTGCACCTGGTCTGGCAACAGGTGCAGTGGCGCTTTTTTGCCTGGCGCGGCATTCAATTGAAACTGGCCGCCGACCCGGATCCGGCTGTGCAACAGGCCACCGAGGCCCTGTTGGCGGCGTTGAAAAAGCAGGAGGAAAGTCTGGCCGACGAACAGTACGCCGCCGCCCGGCCGCGCCCCACGCATTACGAACTGGTTCCGCAGAGCCAATAGACTGGCGGCCCGTCATGTTTTTTTGCAAAGGTTTTTCGCTGCCTGAGCCGTTTGCGTCCAGCCAATACCCGCGGCGTTCTTCGGGGCTTGAGAGGGGAGTAAAAAATTCTGTGGCCCGCGCGCTGGCTGGCGGGATGTTCCTGGCCGGCGGGATAATGCTTTGTGCGGCGTCGGCGCCGGCAAAAAAATTCGATTTTGGCCTCGGCGCGCCCCGCCCCGGCTGGAGGCAGGTGACGACGACGCATTTTTATTCTGATACGACCGGCTTTGGTTTTGAACCGGGCGCGGAAATCATCGCCGGGACGAATTTTGTGACCAGCGACCGGCCATTTTATTTCTCGGTGAAGGAACCGGAAGGAAATTACCGGGTCACCGCGACGTTCGCCGGCGAATCCACGGTAACCGTCAAGGCGGAATTGCGTCGGCTGATGCTGGAAAAAATCCACACCCCCGCCGGAAAATTCACGACGCGCTCGTTCATCGTGAACGTTCGCACGCCGAAAATTCGCGGCGACGGCCAGGTGCGTTTGAAGCCGCGGGAGCGAAGCAACGAGAGGTGGGCGTGGGACGACAAGCTGACGCTGGAATTCAACGGGCGTCATCCGTCGCTCTGCGCGCTGCAGATCGTGCCGGTGAAGGTGCCGACGGTCTTTATTCTCGGCGACTCCACCGTGTGCGATCAGCCGGATGAACCCTGGGCCAGTTGGGGCCAGATGCTGCCGCGTTTTTTCCAGCCGGACATCGCCATTGCCAATCACGCGGAATCCGGCGAAACCATTGCCGACTCGCTGGCCGCGGGCCGCTTTGCCAAGGTCTTCAGCCTGATGAAGCCGGGCGATTATTTGTTCGTGCAATTCGGCCACAACGACATGAAAAACAAGCGTCCGGACGCCTTGGAGATTTACCAGGCCGACCTGCAAAAAGTCGTCGAACAAACGCGCAAACTCGGCGGCACCCCGGTGCTGGTCACTTCCATGGAGCGCAAAGCCGGGGTTAACGCCCCCACCCTCATGGGCTATCCCGACGCCGTGCGCCGCGTGGCTCAGGCGGAGCATGTCTCGTTGATTGATTTGAATGCCATGAGCCTGCGGTTCTACCGCGCCCTGGGCACGAATCTGGATCTGGCGTTTGTGGACGGCACACATCACACCGATTACGGCGCCTGCGAGCTGGCCCAATGCGTCGTCGAAGGCATTCGGGAGGACAACCTGCCGCTGGCGAAATTCATCGTGAAGGATTTCCGGGGATTCGATCCGGCGCACCCCGACGACCCTCACACGTTTCAAATGGCCGTCAGCCCCGCAAGCTCCACCGTCAAACCACTGGGCGATTGACCAAAAAGAAATTTGACAATGCCGCCCCCATGCGCCAAGGTAACGGCGAACTGACTGCGATATTTCCCTTGCCGTGTTGAGGCACCAGCGCTTCAAACGCCGAATGGACTGAATCCATTTTGAACTTTTCCAGTCGCCCGCCGTCCAATTCCGGATGGCTGTTGCGACAGGCCAACGCCGCGCGGCAGCCGGAATCCCGCCAGTCGGTTGGAATCATTTGATTTATGCCGCGAGTTTCAACGAAAAAAACAAAAACGAAAACCGCCAAAACGGCGGCCAAAACGCCGGACCCGACCCCCGTCGCCGCCGCCGAAACCGCCGAATTAACCCTCGACAGCGTTAAGGCCGCTGCCGCCGCGGACGCGCAGAAAGACGCGGCGGTCCTTCCCGCCGAGGCGTCGTCAACAGCCTTGCAGCCGCCCTCGGCCCCCGTCGAGCCAACCGCCGAGGAAGAAGCCCCGGCGGCGCGCGGACCGCAACGCGACAAAATTGCCGCCTCGCTGAACATCGCCAAGCTCCAGGCCATGAGCATGACCGAGCTCAACCAGATGGCCCGGGAATTGGGAGTGGAAAATTTTGGCACGATGCGCAAGCACGAAGTCATCTTCCACCTCCTCCAGAAAAACGCCGAACGCGCCGGCGTGCTCTTTTCCGAGGGCGTATTGGAAATTTTGCCCGAAGGCTTCGGCTTTTTGCGCTCGCAAAGCTTCAATTACCTCCCTTGCCCGGAGGACATCTACGTTTCCCCCTCGCAAATCCGCCGCTTCGATTTGCAAACCGGCAACATCGTTGCCGGCCAGATCCGCCCCCCTAAGGAAAAAGAGAAATTTTTTGCCCTGCTCAAAGTCGAGGCGGTGGATGGCGAGGACCCGGAGAAAGCCAAGGAAAAAACACACTTTGACAATCTGACGCCGCTGTTCCCCAACAAGCGGTTCATCCTCGAAACCACGCCGGACGAGTTGAACACCCGCGTGCTGGATTTGGTCTGCCCCATCGGCAAAGGCACGCGCGGCCTCATCGTGGCGCCCCCCCGCACCGGCAAAACCGTGCTCATGCAGAAAATCGCCAACGCCATTCTCAAAAACAATCCCGAGGCCTATCTGTTTATCCTGCTCATTGACGAGCGGCCCGAAGAAGTCACCGACATGGAACGCACCTGCAAAGGCGCCGAAGTCATCTCCTCCACCTTCGACGAGCCGCCCGAACGGCACGTGCAGGTGGCCGAAATGGTCATTGAAAAAGCCCGCCGCATGGTCGAACACAAACGCGACGTGGTCATCCTGCTGGATTCCATCACGCGCCTGGCCCGCGCCTACAACACCATCCAGCCGCACTCGGGCAAAATCCTGTCCGGCGGCGTGGACGCGAACGCGTTGCACAAGCCTAAACGCTTTTTTGGCGCGGCGCGCAATATTGAGGAAGGCGGCTCGCTCACCATCATGGCCACCGCCCTGGTGGATACCGGCAGCCGCATGGACGAAGTCATCTTTGAGGAATTCAAAGGCACCGGCAACATGGAAGTGCACCTGGACCGCGCGCTGGTGGACCGGCGCATCTTCCCCTCCATCAACATCGAACGCTCCGGCACGCGCAAGGAAGAACTGCTCTATCACCCGGACGAATACAGTCGCATCGTCATCCTGCGCCGCGCCCTCACCGGTGTACCGCCCGTCGAAGCCATAGAGTTGCTGCTGGGCAAACTCAAGAAAACCAAAAGTAACATTGAGTTTCTGCTGAGCATGGGCGTCAACTGACGCTTCCACGGTTTCGAATTGTTTGGCTAAGGAACGTTGCCGCACGACGCGGGTAACTCCATTTTCGCCAACCCGGCGTTGTTGCGCCGTGCGGATAACCACTTTGCAGGTGGAGCGACGCAACGCGCTGCCGAGGACTTTGGCCGTCACAGTAAAATGGTCGGCCTGCCGGGCAATCTGCCACCGACCTTATGGCCACACCACCGGCAGGCAGCCATTTGCGCCGTGAACCCAAAGCACGTCTCGGGCGAACCGGAACTGCGAAGGGCGTTTGAATTTTTACTTGCCGATTGAACTTGTCAGGGCAACAAATTCAACTAAACTGCCGGAACGTTGCGGCGGGGTAGCCAAGTGGTAAGGCAGGGCTCTGCAAAAGCCCCATTCGTCGGTTCGATTCCGACCTCCGCCTCCAGGCCTTTAAGCCATATTTTACCAGGCTGTTGAAAAACGGGTGATTTTTCGGCCCGGCATTTTTCATGTGTGAAATTTTCAAAATTCAGCGTGGGAACTGTGGTAACGGCTGTCCCAACCGTGGCCGCTGACCGGCGCTTTGGTTCACGGCGTGACCCGCCGCCCGCCCGCTCCGGGGGTTGGCCCGGTTTCCCGTGGCGACTCATGCCGCAGCCCCCAATCGCGCCACGCGCAACAGATTGTAATTAGCCGCCACAAAGTGGCCCCAGACCTGTGTCCGCTCCAGGCCCCGATACCGGCTCCGCAGAAATCCGCCCACCGTCTTGATCCACCCAAAGATTTCCTCCACCCGCTTGCGGATTTTCAAACTCATCTGGTCACTCTGCTGCGTGGTGGTGCGCCCGTCTAGGCCGGCCACCTTGACTCTCTCTTTGCACGCCACATGCGGCGAAATCGCCCGCTCCCGGCAGCCTTGCACAAAGCCTTTTTGGTGATAGCCCTTGTCGGCCCCGAGGGTTTTGAAGTTCACACCCTCATGCAGTTCCTGATGAGCGTCCACTGGCGCCAGCGCCGCCGCCGCTTCGCTGTGCGCGATCGGATTGTGCAGGGTCCAGGCGGCACACAGGCCGTTCCGGTTTTCCATCAGCGATTCGTCTTGCGGATGACAAAATTGGCGTCTCGGAATTGACAAGCCAGCGTCAAAATCGTCATTAGCGAGACGAAATATGGGCTAAACCCTTGGGAGTAAGCGTCCCGTCTGAAATTCATGATTGACCACACAAAATAATGGCGTGTTTTGCGCCTGAAGTTGCACCAATTGGGACACACAAAGGAGCGTTTCGCGCACTTTCGCGTGAAGCCTTAATCGCCGTTTTTTTGGCGACGCAAGCGTAGTCAAGGTGGAGTGCAGAGGACAACAGGGCGAGCAATACCTTGACGATGCGCAGCGAGTCATAAAATCGAACGGTGGTTCACGCGGAGGCATTAATTTTTTACTGTCAGACCGACTGCCTTCGCCATTTTCTTTTGTCCTTCGTCAAATGTTAGAAAATAATCCGCTCCCCAGTCCGCCGCTTGCCGCGGCATGACAGGCTGCTAAAACGAATGATTGAGATTACAACTTTGAACCCTGAAACAAACCGGTTGCCAACTCGCACAAGCCGATGAACGTTTCTTCTGCCAAATTCAATCGCTCGCCGCGCGTGTCGTTCGGCTCGATACTGATGGCGTGTTCGGGAAAGCTTTCTTTGAATTCACGCAATACCGGCGGAATGATGTGCTGGCAGGCCGCCGTGCTCGCGCCTGGACGCAATCAGCCTTTTCCCCATTTGCCGAGATGTCCGAGCAATTCCGCGGGCCGTTCATTTCCCGCAAAATTTTTGCGCGGATTGCAAAAGTCGTTCGCCCGCCTGTGTCAGCACCACTTTTTTGCCCAACCTGTTCAAAAGCAGACAGCTCAAGTCGCGTTCCCGCGCCTTCATCGAGTGGCTGATGCCCGATTGGGTCAAATGAAGTTCACGCGGTCTGCGTAAAGCTGCCGGTGCGCGCCAGAACACAAAACGCGCGCAACTGCCTGCTGTCAAGCGGAGTGTTCCTGTATGAATCCACTTCATTTTTTCCATGCGCATTACGCAGGGCATTCATCGCGCCAAAAATCTAACATGGCACGTTCGCCGCTAATCTTGGCGCGGCGATGAAATTCGCCGTGCGTGATAAAAAAAATATCCATTGCCAAAACTTCAGGTCCGCAATCCAACAAATTGCGGCTCGGCTTCGTGCCGCTGACCGACTGCGCGCCGCTGGTGATGGCGCAGGAACTTGGCCTGTTCAAAAAATTCGGACTCAACGTTGTTTTGAACCGCGAACTCGGCTGGGCGACGATTCGCGACAAAGTCATTTACGGCGAATTGGACGCCGTGCACGCCGTCGCCGGAATGCCCTTTGCCGCCACGCTGGCGCGGCGCGAATATGTTGGCGCGTCGGAAATGGCGTTGCGCCGCGGTTTGAGCGGCGAATTTGATTTCGGTCACGACCTCACACGCACCGTGCCTGATTTTACAATTTTTTCACGCGACGACGCGAACGAGCCGGACGGCAAAAAAGCCGCGTGGGTCATTCAACATTTGCGTGACAGCGGACTTTGCAAGGACGCCAGCGCTTTAACTTTCGCGCTCGGTAAAAAAGTTTTCCGCGCGGACATTTTCAACAAAGCGAAAGAAATCTCACGCAAAGAGCGCGAAGGCCGCAAAGGTTTTGAAAATAAAAATTCCTTTGCGTCCTTCGCGCCCGTTGCGTGAGGCAAACCATCAACCAAATAAAACTATGGACTACATCAAACCATTCGAAGTTGTGAAAAGCATGCTTGCCGTCGGCGATAACAAAGCCGGGCTGCCAATCAAAGACCTGCTGATTCGCGGCATTTTGTCCGGCGCGCTGCTGGGATTTGCCACGAGCCTTGCCATCACTGCCGCCGCGCAAACCGGCGTGCCGCTCGTGGGCGCGCTGATTTTTCCCGTCGGCTTCGTGATGATTGTGCTGCTTGGCCTTGAACTTGTCACCGGCAGCTTTGCCGTGGTGATGCTGGCGGGCGTGGCTGGCCGCCACAACTGGCGACGGGTCTTCGCCAATTTATTTTGGGTGTTTGTTGGCAATCTCATCGGCAGTTTGATTTATGGCGTGCTGCTTTACGCGGTACTGACGAGTTGCGGCAGCGAAGCGCCAACGGGTATCGCGGCCAAAATTGTCGCCATTGCCGAAGCCAAGACAACCGCTTATGCCGCACACGGCACAGCGGGCATGATTACGGTGATCGTCAAAGGCATTTTGTGTAATTGGATGGTCTGCCTCGGCCTGGTGATGGCGATGACGTCGCAATCCACCGTCGGCAAAATCGTCGCCATGTGGCTGCCGATTCTGACGTTCTTTGCGCAAGGTTTTGAGCACTCGGTAGTCAATATGTTCGTCATTCCGACCGGCATGATGCTTGGCGCGAAAGTGTCGCTGGCCGGTTGGTGGATTTGGAATCAGATTCCCGTGACCATCGGCAATCTCATCGGCGGATTTCTCTTCACGGGACTTTTTCTCTATTGGACATATTCGCCTCAAAAAGAAAAATCCGCGGCGGCAATTGCTGTGCCCACCGCCGCTGCTTCGCCGGAAGAATTGCTTCAAGCCTGATGGTTCAATTTGAAAAATTTTTACCGAAATGAATTCAAAATTAAGTTCCAATTTCCGCGAAACGACGCGTCGGCAATTTCTCAAAACCACGGCCAAAGGCGTGCTGGCAGGCGCGGCGCTTGGCGCGTTGCATCCGCTGGCGTTGCGCGCTGCGGGCGTCACCGTGGAAAAACCCGTGCTCAAATTCGGTTTCATTAAATTGACCGATTGCGCGCCGCTGGTCATCGCAAAGGAGAACGGCTATTTCGATGACGAAGGACTTTACGTTTCGCTCGAAGCGCAGGCGAATTGGAAAATTTTACTCGACCGCGTCATCAGCGGCGAATTGGACGGCGCGCACATGCTGGCCGGTCAGCCCATTGCCGCGACCATCGGCATCGGCACGAAGGCAAATGTCATCACACCGTTCAGCATGGATTTGAACGGCAACGGCATCACCGTTTCCAACGACCTCTGGAAACAAATGCAGGAAGCCGACCCGAAATTGAACGTGCCGCAACCGCCCCATCCGATTTCCGCGTCCGCGCTCGCCCTGATCGTGAAACGCAATAAGGACGCCGGAACGCCGCTGAAATTCGGAATGGTGTTCCCCGTTTCCACGCACAATTACTATTTACGTTACTGGCTCGCCGCCGCCGGAATCAGTCCCGGTTATTACATCAACGGTGACACGACCGGCACGACGAACGCCGACGTTTTGCTCTCGGTCACGCCGCCGCCGCAAATGCCCGCGACGCTCGCGCAGGGAACCATTTGCGGTTACTGCGTCGGCGAGCCGTGGAACGAGCAGGCGGTTTTCAAAGGCATCGGCGTCCCGGTCATCACCGATTACGAAATCTGGAAAAATAATCCCGAAAAAGTTTTTGGCGTCACGGAAGAGTGGGCCGGAAAAAATCCACAGACACTTATTGCGGTCGTGAAGGCGTTGATTCGCGCCGGCCAATGGCTCGATGCCAGCCACGACAATCGCGTCAAGGCCTGCCGGATTTTGTCGCAGCCGCAATACGTCGGCGCAGACGAAAAAGTCATCGCCAACAGCATGACCGGCACGTTCGAGTATCAAAAAGGCGACAAACGTTCATTGCCCGATTTCAATGTGTTCTTCCGTTATGACGCGACCTATCCGTTTTACAGCGATTGCATCTGGTTTCTCACGCAAATGCGCCGCTGGGGACAAATCGCCGAGGCCAAGCCGGATGAATGGTATGCGGCAACGGCAAAAAAAATTTATCGCCCGGAAATTTATTTGCAGGCGGCAAAGGCGTTGATCGCCGAGGGCAAAATCAAATCCACCGATGTTCCGGAAACCGACGGCTTTAAAGCGCCGGACAGCAATTTCATTGACGGCATTACATTCGATGGCCGCAAACCGAATGATTATCTCAATCAATTCAAAGTGGGGCTGAAAGATTAAATCAAATTCATGAACGAAGCTGTTGCCAACGTTGAAGCAGTCATGGAAAAGGCTCCGACTATTCCTCAAAAACCGCCTGTCCGCACGAACCGCGAAACGGATGAAAGGCTGCGGAAAATTTTTTCTGCGATTGGCGCACCCTTAATTTCTTTCGCGATTTTTCTTTTCATCTGGTCGCAGGTCGCGTCGCACGTCAAAGTCAACTTCGGTTCAATTCCCGGCCCGATGGCCGTTTGGAAACAAGCTGGAGTCTTGTGGGATGCGCACTGGGCCGAGCGCCAGAAGGAAACGGAATTTTATCAGGAACTCGCCAAGCGGCGTGCGGATTTTCTCGCAAAAAATCCCGGACAAACTTTCCCTGACATTAAATACTCCGGTCCGCCGACTTACTTCGACCAGATTTGCACGAGCCTGGAGACTGTGTTCACCGGGTTTCTCATCGGCTCATTGATTGCCGTGCCGGTCGGAATCATTTGCGGATTGAGCCGCCCGTTTTTCAACGCGGTTAATCCGTTCATTCAGATTTTCAAACCGGTTTCGCCGCTGGCGTGGCTGCCCATTGTGATGATCATGGTCAGCGCGCTCTATAATCCACCGCATCCGTGGTTTGAAAAAGCATTTTTGAGTTCGGCCATCACGGTCGCGATGTGTTCGCTTTGGCCGACGCTCATCAACACCGCGCTCGGCGTCGCTTCGATTGACAAGGATTATCTCAACGTCGCACGCGTGCTCAAGCTCGGCTGGTGGAAACAGATTTGGAAAATCATTTTGCCGTCCGCGTTGCCTTACATCTTTACCGGATTGCGACTTTCTCTTGGCGTGGGTTGGATGGTTTTGATCGCCGCTGAAATGCTCGCGCAAAATCCCGGTCTTGGAAAATTCATCTGGGACATGTTCCAAAACGGCAGCAGTGACACGCTCGCGCAAATCATGGTCGCTGTGTTCACCATCGGCTTCATCGGGTTCGCGCTCGACCGTTTGATGCTGCTCCTTCAACGACTTGTCAGTTACGACGCCAAAGCCATCTGACCATGGGATTTCTCAGACTTCAAAACGTTAGCAAAGGTTACGGCGCGAGCGGCAGCCGAACGGAAGTCTTGCGCGATATTAACCTTGGTGTCGAAAAAGGTGAATTCGTCGCCATCGTGGGCTTTTCCGGCGCGGGCAAAACGACGTTGATTTCGCTCATTGCCGGTTTGATCAAACCGGATTCCGGCATGCTTACGTTGAATGATTTGGAAATCACTGAACCCGGTCCGGACCGCGGAATTGTTTTTCAAAATTATTCGCTGCTGCCGTGGCTGTCGGTCTTTGAAAACATTTTACTCGCGGTGGAATCAGTAAATCCGAACTGGTCGGCGGAAAAGAAAAAGCAGCACGTCGAAAAATACATCGCGATGGTCAATCTCACTGCGGCGCGCGACAAAAAACCGCGCGAACTTTCCGGCGGGATGAGGCAGCGCGTTTCCGTGGCGCGTGCGCTGGCGATGGATCCGCAAATTCTTTTGCTGGACGAACCGCTTTCCGCGCTCGATGCGCTGACGCGCGCGACGTTGCAGGACGAAATTTCCCGCATTTGGTTGGAAGACAAAAAAACCATCGTGATGATTACGAACGATCCCGACGAAGGAATTTATTTGGCCGACAGAATTATTCCGCTGACCGCCGGACCGAACGCGACTTTGGGGCCGTCGTTTCAAATCGAAATTCCGCGTCCGCGCGACCGCAAAGGCATCAATCACGACCCGCATTTCAAGCAATTGCGGCGCGAGATTATTGAATTCTTGCTGAATTCCAAAGGCCAGCGGCAAACGGCGATTACGAAAAAATTAATTTTGCCGGACATCGAGCCGGATGACCTTGCGATTCCGCGTGCCACGTTCGGCGATCGCACGAAGCCGGTTCGCCGCCGCGAAATCAAGCGCGTGGAGGCGGACGCATGAGCGAATATCTCGTCATAGACAATCTTGCGAAAATTTATCCGACGCCGAAAGGCCCGGCGGTCATCGTTCAGGATTTCAATTTGCGCGTCAAAAAGGGCGAGTTCGTCGCGCTCATCGGCCATTCCGGTTGCGGCAAAAGCACCGTACTTTCCATGCTCGCGGGGCTAAACGAAATTTCCGGCGGCGGAATTATTTTGGCTGGAAAAGAACTGAACGGCGCGGGTCCTGATCGTGGTGTGGTTTTTCAATCGCCTTGTTTGCTGCCGTGGATGTCAGCGTTTGACAATGTGATGCTCGGCGTCAACCAGGTTTTTTTCACCGCGAGCAAAACCGAGCGGCGTCAGATTGCGGAATATTATTTGACGGTTGTTGGTCTCGGCGACGCGATGAACAAAAAACCCGCGGAACTTTCGCAAGGAATGCGCCAGCGCGTCGGCATCGCTCGCGCGTTTGCGCTCTCGCCAAAAATGCTGCTGCTCGACGAGCCATTCGGAATGCTCGATTCATTGACGCGGCTCGAACTTCAACAGGTATTGCTCGATGTGTGGAGCCGGACACAGCTCACCGCCTTGATGGTCACACACGACGTGGATGAAGCCATTTTTCTCGCCGACCGCGTGGTGATGATGACCAACGGCCCCGCCGCCGGAGTCGGTGATATTTTACAAATTCCATTTCCGCGTCCGCGCAACCGCACCGCGTTGCTGGAAAATTCCGAATACTACCGTTGCCGCGAACATCTCATCACGTTTCTCGAAGAACGCGCGCACAGGAAATCAAATTTGGCAAACGCCGCTTGAAAAATTTGTCCTGAAAACTGAAAACAAATGAAAAAAATCCAAACCAACAATCGAAAAAAAATTCTCACCGGTGGAGCGCTGGTTCTTGCCGCCACGGCATCCGTCTTCGCGCAACAAAAACCCTTTGCGGCAGCGGGCACGGCACAACCGCCGATGCCGCCCGCGTCACCCCGGGTTGCTGCCCTCGCAAGCGCCGGGTCCGCCACCAATTCCCCGGCGTCAAATCCAATTGGTAAATTTTTCAACAAGGAAATTCCTGGTGCGCTCGCCAAAGGCAAGGTGAATGTCAATGTCCGCTTGCGTTACGAGCAGGCGGATGAAGAAGGCGTTGGCGCCATTACAAAAGATTCTTACGCGCCGACGATTCGCACGCGCGTCGGTTACACGACCGCGCCGCTTTACGGATTTCAGGCAATGGCCGAAGGCGTGAATGTCTCCGTGCTCGGACCGGAACACAATTACAACGCCGCGGGTTCCAATGGCCAGGGCGCGCGGCCGGTCGTCGCCGACCCGCCAATCACAAGATTGGATCAAGCGTGGCTGGGTTACAGCTACGAGAATTGGATTTCGGCGAAAGTCGGCGAACAGCAAATCAATCTCGACAACCAGCGTTTCATCGGCGACGTCGGCTGGCGGCAGAATATGCAAACCTACGATGCCGTGAGCGCGAGCAGCGAACCGATTGACCATCTCAATTTGTATTATGCCTACCTCTGGGACGTTCATCGCGTCTTTGGCAATGTCGGGGGGTTGCCCGCCGCGAATACTGATTTTGATTCACGTTCGCACTTGATCAACATTTCCTATTCCGGCTGGAAATATGGACGATTCGTCGGCTATGCCTATTTGCTGGATTTGCAAAATGCGGCGGGCGCGGCCAATTCCTGCGCGACTTACGGCGGCTATTTTGCGGGACAAGCGCCCGTCAGCGACAAGGTCACGCTCGACTATCGCGCGGAATTCGCATGGCAGACCGATTACGCCGACAGTTTGCTTCGTTATGGAACGGAGTATTACAACCTCGAAGCCGGTGCGAGCATAAAACCGTTTGCGTTCGGCGCGGGCTACGAAGACCTTGGCAGCGGCGCGAACACTGGTGCAGGCGGCGGACGCGCTTCGTTCCGCACGCCGCTGGCCACGCTTCATGCATTCAACGGTTGGGATGACGTTTTTCTTTCCACACCCGCGAATGGTTTACGCGATTTTTATGCCTACGCACAATACACTTTGCCCGCGCAAATTCCGGTGCGCTTCATATTTCATAAATACGACGCGGACTTCGGCAACGCCGGTTACGGTCAGGAATTCGATGTCGTTGCGTCCAGAAAATTTGGCAAGTATTGGACCGCGCTCGTCAAATACGCCTACTACCAGGGGCAGGACGCGGCGGCGCCATCGCTGACTGTGTCCGGCGTGGACATCCAAAAATTCTGGGCGCAAGTGGAATTCAATTTCTAAACGATTGCAACTCGCGCCATTCATTCCGGCAAATGCGCCGTTCAATCACGAGCAACGCTTGCGGTTGAACGGTTACATGCCCGGTCTGCTCGCTGGAAAAAATGTTGAAGACTATTTGCGCCACCGGCAGTCGGGCGAATCGTTTCAAAAATTCACCGTGCGCAATGACCTGAACACGTTGCAGGCCATTTTCACAAATGATGAATGACTTCGCCGCCTCGGACAGCGCACACACGTTGATTGACGAACTGCTCGCCGAGCAGCGCACGCTTACTGCCGTCGAAAAATTTTCGCGTCATCACGACCGCGACGGCCATGCAAATGGCGAAAAATTTTACCGCGCGTTCATGCCCGCGCGTTCGCCAAATCCCGGCGAGCAATACGCGTTCGAAGTGAATCTCGACGCTTGTTCCGGCTGCAAAGCGTGCGTGGCCGGTTGCCATTCGCTCAACGGCCTCGACGAAAATGAAACGTGGCGCGAAGTCGGATTGCTTCACGGCATCGCGGATGAAAAATCATTTCAACAAACCATCACGAGCGCATGCCATCATTGCGTTGACCCCGGCTGTTTGAACGGTTGTCCCGTCAAAGCCTACGACAAAGACCCGGCCACCGGCATCGTCCGGCATCTCGATGACCAGTGCATCGGCTGCCAGTATTGCGTGATGAAATGCCCGTATGAAGTGCCGAAGTATTCCGAGAGGCTTGGCATCGTCCGCAAGTGCGACATGTGCATGAGCCGCCTCGCGGTCGGCGAAGCGCCTGCGTGCGTGCAATCATGTCCGAACGGCGCGATTAAAATCACTTTGGTAAATCAGGATGAAATCAGGACGCAATATAGTTCCTGTAGCAGCGAACATGAGTCCGCTCATTTTGAAAACAGTCAGAGCCGATTCACATCGGCTGCTACAAAATTTTTACCCGATTCGCCGAATCCAAAAATTACTCTGCCAACGACGCGTTACCTTTCAAAGCGGCATTTGAATGGAACCATATTTTCCGCCGACCGCGACGTGCCGCGATTGGACAATCCGCACTGGCCGCTTGTTTTCATGCTCGTATTCACACAAGCCGCCGCAGGAATGTTTTTGGCGGCGGCAATTGCTCAAACGCCTGAAACAAAAATTTTGGAACTCGCCGCGTTTGTGATTTTGAATTTCGGTTTGCTGGCCGCACCACTGCATTTAGGGCAACCGTTAAAAGCCTGGCGCGCGTTTCTCGGCTGGCGGACGAGTTGGTTGAGCCGTGAAATCATTGCCTTCAATTTTTTTGCTCCATTTGCTGCCGCTGCGACGGCGCTCGCGTGGCTGCCGTTTCTTTCTCAAAAATTTCCAAAACTGGAATCGTTGCTTCAAAAAATCCCCGCGGTGTTCTCACCGGTTGAAAAATTCCAATTGCCGCTGGCCATTTTTGCCGCATTCATCGGACTCGGATGCGTTTTCATTTCCGGCATGGTTTATGTGGACACCAAGCGCGCATGCTGGTCGCCGCGCCATTCGTTTAGCGCATTTTTCGGAACTACATTTTTACTTGGTGCGACATTTTCAGGCGCGATATTTGCATGGCTCGCCAAATTTAATTTCGTCCAGCCGTTTTTGATTGTCGTGTTGGTTTTACAACTGGTTTTATTTGCCTGGCGACAAATGGAACTGCGCGGCGCACTGGGAAATTTCAACAGCCCGATTCATTTGAATGCCCGCGCGATCCGCGAACTATTGCCGCGCACCGCTTCCATGCAAACGATCCTGTTCGCCGCCTCGATAATTTTCTGCCTGCTCGCCATCGCCAACATCGCTGGAACGGCAGCTATTTGGACAAGCGCACTCGCACTGACGACTTTGATTTCTGAAATTATCGCGCGCTACGTCTTCTTTCGCGCAGGCGCAGCCAGAAAGATGCCGGGAGGAATTACCGCGTGAAATTAAAATTCCCAAAACCTGTTTTGCGCGAATGGACTGGCCCACTGACGAGTGAACTTGTTCTTGAACCGGGAAAGTTCGGTCTCGGCAAAACTCCCGCCCGTTTGAAACCCGATGCAACAACGACGATGACCTGCGGCTTTTGTTCGACCGGCTGCGGTTTGAAAATTCATTTGAAAAACGGCGAAGCCATCAATTTGAGCGCGGACGGAAATTATCCGGTTAACCTCGGCATGGCATGTCCAAAAGGTTGGGAAGCGTTGACGCCGCTGTCCGCGCCGGATCGCGGCACGACACCATTAATCCGTAATGAGAAGGGAAAATTTCAACCTGCGACGTGGGACGAGGCGATGAAATTATTCGTCGGAAAATTCAAAGACATCATGGCGCGACATGGCAACGAGAGCGTCGCATTTCTCGGCACCGGGCAAATTTGCACGGAAGAAATGGCATTGCTCGGTGCGTTGTGGAAATTTGGCATGGGCGCGCTGCATTGCGACTCGAACACGCGGCAGTGCATGGCCACCGCGCACACGGCTTACAAGCAAAGTTTTGGCTTTGACGCGCCGCCTTTCACTTATGCGGATTTTGAGGAGAGCGATGTTTTAGTTTTTGTCGGCGCAAATCCGTGCATCGCACATCCGATTATGTGGCAGCGCGTATTGCGGAACAAAAAGAATCCGCAAATCATCGTCGTGGATCCACGCCGCACGGAAACGGCGATGAATGCAACGCAACACGTCGCACTCAAACCGAAATCGGATTTAATTTTGCTTTACGGAATTGCAAATCTGCTGATTCAAAATAATTGGATTGACGGCGAATTTATAGAACGAAACACAAACGGCTTTGGTGATTTTGCGAACTTCGCGCGACAATTCACTTTAGAGAAAGTCGCGGCGGAAACAAATTTGTCCGCCGACGAAATTTTGCAATTCGCCGAAACAATCCATCGCGGCAAGGCGGTTTCGTTCTGGTGGACGATGGGCGTAAACCAGGGTCACGAAGCGACGCGCACGGCGCAGGCGATTATCAATTTGGCTTTGATGACCGGAAACATCGGCAAGCCCGGCACGGGTGCAAATTCCATCACCGGCCAGTGCAACGCGATGGGTTCGCGGCTTTTTGCAAATATCACAAGTCTTTTTGGGCGTGATTTTCTGAACGCGGAACATCGCGCAAAAGTTGCGGAAGTTCTGAAAATCCCCGTCGAAAAAATTCCATCGAAAAATTCGTGGGCTTACGACCAAATCGTTCAAGGAATTGCCGATGGAGAAATTCGCGGATTGTGGATTATGGCAACGAACAGTTCGCACTCGTGGATTGACCAAAATAATTTTAATCGCCTCGCCGACAAATTGGAATTTCTCGTCGTGCAGGATTTGTATCCGACGACGGAAACCGCGCAGCGAGCGCATTTGTTTTTGCCCGCCGCCGGCTGGGGCGAAAAGGAAGGCACGCTCATCAATTCCGAACGCCGCATCGGCCTCGTGAAAAAAGTTCGTCGCGCTCCGGGGCAGGCGTTGAGCGATTTCAACATTTTCAAGTTGGTCGCGCACGCATGGGGTTGCGGCGAAATGTTTCGTGAATGGAATTCGCCGGAAGCTGTTTTTCAAATTTTGAAAAAATTGAGCGCCAGTCAGCCCTGCGATATTACGGGCATCCGCGATTACAAGCATTTGGATGAGGAAGGCGGAATTCAATGGCCGTTGCCGGAAAAAATGAAAAATGAAAAAGAGCGGCGACTGTTTGCCGATGGAAAGTTTTTCACGCCGGACAGAAAGGCGAAATTTATTTTTGAGGCGCCGCGGAAATTATCGGAAAAAACTGACGAGGAATTTCCATTCGTGCTTTTGACCGGCCGCGGCACGAGCGCGCAATGGCATACGAACACGCGCACGGAAAAATCCGATGTGTTGCGCAAACTTTATCCGGCGAACGCCTACGTCGAAATCAATCCGGCGGATGCGAAGCGATTGAAAATTCAGCCGAACAAAAAAGTCGCGATTGTTTCCCGGCGCGCAAAAGTGGAATGCGCGGCATTTGTAACGGCAAGCGTCCAGCCCGGACAAGTTTTCATTCCAATGCACTATGGCATCGCCAATAAATTAACGCGGGCCGAATTTGACCCGCACTCGCGCCAGCCGAATTACAAATATTGCGCCGTGCGCGTGGAGCCGATGAAGAAATAATTTTTCTTCGCAAACAAAAATGTCATCTTTGAATCGTGAAGGTTTGTCATCTCTATATTTCGCCCGGCCACAATTACTTCGGCCATCACGGGGAGCCGCCGGGAAATTTTTTTGGCACGGCGCATTGCGCGCCGTGTCATTGGATGAACGAAGCATTTGCACCAGGCGCGGAACATTTCCTGCAAAATCGCGGCGGCTTGCGTGCGCAGATTTTGAGCGATGGCAAACTGCGCTTGGAAAAATGAAAACGCTGACAGCAGTTTTATTTGTCGGCGGCGAATCGCGTCGCATGGGCAGAGACAAAGCAACGCTCGAAATTAACGGTGAGCCGCTGTGGTTGCGACAGTTAAAAACCCTGCGTGAATTACAGCCGCAGAAAATTTTGATTTCCGCGCGAACTAAACCTGTTTGGTGTCCGCCGGAAATCGAAGTTGTTTTGGATGAACCGCCATCGCGCGGACCGTTGAGCGGTTTGGCAGCGGTGATTCAAAGAATTCAGACAACCCATTTGCTTGCGTTGGCTGTTGATTTGCCTCAAATGCCGGTGGCGCATCTTGAAAAACTCTGGTCCATGGCCGATGCAGGCGTTGCCGTAGTTCCGCGAAACGCGGAACATTTCGAGCCGTTGTGCGCGATATATCCTGTGGAAATTCGAGAGGCAGTCCAAAAAGCGGCCGCTGATATTAATGCTTCGCTGCATAATTTTATTCGACATGTTGCCGGCGAGCGGCAGGTTCGATTCCATTCGATCTCTAAATCGGAACGTGCATTTTATCGAAACACAAACACCATGGAGGACTTTATTCAGGCGGCTGATGATTGGGACGGCTCTTGAGTTGCTGCTGGAATTTTCACTGCGCTGTGCTTGTTTTGTGACTTCGCGGACACCTAACCTCTTAAAATTGAATGGCCATAGTAGGTTCTTGTTACGCTTGAGCAGGTATTTTATTAACGAATAAAACTAACCGCCTTGCTGTAAGCAGGTGATACCAATTATGGAGGCGGGGACCAGAATCGAACTGGTGAATGAGGCTTTTGCAGAGCCCTGCCTTACCACTTGGCTAGCCCCCCGCCGACAGCGGAACAAATCATAGTCAGATACGATGCACCTGCAAGAGCGGTAATAGAGCGGCGAAAAATTGCCGGTGAAATTGCCAGTGATTGTTACGAAAAGTTCACCTGCTGTTACTCCCGGTTACGATTTAGTTCTCTATAAAAAATGGCATTCATACAACAGGTAGTGTGAGTCGAAGCCAGATTCCAACCTCCACCTCCAAATAAAACGCCTTTATTTACAAGGGTTTGGTGACGGAGAGATCCGCAACAGATGCCAAAGCGGACACCCGTTTTCCAACTCCGAAAGAACCCAGCGTAACTCCGGGTAACTCGCCCGCTACGCGCTAACAGTTCGGAGTCAGTTCATTTTATCTTCGCGGTTACGTGAGAAAATTATGAAAACACGTTGTCGCTTAATCTGTCGGGGCATTCGAGGTTGCCTGTATATTGCGTGGACACCACGACTGGCATACGCACCCGCCTGGGCACCACGAACGAAGACGAGGCGCGCCAGATCATCGAAGCCAAGAACAATTCCACGCGCCAGCCGGTGCTGAATCTCCAAATCGCCAAGGCGTATCTGGCCGGTTCGGACAACGGCATGAAGCCCCGCACCTGGCAGAACGCCATTGAAGCTCTTATCGGCGCCGATCACTGTTGATCTTTCTTCGAAAGCGCGGATGGGGCTTTTGGCGGATTTGTTGCTGTCGTTTAACGAGCTGGTTTTCAAATTCCACAGGTGACTTGTAGCCCAAGGCGCGGTGGAGCCGCTTGGAGTTCTAAAAGTTTTCCAGGTAATCGAACACATTTAATCTGGCTTCAGTGCGCGAAGCGGATGTTTATTCCAAGCATTTGGTTCTAAGGGTAGCCATGAAGGATTCAGCCGTGGCATGGCCGTAGGAATTGGCGGGCCGACTCATACGGGGCGCTATTTTAACCGGCCAGTAGCGCGCCCGCGACGCGACGGGTGGATGGAACGCTCCAATGGGAAGGGGCTGAAATTCCGGACCGACCCCTTCCTTGTAATACCGCGCGCACAGCTTCTCGACAAATTCATCAAAGCCGGTTTCGGCTAATACGTGGTTGAGTCTGGCGTAGAACGGATGGCCGTGGCTGCTGGCCGCTTTTGCTGTGGGGATGAACAGTTCATCCTGTTCGGATTTGCGTTTGCCGAACGCCAGGTTCAACGCCAGGTTCATCGAACGATTCATCCCCAAACGGGTTCGATCACACGACAGACTTTTTTAACGGGCTGTCAAATTTCTCTTTCCGCTCCCCCGTTTTTGCGTGAGAATGACGGCATGAGTGTGATTGCGGCGGAGAATCTGCCCGATGCGCGGGGGCATTTCGGCCCCTATGGCGGACGGTTCGTGCCCGAGACGCTCATGCACCCGTTGCAGGAGCTGGAGGCCGAATACTTCCGCGCCCAGCACGACCCGCAGTTCCAGCGCGAACTTTCCGGCTACCTCAAGGAATTTTGCGGGCGTCCTACGCCGCTTTACCCGGCTGAACGCCTCACCCGCGCACAGGGCGGGGCGAAAATTTATCTCAAGCGCGAGGACCTGCTGCACACCGGCGCGCACAAGATCAACAACTGCCTGGGACAAATTCTGCTGGCCCGGCGCATGGGCAAGACGCGGGTCATTGCCGAGACTGGGGCGGGTCAGCATGGCGTGGCCACCGCCACCGTGGCCGCCATGTTCGGGATGAAATGCGTCATTTACATGGGCGCGGTGGATTGCCGGCGGCAGGAGTTGAACGTCTATCGCATGAAAATGCTCGGCGCGGACGTCGTCCCCGTCCACGCCGGACAGCAGACGCTCAAGGAGGCCATTAACGAGGCGATGCGCGACTGGGTGACGAACGTCCGCACGACGCATTACATCCTCGGCACGGTCTATGGCGCGCATCCCTATCCGGTGATGGTGCGGAATTTCCAGCGGGTGATTGGCGACGAAGCGCGCGCGCAGATTTTGGAAAAGGAAAAGCGCCTGCCGGACCTGCTCATCGCCTGCGTCGGCGGCGGCTCCAACGCCATGGGCTTGTTCTATCCGTTCCTCGACGAGACGAGCGTGAAAATGGTAGGCGTGGAAGCAGGTGGACGGGGCATCAAGCCGAATCAACATGCAGCGCGGTTCCACGGCGGGTCATTGGGGGTGTTGCAGGGCACGCGCAGTTACCTTTTGCAGGATAAGTTTGGCCAGATTCAACTCACCCACAGCATCAGCGCCGGGCTGGATTACGCCGCCGTGGGGCCGGAACACGCCTGGTTGCACGATCAAAAGCGCGTGGAATATACTTACGCCACGGATAAAGAGGCGCTGGAGGCTTTCGTGAAACTGGCGCGGCTGGAAGGGATCATTCCGGCCCTGGAAAGCGCCCACGCCGTCGCCGAGGCGATGAAACGCGCGCCTCAAATGAGCAAGGATCAAATCATCCTCGTGAACCTTTCCGGTCGCGGCGATAAGGACGTGGCGCAGGTGGCGGACAAGTTGAAGTTGAAAATGCCCGAATGATTTGCCGGCGGAAATCGTTTGGCGAACTCAACGGCCGGTAGCAATCAGCGGAGGCGATGAGAAATGCGGGGAGCTGCTTTGATTTCCCGGCTGCCGGCAAATTCCGGGAGCCGATGTCCGGCTGCTACCTTCCCAAGCTTGCAATCAATGAGAAAATGCGGCCGCCGGGCGGTGGCTTTGCTTCGGAAGCTCGGGTTGAGCAAACGGTTTGAATTTCGGAAAGGGCTGTTCCCGGCCATTGGGCGCGGTCGGAATGGTTTTACTGGAGGTCGTCGGTCATCAGCGTTTCCTTTAACGCGGCCACGGCTTTGGCCAGTTGCGGCCTGGTGATGGTCAGCGGTGGCGTGAGGCTGATGACATTGCCGAATTCGCCTTCGGGCAGGAAAATGAAACCGCGTTGCAATAACTTCCTGACGGCGGCAAAGGCTTCGGCGGTGGCGGGCGTGCCATCGGTGCGGCGCAATTCCACGCCGGCCATCAGGCCGAGGCCGCGCGCCTGCACTTCGCATTTCAAATGGGAATTTTCGGCCTGGAGGGATTGCAACTCCTGGAGCAGAAATTTCCCCAGCTCGGCGGCGCGGGCGGGCAGTTTGAGTTTTTCAATTTCCGCGATTTGGGCCAGCGCCATGGCGCAGCCGACGGGGTTGCCCAGAAACGTGCTGGTGTGCAACGCCTCGCCTTTGGAGGGCGCCCAGGCGGCGTCCATGATATCCGCACGCCCCACGCAGGCCGAGAGCGGGAAGCCGCCGGTCAGCGCCTTGCCCAGGCAGATGAGGTCGGGCGTCACGCCGGCATGCTCGCAGGCAAACATTTTTCCCGTGCGTCCGAAGCCCGTGTAGATTTCGTCCAGGATCAGCAGCGCGCCGTGTTCGTCGCACAACTTGCGGAGCAGCGGCAGGAATTCCGGCGGGGGCACGTTGATGCCGCCCCGCGCCTGAATTGGCTCGACGAGGACGGCCCCGATCCATTCGCGGCGGAAAAGCCGGCGCACCATCCAATCCACGGCAGGCAGGTCCGAAGACCTCGCCGGGAAGGGAACGAAATGGCCGAATTCCCGGAGCTGCGGCAAAAACGGTTTACGGAAAAAATCGCGGTGCGTGGTGACCAGCGCGCCATAACCCAGGCCGTGATACGCGCCGGTGAAGACCACCACGCCGTGTTTGCCGGTAGCCAGAATGGCTGTTTTGAGCGCCGCTTCCACGGCTTCGAATCCGGAGTTGCCGAAAATCGTCCGGCCACTTTTCTGGCTCCATTGTTCAAAGGTGACGCGACTCAACTCCCGCGCCAACTCGGCCTTGCGCGCGTGGGGATGAAAATCGCCCGGCGCGTGCGGCAAACGGGCCAGTTGCGCCTGGCCGGCCTTGACCACGCTCGGGTTGGCATGGCCGGCGGCGGCCACGCCAAAGGCGGCGGTCAAATCCAGGTATTTCTTCCCGTCAGCGTCCCAGACGAACACGTCTTTGGCCCGCTCCCACACGATCGGCCAGGAATCGTCCGCAGCCAGAAAGGTCACCTGGCGCGATTCATAGGCGCGCAGCATTTCCAGAATGGCGTTCGTTTTGGACACAAAGCAATTTGCAATTCAAATCCCGGCGCCGCACCTCCGCGGGCATTCGCCGCCGGCCTTTTCAAAAACCGCCGGAAAATGGAAATACCGCGGTTTTGCCGGCGTTCCATTTTCCTGGACCCAAATGTCTTCTGGCACCGTTCGCATCTTACTGTCAAACTCCGCGTTGTTCCGGCGGCCAGATAATTTTGTGCAACTGCACCTGGAACCGCACCGGCAGCGCGTCGGCGATGATGCGTTCGGCCAGCTCGCGCCGCGAAATGGGCGTTTGCCCCGGCGGCATCGGTTTCAAGGACGGGTGCCGTTGTTCCGGCGCCAGCGGATGCGCCCAGGAAAACAGCAAAGGGCATACCAAATCCAGGCGGTATTCCCTGATTTTTTGCCTGGCCCATTCGTAATCCTCCACGGTGCTGATGACGAACTTGATTTCGTCGGTGGCTTTCAAATGCCGCAGATTTTCCCAGCGATTGCGCGCTGCCTCGCCGCTGGCGGGACATTTCAGGTCCATGATGCGCCGCACGCGCGGGTCCACCGCCGAAAGGTCATGCGCACCACTGGTTTCCAGCAACACGGTGAACCCCGCGTCGCACAGCAAACGCATCAGGGGCAGCGAATTTTTTTGCAACAGCGGCTCGCCGCCGGTCAATTCCACCAGCGGCAGCTTGGGATTGTGAATTTCGGATTTCGGGTCGTCAAATGGCGCGGCCCGCTTCCGGACCTCGGCCAGAACGGCGTCCAGCGTCATTTTTTTGCCTTCAGCGAAGGCGTAGGCGGTATCGCAATAAGAGCAGCGCAGGTCACAGGCCGTGAGGCGGATAAAAATGCACGGCAACCCTGCCCAGGTGCTTTCCCCTTGCAGGCTCAAGTAAATTTCGTTGACCACCAGCGTATCGGCCATCTTCCCAAGTTAAACGCAAAGATGGCGGATTCGACAACATTTTCACGTTGCCGCTCTGCAGCGAGTTTTGTCAGCGCACGTTCCGCTTGGATTTTCCGCCGATTGAATTATGTTAGCAGTATGAAAGCGAAACTGGTTCTTCCCCTCGTGGCCGGCCTGGTGTTGGCCGGCTGTAGTCAAAAGACATCTGCGCCGGCACCGCCATCCTCCACTAATGCCGCACCGGCAGTCACCAACGCGGCGCCGGCAGTCACCAACGCCGCGGCGCCCCACACACCGGCACCCAATTACGCCAGCGGCAACCCGCTCACCGCGCCGGCAGATTACGTCGGCGTGGTCGTCCAGGCTGAGAAATATTCTGAAAACCAGATCAACCTGGCTTACGTCAACCACGCCATCCAGGAATTCAACGCCGCTGAAGGCCGGTACCCCAAGAGCCTCCAGGAAATGGTGGACATGCATTATCTGGGCAAGCTGCCGCAAGCGCCGTACGGTTACAAAATCGTTTACGACCCCAACGCCGGTAAAATCTCGGTGGTCAGACAATAACCGGCCAACGGGCCAGTCCCTTCCAAACCGGAGCCTGACACCGGCTGCGTGAAACGTGAACAACCGGAGCGTTCACGTTTCACACACGGTGGCGGGGCTTCATTTTTGTCTCGCCAAAACCGCCCCGCCCAGGCAAAGAGTGCGCCGCCGTTTTGATTTCATGAACGAACAAATCGTCATCCTCGATTTCGGCTCGCAATACACTCAAGTCATCGCGCGCCGCGTCCGCGAATGCCGTGTGTTTTCGCAGATTCTCCGCTACGACACGCCGGCGGTGCAGATCGCCGCCCTCAAACCGAAGGGTCTCATTTTATCCGGCGGACCGGCCTCGGTTTATGCGAAGAATGCGCCGCTGCCGGATCAAAACATCTTTTCGCTCGGCATTCCCGTGCTCGGCATTTGCTACGGTCTGCAATTGCTGGCGGAATTCCTCGGCGGCAAAGTCGAAAAAGGACTCCGGCGCGAATACGGCAAGGGCACGCTCACCGTTGAGGACCCCTCCTGCGCGTTGTTTGCCGGTCTGCCCCGACAACTGCAAGTCTGGAATTCCCACGGGGACAAACTCACCCAAATCCCCCCGGGATTCAAACCCGTCGCCGTCACCGAAAACTCCGAATTCGCCGCCATCGAACATCGCCCGCGGAAATTCTTCGGCCTGCAATTTCATCCCGAAGTCGCCCACACCCCGCGCGGACGGGACATCATCGCCAATTTCGTCCACGGGGTTTGCGGCTGTGGCAGGCAATGGACGATGCGCCGTTACGTGGATCAAGCCGTCGAGGAAATTCGCCAACAAGTCGGAACCGAAAACGTCATTCTGGGTCTGAGCGGCGGCGTGGATTCCAGCGTGGCCGCCGCCCTGCTGCACAAAGCCATTGGCGACCAGCTCACCTGCATTTTCGTCAACAACGGTTTGCTCCGCGCCCGCGAGCCGGAAACCGTCCAGAACGTCTTTGGAAAACATTTCCGCATCCGCCTCAAATACGTGGACGCCTCGAAACGTTTTCTGTCCCAATTGCGCGGCGTGACCGATCCGGAACGGAAACGCAAAATCATCGGCCGGGAATTTATTTCCGTCTTCGAAAACGCCGTGATCGAGTTGGCCGGGAAAAATTCCAAACCCCCACTCCGAAATCCGAAATACAAATTCCTGGCCCAGGGCACACTGTACCCCGATGTGATCGAGTCGGTGCCCATCGCCGGCAACCCCGCCGCGCTCATCAAAAGTCACCACAACGTCGGCGGCCTGCCCCGAAAAATGAAATTTCAACTCGTCGAGCCGCTCAAATGCCTGTTCAAAGACGAAGTGCGCCAGCTCGGACTCGAATTGGGTCTGCCGAAGGAGATTGTTTTCCGTCAGCCCTTCCCCGGCCCCGGCCTGGCCGTGCGCATCCTCGGCGAAGTGACGCCGCGACGTCTGGAAATTTTGCGCCACGCCGATGCCATCGTCGTCGAAGAAATGAAATCCTCCGGCTGGTATTACAAAATCTGGCAAAGCTTCGCCGTCTTGCTGCCGGTGCGCAGCGTCGGCGTAATGGGCGACGAGCGCACCTACGATTACACCATCGCCCTCCGCGCCGTGGAATCGCAGGACGGCATGACCGCCGACTGGGTGAAACTGCCCTACGACCTGCTGGAAAAGCTCGCCTCGCGCATTATCAATGAAGTCAAAGGCGTCAACCGTTGCGTCTTCGACATCACCAGCAAACCGCCGGGGACGATTGAGTGGGAGTGAATGAGAATCGGCTTCCCCTTTTCCAGACATTTTCAGCGGACGGGGGGCAGCCACGCCGCTTCACCATTTTAAAAAAGCAACGGCGCCGCATTCAAAAGCGGCGAATGGCCGGACAATTGAACGGGTTAAACAGAGACACCCCAAGGCGCTGCATGGACAGCAACGTGCAACCGATCAGATTTCGCGCCATGCTTCTTCGCGGGCGATATTTCAGAACTGGTTAAACACACCAACAGCAAGTCTCATGTCCCCCCAACGAAAGTGAATAACTTTCATTAATTTTTCTTGTTGCACTTTCTTCTTGAGTGTGGCAGGCTCTATTTAAGGCTGTAGAAGGAAACTTGCTTGATTCAAGGGGAAGAAACCAACGTGAAGGATTATGTTGTTGAAAAGCGAGCGTTTCGTTGGTGACTACCTGAACGGCATGGCGCGCAGGTTGCCTTCTTCACTGCATGTCTTTGCTGGGATCTTGCTGCTGTTGTTCGCGTTCTCACATTTTGCTTTTTTAAGAATTTCAGGCTTTGAAGGCGGACTACCCAATGCGGTCTTCCCATTTTTCACAAATAACGATCTGTATTTTGCAGCCGGCTTTCTCGAGGGATTAACCGCGGTAGCCTGTTTCAGATTTTGCGGCCGGGATTTCACCAATATTATTGTTTTAACCTTTGTGACGATAATGTTGCTCTACCGCTGGGCTTTCAATTTTACCGGCGGCTCCCATTGTGGTTGCTTGGGGTTGTTGGGAAAACTGCTCCATGTCAGCAAAAGGGAAGAAACAATCATCCCAAATCTCGCCCTGTTGTATCTGATTTCCACGACCATCCCATGGTTTTATTCTGCGCTCCGAGCCGTGCGGCAGCGTGCTCTTTTGAAACTGTGGATCAGTTTGACGGCGGCTCTGTCCCTGCAACCGACCCATGCGAGCGGCGAGGGCAGCACAACCATTGAAGTCTATGGCGAATATCACGCTGCCGCTCAAAATCCTCAAAGCGGGAAAACGTATCATGATTCGAGACGCGTGGACGCCTCCTTTGTTGTCATTGTCATTATGGGTGGGAACGCTTGGAAAGTCTGTGCCACTAACTTGAATACCGGTCAAGTAGGTCAAATTTGGTGCGATGGCATAGAAACATATACCTCGGAGACCGTGGAAAAAGGCGGCACCTCACCTTCTACTATCGTCACAGTATCACCATCCCAATTCTATCTGGGTTCATATTCCGGCGACTACCTTGATATGTCATTGCCGTGGCTAACATACTGTCTTTCGCCGGATATGATCGCACCGGACACAAACGGCATTATTGCATTGCCTATACCATGGATGAACCCGCGCGTATCTTTGGGGGCATACCTATACAAGTGGATTATTTCCCCGTCAGAAGGCCAATTCATCGAAAGTCTGTCGACGGTGCGTGATAATGCTCTCGATTTGAGCGACGATCAGGCGCTCCTCCGTTCCGATTTCGTCTATCCCTCTTCAATAGGGGGTTACAACCGTGAAAGAACAACCCTTAATTTTCTAAGGACAATTCCCAACGGTTGGGTGGAGACCAAATTCAAATGCACGCAGTGGTATCATACCAATCACATTTTAATTCCGGCCGAATCCGAAATTCAACATTATATGTTCCCAGGCGCGGCGAGCCGTCCTCCTTTTCCTCATCCTTTATTTTACGGGAAATTGAAGGCGATCAATGTCATCCTGCTCAAGGCACAGGGACACAACTGGCTTCCAACCAGTGCGAGCCAGGAAAGTCATGTATTCGATTTTCGCTATCGCCAAGCCAATAAAACTCGGATTTATCGGTATGCAGAGTATACACTTCATCCTGGCGAATCTTGGAAGTCGGCAGATGATCCGACTCTTCTGTCTCAAGCAGCACGTTACCTGAAGCATGGCCCGAGATTTGACGCGTTTTTTTATCCGAACAAACGAAATAATTTGGTGTGGCTGTTATTTGGATTTGTCATACTAATCCCGGTGATGGCCGTGCTGTGGAACAAACACAAAAAAACAAAAATGAGGTGAACGATGAATAAAACAACAGTGAATGTAGTATCGTCACTGCCAATGGCGGCTATGCTGTTAGCTGCAGCGTCAGGATTAACAATGGCAAGCAATGCTCTTGGCCCAAATGATACAGTTGTATGTGGCGAAGATAGAAGTGGGAACTGCGACAATCCTGGATCTGAATGCATAAT
>DASRCU010000205.1:0-25041 GCA_035652955.1 Verrucomicrobiia bacterium | reverse complement strand
CTTGTGCCAAAACTGCCGTTGCCGGCCCAGTTCGCGGCGCTGTTGCTCGGCCAGGCTGGGCACCCGGATGACCGGCAGTTCGTCCCTCTGGCCGTCGAGATACCGGGACAGGCGCAGGCAGAGCTGCCGGGAATCCAGCCGGTCGTTCTTGCGGCGGCGCTCGGTGTGCAAACGCACCGGGCTGATGACCAGGCTGTGGGCGCCGGCTTCAACCAGTTGAGCGTGCAGGGTGTAACCGAAGCCGCAGCTTTCATAGACCGTCCAGACCGTGTGGCCGGCGTGGACTTGTTCCCGCACCCATTGCGCCAGCCGGGGCCCGCTGAAACTCCGGGCGGGCTTGGGCTGTTGGTGATCGTGCTGGACGGTGACGGTGATTTGCTGGAGGTCCACGTCCAGACCGAGCTTGAGGACGGAGGGAACTTGGGGATTGTCTTGGGTCGCGATTTGTGTTGTCGTGTTCATACCATGATTGGGTTGAGTGTTGTTTTTCATTCGCCAGAGCGTGTGCCCGTTTTGCACCCGCTCGTCAACCCATCATGGCATCTAACGGCCACTGCCCCTTGAGTTTATGAGCGGTTTGAGTTATACAACGATTATCGGACCAGCGGAGCCACTCGCCCGTCGGCGTGGTTCAGCTTTGGATCATAGGGCCGAGAGGAAACTTCGTACCAGGAGATAGCGAATATGGAGAAAGAAACATTCGACGTGTTTTGCCCCACCTGCAACATTCTCGTCGAAGCCAAGGTGATTGCTCGCGGCTTCGGAGGGGCCCGCAGCGACGCTGTGAGTCCAAACGACGAAGTGGACCGCGAATACCACGGCGATTATTACTCGATAGCCATTTGCCGGCGGTGCAACGGTCCATTTCTGGTTCGTGAGTCTTGCTTCACAGGGCTGGCGGAATCCTGGACTGATACGGACGAGGCTGTACTGTACCCTGCGGCGAGTGGACCGAAAATCGAAGGCCTGCCTGATTCTATCGGACGCGCTGTGACCCAGGCCCATCGGTCGTTCGCTACCGCTTCGTACGATGCGTGCGCTTTGATGTGTCGCCGCGCTTTGGAAGCACTATGCAAGAACCTCTCTGCGAAGGGAGGGGATCTTGCCCAACAGTTGGCCAACCTCAAAGAGCAGGGACGTATCGATTCGCGGTTGCGCGATTGGGCAAATAGTGTACGCCTTGTCGGTAACGAGGCGGCTCATGACGTTGATGCCGCAGTGACAGCCGAAGACGCACGAGACATCCTGGAATTCACGGAGGCGTTGCTCATGTACGTGTTCACCTTGGACTCTAAGTTTAGGGCCTTCGAGGCTCGACACAAGGGCCGCACCCGGAATCGTGTGACACCGACGGCCCAACAAAGCGCTGCACCGGATGGCGGCCCCGCTGCGCTGCTCGCTAATTCGGGAGTCACGGAGGGGCCGCATCGGTGAGCTGAATCGTTAGGCCACACGAGCGTATGAATATTCATACCAAGCGATTTGTGATTCATTCGACATTGCTGACAGTTGGCGTCGCGCTCATCATTTTTCATACCTCCATCCTGTCGGCTTATGGCCTCGGCTTGTTTTTACTTTCTTCCGGTTATTCCGGTTATCGAAAAGGCCAGCTTCCGAGTATTTGGGCTATTTGGGGGCTTGTTGCCCTCACCGTGCTTTGCGGCGCATTTTTCATTCGGGATTTAGTACGTGGAGTTGCTTTTGCGAGACAGCCAATTCCTGGCTGGTTTGAGATCTTATTCGCGGCATTTTGGGCGTTAGATATTACGATTGAGTTCCGCGGTTGGCTGACAAAGCGCAGATTGACACATGATGCCTAACCCAGCGCCGAAGCCAACGCCGACTGCGCCTTGAGTTTATGAGCGGTTTGAGTTATACAACGATTAACGACCAGCGGAGCTACTCGCCCGTCGGCGTGGCTTAGTTTTGGATCGTCAGGCGGATCTAGCTTATGCTTGCAGACGTGGGTATCCCGATGATTTTCGTGCAGTGGCCGCTGATGCTTGGTGCGTTGGCTCCCATTATCCTCGTCGAGGCGCTGCTTATCCGTCGGTGGGTTCAGTTATCCTATCGAGATGCCTTTATTGGCGTGACGAAGGCCAATCTACTTTCGGCGCTGGCCGGCGTTCCGCTGGCTTGGCTGGCTATGTTCGTACTGGAGCTGGCGATTATGATTCCGCTTGGTATCGCCGCAGACAGGTGGCATTGGAATATATTTGATTCACCGGTTTTCCAGGTTGTTGGTATTGTGATAGGAATGGCTTGGTTGGGGCCAGTAGAGGGTTCTGGTTATTGGCTTGTTCCGTTGGCTGCTGCATTGTTACTCATTCCCTCCTTTTACGTTTCAATTTGGCTTGAGAGCAAGATTTGTCGGCGCGCATGGCCAGATATTGAGTCGACAACAGTTTGTCGAGGTGTATTTCGCGCGAATCTGGCATCGTATGCCATGTTGTTTATTCTAGCTTGCGGATGGGCAGGCTTTGAGTTTTATATTCACAGACCATGACCGATACGCTTAACACAGGGCTGGGGCCAACGGCCACTGTTTCCTGAGTTTGCGGTTGAGATGTGAAGATTGAGAGTCCAGATTACAATCGCGAACCAGCCGCCAGTAGCCGCGGCTCAGCTTGTGGTCGTCAGGCTGCATTTACACTATGAGGCGCATATTTATTATCTATCTTGCGGCAAGCCTTACGTTGTTATTTGCCGGCGCAAACGTGGTTGCGAATCTGAGCACTGCACATCTGACAAAGAAAGTAATTATTACATTGAAGCCGACTGGTGATGATTTAGAGAGAATGCAGAGTTATTACCGTAACAGTTTGAGTTTAGCAGCGCAGAGTTCCGTGGTTGTTATATTTCAGTTGGCGATTATTTTTTGTGCAGGAAGCATTAACAAGCAAAGAGGTGCAGTCTAACACAATCCTGGAGCCAACGCCGGTTACGTCGGTCGGTTTTTGCTTCTGGTTTCCGGTTGGCGGGAGTCACTGGCGGCGTGGCTCAGCTTTTGGTCGGCAGGCGGCATGAGCAGTTTTGAACCATGACAACTGAAAAACTCGCAGGCGGCACGGTCCATAAGCTGCCAGCGGACTTTCGAAAAGCCATCGAGGCCAACGCTGCGGCCAAGAGTCTTTGGGCCGATATTACTCCGCTCGCCCGAAACGAGTGGATTTGTTGGGTTACTTCAGCCAGGCAGCGCGCCACAAGGAGGCGTCGCATCGAGGTTGCCATTGATAAGATGCAGGGAGGCATGCGCAGGCCGTGCTGTTGGCCTGGGTGCCCACACCGCTGAAGCACGCTGGTAAAGTTGCGGAGACATTTTTGATGCAGATTTCTTTAGAGCGTGTCTGAAAATGCCTGACCTGGACGATGGATGACCAGGGCGGGGAGCCAATTATGGTGGGATGACTGGCAACCTTTATCCGACCGACTTGACCGACCCGGAATGGGAATACCTTCAACCCCTGCTTCCGGCTCTGGATCCGCGACGGCAGTTGGGCGGCCTCAACGAAGTGTTGCGCCGGGAAGTCCGCGCTGCCGCGGGAAAGCGCGCTCAACCGATAGCGCCCATTCTCGACAGTCAAACGGTTGGCACCGCCGCTCATTGCCAGACTGGCTCGCTCCCAGTCCAGGTTGTGCCGTGAAATCCGCCGTCGCGCTTTGTTGTCCTGACCAAACGCCGGATCATCGAGCGCACGTTCGGTTGGTTGATGAGGCATCGCCGACTGGTGCGCCACTGCGAAGTCAAACCCGAACATGCCGAGGCTTGGATTTACCTCGCGCTTATCGCGCATCATGCTCCACAGGATCGTTTAATCTTATGTCGCACATTTTTCGGACACGCTCTAAGAGAACCGCCCTTCGAAGCAAGACCAGTGACAGTGAAACGATTTGGGGTAGCCAACAAGAGGATGGCCGTCCCAAAGGCTTTCCCGGTCGCGCTGAAGTAAAAGTGATCGAATCGGGCGGCGTGACTGCCTGAGGAGGATCCAGGATCAAATGAGCGGCCAGGGGAGCTGATTAATGATGGGGGCAGCAAGCGGTGGAGAGAAGCCTGGTCACGAACCTGTAGAATGAGCTGATGACCCGAAAAATGAACCGAAATCGCTTGACGACAAAACGCTGAAGGCGTATGAAATTCTTTATCTGAACGTGCAGCGCCAACTACAACCTTTCAGAGAAGCTTTTGGTCGTTAGATGTCATAGTCAATAGAGTGTGCCTCATCCACGGAAAAGGAGAAGCCAATGCCCGATGCAATTACCGAAGTAACGCAGGTCGTCCACGCCTTCGCGGAATGCTGGAACCGGCATGACATGAACGCATTTGCCGAGCTGTTTGCACCGGATGCGGAGTTCGTCAACGTCGTGGGTCTCTGGTGGAAAGGAAGAGATGAAATCAAGAAGGCCCATGAGTTCACGCACGCAACTATGTTCAAGAACAGCCGGTTGACCATCGAGAATGTATCAGTCCGGTTCCCTCAGGAGGGTATCGCCATTGCCAGAGTCCGCTGGTCCCTTGAGGGTCACGTTTCTCCTGAGGGAGCGCCACTTCCCGCACGCAACGGAATCCTTTTCAACGTGCTTTGTCGCACCCCCGGAGGGTGGGTGATCATCGACTCACAGAACACAGACATTGTCGAGGGCGTGCTCTCCCGTCCTCAATGAGCGGCAAAGCATCGCTTTGGATCGAGGTCTGACGCCCAACCCCTCCATTGAGCGGACAGTTTCCAACAAGCGGAAGCCGCCGCTCATGCGAGCATTGCCGTATGTCAGAAATCGTTGACGGCGTCGTTTTTCCAGCGTTCACGACGCCGTTGTTTCGTCACTGCTGTTGCCGGTTGCAGGCATTGGGGCTGTTGTTACCGAGTGGTTCTGTTATCGGCACTTCTCCAGTGACGAGCGTTATCCGGATTTGCGGAACATCATTCTTGCAAATCTTGTTTCTTGGTTTGTCGGCATCGTCATCACGGCTTTCCTTCCCGGCGGTCTTATTGACAAGGTGCTGCCCGGAGATAGAGGCCATACCGTTGTTGCCGCAGGGCGGCATTTCACGACTTTTGCAGTTACCGCATTTTTATCGCTTGCATTTTAAGTATCGTCATCGAGTTCTGGTTGTTGCGGTGGAGCACGCGCAAGCATTCAGTCGAGCGGCTTTTTCGGCTTTGCGCCATTGCGAATGTTGCGGGTTATTTGGTGCTTGGCATTATTGTTTGGATTTGGCAGTTGTAATGTGGTCTAACACCGCGCTGGAGCCATCGCGGCGAGAGTTGTGGGGATCAGACGGGCCGTCGTTGGTGGCTGAGCCGGCAGCCGACCAGAGGAAAAGCCCTGCGGCAGGCTGTTTCAGAGGAGGCGATCCTGGCACTCGGAGGCAAGCGGCAGAAGGCAACCCAGGCCACTGCGCAAAATCGTCGCCGTCTGGTTCTGGCAACGCCCGCCGGCCGGGTGGTCACAGAATTTTGAAAATGCTTTTTGCCCTTTCTCCTCGCCCAGAAACTTCATCCAGGGCGTTAGCCGACGAAGTTTTCGGTCGCGGCGCAGCGGAATGTTGAGCGGTCAAATGCGAAGCCTTAACAATTCAACGTGTGGACAACGTTTTGACAGAGCTGGCCTGTCACAATCTTTCCCGTCCGGCGTAACCGGCATCGAGGTCGTGCCAGAATTCGATGTCTTCTTCGTCCGATTCCCAGCACAGGAACACCTCTCTGCCGCCAAGGATGGCGGGGAAATCCACCAGCCCGCGATGGAGGTCTTTGATGAAAATTTCACGGCGTTGGAATTCGGAGAAGATGGCTTGCATGTCGGCCAGGGTGCGGACCCAGCGGTTGACGGTTTCTCCGCCGAGGTCGCGCCCAATGGCCGCCAGTTCAGTCAGCCGCTGCTCGAAACGCTCTTGGTCCTGGCGCAGGCGATTGAGTTGTGCCAGCCACTGGCGGATTTGCGGCAGCAACGCGCGGGCTTCATCGCGGGTATAATGTTTGCTGAACTGATTTTCCATGAGGGGAATCCTACACAAAACATCCCGGTGACACGACCCAAATTTGCGTCGCGACCCCTTTGTGGAAAACACCAGGCAAACACTGGCGCTCCGTGCCGGGGGAACCCGCCGCACGCGACCAGGAATGAAATGACGGCAACCGGTTACTGTTGCCAGGTGCGTTTCTTGTGACGGTGCAGACGCAGCTTCTTGCGCCGTTTATGCTTGTTGATTTTGGCCTTGCGACGTTTTTTGAGCGAGCCCATATCGGGGAGTGATAATTTTTGACAGAGGTTGGTTGATTTGTTTCAAAGAGGCAAGAGGAAATTTTCTGCGGCCGGACAGCCGGGTTCACGGCCAGGCCGGATGAGCCGTCCACCGGCAGCGAACTAATAAACGACCTTGTTGAGGGGATACTCGATGATGCCTTCGGCGCCGGCGCTTTTGAGTTTGGGGATCAGTTCGCGTACGATGTGCTCGTCAATGATCGTTTCCACGGCCACCCAGCCTTTCTGGCTCAGGTTGGAGATGGTGGGGTTTCGCAAGGCAGGGAGGTTTTTGAGCAAGGTCGCCAGATTTTTCTCGGCGATGTTCATTTTGAGACCGACTTTTGCCTCGGCCTCCAACGCGCCTTTGAGCAGCAGGGCCAGGGTCTCGATTTTCTTTCGTTTCCATGGCTCCTGCCAGGCTTGATGATTGGCAATCAGTCGTGGCGTGGAAACCAGCAGGGTATCCACAATGCGCAGTTTATTGGCGCGGAGTGAAGAGCCGGTCTCGGTCAACTCGACGATGGCATCCACCAGTTCGTGGGCCTTGACTTCCGTTGCGCCCCAGGAGAATTCCACCTCCGCTTTGACGCCGTGCTGCTTCAAATATTTTTTCGTGAGGCGGACCACTTCGGTGGCGATGCGCTTGCCGTTCAAATCCTTGACCGAGCGGATGGGGGAGTTTTCCGGCACGCACAGAACCCAGCGCGCCGGCTGGCGCGTGGCTTTGCTGAACAGAAATTCGCCCACCTGGTGCACGTCGGAGCCATTCTCCACAATCCAGTCATAACCGGTGATGCCGCAGTCCAGATAACCGTGCTCGACGTAGCGCGAAATTTCCTGCGCGCGAATCAGGCGGATTTCCAGCTCCTCGTCGTCCACGTAAGGAATGTACGAACGGCTGTTGACGGAAATGTTGAAGCCCGCCTTGGCCATCTTTTCGATGGTGGCTTCCTGCAAACTGCCCTTGGGCAGACCGAATTTTAACTTTTTGCTCATGTTTGGCTCCCGCACGGCGGGCGAAAAATGATGGGCGTTTGGTTCCGCGGGCCGCGCCGTGCGGATCGCCGAACAGTCTGCCAAAGGCCCCGCCCGAACGCCATTCGGAAATGCCGGAATTTGCAAGGGGAAGGCGCATTTCGGGATTCAACAAAAGCCGGAGTTCGGCTATGGTTGGCGCGTGCCATTTCAGAAAATCACCATTGTGGGCGTCGGCCTGCTCGGCGGTTCCATTGGGCTGGCCGCGCGGCGCCGGGGCGTTGCCGGCGAGATTGCCGGATTTGTCCGCCGGCCGGAAACGATTCGCGACTGCGAAAAAACCGGCGCCACCGATTGGGCCACCACCGATCTGTTTGCTGCCGTTTCCCGTGCCGACCTGGTGATTCTCTGCACGCCGCTGGCGCAGATGCGCCCGCTGGCCGAGCGATTTTTGCCCGCCCTCAAACCCGGCGCGCTGGTCACTGACGTCGGCAGTGTGAAATCCAGTGTGGTCCGCGATTTGGAACCGCTCGTGGCAAAGGCTGGCGCGCATTTTGTCGGCGGTCATCCCATGGCCGGCGGTGAAAAAACCGGTGTGGCCGCGGCGCGCGCTGATTTGTTTCAAAATACCGTTTGCGTTTTGACGCCGACGCGCAAGGCAACCCCCGGCGCCGTGCGTCAACTGGAGCGCTTCTGGAAATCGCTCGGCGCGCGAATTTTGAAACTGCCTCCCGCGCGGCACGACCTGTTTGTCAGCCGCACCAGCCATCTGCCGCACGTGGCGGCGGCGGCGCTGGCGGGGTGGGTGTTGGATCCGGCGCAGCCCAAAGGGCAGGCGGCCCTTTGCGCCAACGGCTTTCGCGATACCACCCGCCTCGCGTCCGGTTCGCCGGAAATGTGGCGCGACATCGCCCTGGCCAACCGGGAAAATCTCTCCCGCGCCCTGGAAGACTTCCTTTCTCAGTTGCAGAAATTCCGGCGCGCATTGAAAACGGCGGATGCCGCGGCCATTTCCAGGTTCTTTGAAACAGCCAAGGCGCGCCGGGATGCCTGGAACGCCCGGGCAAATTCACTTTCCTCGGAATGAAAATCTCCTCCACGCCCCACGCCGATAAACACGGATTCTCCGGCGCCGATCACAGCGCCGGGTGCGAAGCGAATTTTGCCGCCTGGACGCCGACGGCTTCATTCCTTTGCGAAATGTGCGAATAACATGTCTCTGCCCGACCTCATCGAAATAGTGCCGCTGGACAAACCCGTGCGCGCGCAAATCACCGTGCCCGGCTCCAAAAGCATTACCAACCGCGCGCTCATCCTGGCGGCGCTGGCCGACGGTGAAGTCACGCTCACCGGCGCGCTGTGGAGCGAAGACACGCAGATTATGGTTGAGTGCCTGCGCCGGCTCGGCTTTGAAATCCGTGTGGAAAACGACCCCGAGGAATTCAGCAACCGCACCCTCACCGTCCGGGGCCGGGGCGGAAAAATTCCCAACGGCGGCACGGCGGAAAGGCCGCTGGAACTGTTCGTGGGCAATGCCGGCACGGCGGCCCGATTTTTGTCGGCACTGGTCTGCCTGGGAAACGGCGTGTATCGTTTGCACGGCGTGCCGCGGATGCACGAGCGTCCGCAGGCGGCGTTGTTTCAAGCCCTCCGTGAACTGGGGTATCGCGTGGAGCCGGAAGGAGGGAATGACAAATTGCCGGCGAGAATTTTCGGCGAAGGTGCAAAAGAAGGAAAATGCCACGTCAGCATTGAAGAGAGTTCCCAGTTCGCCTCGGCGCTGTTGCTGGGGGCGAAAGTCGGCGGCTGGCAAGTGGAAATCATCGGCGAAAATGCCGAGGAATCGCCGTATGTGGCGATGACGTCCCGAATGATTCAAGCATTTCCGCATCGCGGCGGGAAATTTCAAATTGAGCCGGATGCCAGCAGCGGCAGTTATTTTTGGGCCGCGGGCTGGCTGTTGGCCAAAACCTGGCGGCAAGAAATCGGCGAAATTGCCGTTTCCCGATGGCCGTCCGGCCCCGGGCAGGTGGATGCCGGATTCATCCGGTTCGTGGGGAGGGATGGATTCGGTCTGCCAGCCGAAATTTCCAGGAAGCGCGATTTGGGCGACAGCATCATGACGGCCATCGTTCTGGCGCCCTTCGCGGAGCAGCCGGTTCGGTTTGTTGATCTGGGCCGCCTGCGCCTTCAAGAAACCGAGCGCGTCGTCGCCTTGCGGACGGAATTGACCCGGTGCGGCGCGAAGGTGATTGAGGAAGGCGACACGCTCACGGTTTATCCGTCGCCACTGCACGGCGCGGAAATTGAAACTTACCACGACCATCGCCTGGCGATGTGTTTTGCGATTCTGGGGCTGAAAGTACCCGGCATCAAAATCAGGAACCCCTCGTGCGTGAAAAAAACGTTCCCCAATTTCTTCCAGAAACTCGCCGCACCGCCGCCCCAGGGTTTAGGGGCGACGATTTGGGATGCGAAAACGCAGAGGAAACTGGGAGGGGATGAATTATTGGCCGAATAACTCGCGCAAAGAACACAGGATGCGCAAAGTTTCAATTTTTCTTTGCGATCCGGGCGGTCTTTGCCGGAAGTAAAAATTTTGAAATTGAAAAATATTGTCATTGCCATTGACGGTACGAGCGCCAGCGGCAAGAGCACCAACGCCCGGCTGGTGGCCCAGGCGCTCGGCTACGTGTACGTGGACACCGGCGCGATGTATCGCACGCTGGCCTGGCATTGCCTGCAAAAGGGCGTGGACGTTCACGACGCCAAGGCCGTAACCGCGCTGTGCCGCAAATGGAAAACAAAACTCGAATGTGTCGAGAAAAACGGCCTCCGCGCGGTGCGGTTGCTCGTGGACGGCTATTATCCCGAAAAAGAAATCCGCACCGCCGAAGTCAGCGCCGCCGTGCCCCATGTGGCGGCGATTCCGAAGGTGCGGCAGTGGATGGTCCGGCGTCAGCGCGAATGTGCGCAATTCGGCGACCTGGTCATGGAAGGCCGCGACATCGGCACGAATGTTTTTCCCGAAACGGAGTTCAAATTTTACCTGGACGCCTCGCTGGACGAGCGCGCGCGCCGGCGCGCCGCCGAGGGCATTCAGGAAAACCTGGCCGCGCGCGACCAGCGCGACAGCCAGCGCGCCGTGGCCCCGCTGATGATTCCGCTGGGCGCCAAAGTCATCAACAATTCGCGCCTGACGGCCGAAGAAACCAGCCGGTTGATTTTGAACGAAATCCGCGCCCGCCTGGCGAAAACGCGTTGAAGGAGGCCGGGCCATGAAGCGTAAGCATTTTCCGCGGCGCAACGTTCGTTCCGTTCCTCCGGCATGGTTTCCGATTTCCGCTTTATGAACGGCCTCTACCGCCTGGGTTGGATTTTTTTCCGCGCCGTGTTTGCGATTTACTTTCGCTGGCGCGTTTACGGTGCGGAACAGGTGCCGTCAACCGGCGCGATGATCCTGGCGGCCAATCACGCCAGTTACCTGGACCCGGCGGTGGTGGGCGCGGGTCTGAAGCGCGAAATCCATTACCTGGCCCGCAAAAGCCTGTTCCGGTTTCCGTTGATCGGCTGGCTATTCCGGCGATGGAACGCCGTGCCGGTGGATCGCGAGAGCGGCACCGGCAGCGGCCTGCGCGTCATTTTGGAACGATTGCGCGGCGGGGCGGGCATCATCCTCTTCCCCGAAGGCACGCGCACCCGCGACGGTCGCCTGCAGCCGGCGCGTTCGGGCATCGGACTGATTGTCGCCAAATCGGAGGCGCCGGTGGTGCCGGTGCGCGTCTTTGGAACTTTCGAGGCGTGGGGGCGAGACCAGAAATTTCCGCGTCCGAAAAAAATCGCCGTCAAATACGGCCGGCCGCTGCACTTCGAAAAGCTGCGCGCGGAGGCCAGGCAGTGTGACCCGGCGCGGCTCAAGGAAATTTACCAGGAGATTGCCGACGAAATTATGGCGGCCATTGCGAAGTTGGAAGCGCGGGAAGACAATGGCCGACCGCCGGTTTCCTCAGATTCCTAAATCCGAAAGCGTGTTGCAGAGGCGATTGACGATTTGGACCAGGCGCGGATGGGATTGTTCGAAGCCGGCCACCGAGGCGCGCAGGCCGTTCAGGGAGTGCTGGAGCAAAGTCGGATTTTGTTTTTCGCGCGTGGCTTCATGCGTGGACGTCCGGGTAAAACCGGCGATGCTTTGCGCCTGTTCGTGATCGCTCCGGGACAAATGGAGGATCTCGGTTTTCAACGTCGCCAGCAATTGGAGCAACTGGCGTTTGCGCTCCGGGTTCAGGGCTTTGGCGCCCTGGATTTTTTCTTCAATTTCGGCGAATATTTTGGGGATCATGATTTCCTTTCGATGGGGAGGCGCCGGGCCGCCGGCGGGCCGTTCATCGTTGTGAGACTTTCGACAAAAGAGGCTGGACCATTTCCCAGATTTTGGCGCAGACGATTTCTACCGGCCCGGAGGCGTCCACCCGCCGCACGCGCTCCGGTTCGGCGGTGGCGATGGCTTCATAGCCGCGGGCGACGCGCGCGAAAAAATCGCGGTCGGCTTCTTCAATCCGGTCGCGCACAAAGGGCAGGGTGCTTTGGCGCAGGGCGCGGCGGAATTCGCTGATCTCCGGCGGCACGGTCAACAGCACGGTCAAATCCGGTCGGGTTTCGCCGACGGCAATGTCAATGACCGTGCGCACCGTTTGCAAATCCAACTGCCGTCCGTAACCCTGGTAGGCCACGGTGGAATCGTAAAAGCGGTCGCCCAGCACAATTTCGCCGGCGGCCAGGGCAGGGCGGATGACTTCGCGGACCAGTTGGGCGCGGCTGGCATTCATCAACAGCAATTCGGTCTCGGCGGTCATGGCCTGATTATGCCGGCTGTGCTTGAGCGTGTGGCGGATTTCTTCGCCGATGGCCGTGCCGCCCGGCTCGCGCACGGGGCGGACGCGGCAGCCGAGGTCGCCCAGGCGCCGCGCCAGCAGTTCCACTTGGGTGGATTTGCCGCAGCCTTCGGTGCCTTCAAAGGTGATGAACAAGCCGCGCGGCATGGGCGATTCAGAATTCGCGAAATATCGAACCACAAAACACGCAAAACTCACGCAAAAAATTTTCGCGTTCGCGGTTCCGCGATTAAATTTTTTTCAGTTTCGGTCCCTTGGGCGTGTCTTCAATGGTCCAGCCCCTGGCTTTCAATTCGTGGCGAAGCTCATCGGCGCGCCGGAAGTTTTTTTCGCGCCGCGCCGCCTGGCGTGCCTCGGCCAGCGCCTGGATTTCCGGCGGAATGGCCGTTTCCGATGGGGCGCCGACGCCGAGCACGGCATCCATTTTTTCCCACGTTGTCAGGGCGTGAGCGGCCTGGTGAGCGCTCAGGGAGTTTTCCGCCAGGCGCTTGTTCCATTGGCGGATCCAGTCGAACACGGCCGCCCAGGCGGCGGAAATGTTCAAGTCGTCATCCAGGGCGTCGTTAAACCGTTGCAGGGTGGTCTCCGGGGAGGGAGGAGGCGGTTCGGGCGGCGCGCTGCTGAAGGGTTCGGCAATTTCCTTCAATTTGGTCAGGCATTCATCCATTCTCGCCAGGGCGGTTTTGGCGGCGGCCAGGCCGTCAAGAGTGAAATTGAACGGCTCGCGGTAATGCGCCTGCAGAAGGGTGTAACGCACTTCGCGTCCGCTGAAGCCCAGGGCCAGCAAATCGCGCAGCGTGAAAAAATTGCCGAGGGATTTGCTCATTTTTTTGCCTTCGACGAGCAGATGCGCGCCGTGCAGCCAGAAGCGGACAAACGGTTTGCCGGTGGCGCCTTCGCTTTGGGCGATTTCGTCTTCGTGATGCGGAAATTTCAAATCCTCGCCGCCCAGATGCAGGTCGAAGCTTTCGCCGAGGCGGCTCATGCTCATGGCCGAACATTCGATGTGCCAGCCGGGCCGGCCTTCGCCCCACGGGCTGGGCCAGAACACGTCGCCGTCCTCCGGCGTGCGCGCCTTCCAGAGGGCGAAATCGGCGAGGGCGGCCTTGTCGTATTCGTCGGAGGCCACGCGGGCGCCGGGTCGCAGGGCCTCGAAATTCAAGTTCACCAGTTGGCCGTATTGGCCGCCGGCGGCGCGGTATTTTTCGATGGAAAAATAAATCGAGCCGTCGGCAGCCGCGTAGGCGATGCCGCGCGCAAGCAGTTTTTCAATGAGCGCGATGATTTCGGGGAGGTGCTCGGTGGCGCGCGGCAGGTGATGCGGCAATTTGCAGTTCAGCGTCTTCAAATCCTCCAGAAACGCCGCTTCGTATCGCCCGGTGAACTCGCGCAGGGGAAGGCGGGTTTCGCGAACACGCCGGATGATTTTATCGTCCACGTCGGTGAGGTTCATCACGTGGGTCACCTGGAAATGCCGGGATTCCAGGACGCGACGGACCAGGTCCGCAAAGACAAATGTGCGCCAGTTGCCGATGTGGGCAAAATCATAGACGGTCGGTCCGCAGCAATACATGCCTACCCGCGGCGGATTGAGCGGCGCAAATTCCTGAATCGAGCGTGAGAGCGTGTTGAACAGTTTGAGTCCCATTCGCCTTGGCGCAAATTAGGCGCAACGCCGTCAAAGAAAAAGAATTTTGTCGCGCAAAAAGAATTTGGTCGCGCGGGAACTATGGGGCAGAGGTCGTTGCCGGTTTTGGCTGGAGGCGGCGAAACCGCTCGACGAACAGGAAATAAACCCCCGGACCGAAGCACAGCAGCATCACCGAAATGCCCGTGGCGATGCCCCAGAACGTCCCCACCGGGGCGCAACAATCGTCGCGGCGCCGCGCGATCACATGACTGGGCACGGCCACGATCAGTTCCAGGATACTCCCCCGCAACAGCCAGCGCACGGCGCGCTTAACCAGCGATGACGCGTCGTCGGCTTTGGCGAATCGGGCAAAAAGCAGCGCCCAGGCGGTCCAAAAAAGGATGAGAATCAATCCCATGCTCGCCCACATTCCGGCAACGGTGGGCTGGAATGGCTGCGTTTGATCGGCAGGACCCGTCCACCTCACCCGGTCCACAAAGGTGAACATTTCGAAGGCGTTGTCTTTGAAAACCGCGCAGAGGAGGGACAGAACTCCCGCCACCAGCAGATTCGCCAGAAAAAAGGCGGTGACGACGACCGGTACTTTCAGTTTGCGCCGCGCGGGCAACCGTTTTTGGGAAAGGTCAATCGGCACCAGGAGCAACAGGATTTGTCCGGCCGCGAGCACGCCGAGCCAGAGCCAGTAGCCCCATTGTGAATACAGTTGCCGCAGGTCGCGAAGGCCAAAGGGGTTTGTGTCATGAAGCCCCCAATTGGCGAAGGCGGCCAGAACGACTGGCGCCGTCAACAGCAGCAAAGCGACGGCGTAAAGGATTACCGTGAGGATGGCCCAGCGTTTCATAATTTGACGACGGTTGGATTTTCAGATGCAACACCGCCCGGCCGGAATGGTTGCCGAACATCATCGGCACGGTTTTCCTCACCACGCCCGGCCGGGGCCGGGAAAATCGGTTGTGCCCTGACAAAGCCGGGAGATGGGAACTCATTGTGACGCGTAAAAGGCGTCCACCTTCGCCGCCACATCCTTGTAGCTGATGTCGGCTTCGTAAATTTGTTTGAACTGCTCGACCGCTTCCTCCTTTTTGCCCATCTGTTCGAGCACGCAACCGAGGTTGTAGATCAACTCCTTTTTCTCCTCGTCGAACGCGGTTTTTTCCTTGATGGCGTTTTGCAGGGTGCGCGCGGCCAGATCGAACATTTTTCGTTTGGCGAAACATTGCGCCAGATAATTCATCGCCGCCAGACGCTTGTGCGGATTGTTCTGGGCCTTTTGAAATTCGGCAATGGCTTCGCTGATTTTTCCGGCCTGGAAATACAGGGCGCCCAGCTCGAAGCGCAGGGCCAGGTCGGTGGGATATTTTTCCACGCGCTGCTGACATTCGGCGAGTTGGAAGGCGAGTTTCTCCGCCTGGATTTTTTCCACCTGCGCGGCGTGATCCGGTTCGAACGGGTTTAGCGATTCAATCCGGAAATCGAACTGTCGAACCCTGGTCTGGGCAATGGCGGCGTCGAGCGAGGGGTCGTTGCCGGCCAGGGTCTTCAACTGGTCGTAAATGGCCAGCGCGCGGTCGAATTGTTTTTTTTGCGTGTAAAGTTCGGCGAGGGAGCGGAGCAGTTTCTGATTTTGCGGTTCGCGCGGCAGGCGCGCCTCGTATTCGGCAATGAGGCGCCCGGCCACATCCTCGGATTTTTGAACGCGTTGTTCCTGCTCCAGTGAAACGGCCTCTTCTTTGTTGCGCAGGACGTCGCGGAACGAACCGCCGCCGCCTTCGAGGGCGCCATAACCGCCTTCGTTCAGCGTTTTGCGGGCGGAGAAATCCTTGAGCGCCGTTTTCAGGTCGCCGTCGTTGGGCATTTCCTGGAGCAGGTCCACCAGAATTTTTTCCGCCCGTGCGCTTTGGCCAAGGGCGGAAGCGGCCTGGGCAAATTCAATGACCAGATTTTTGTCCTTTGGCGAATTTTTGACGAGGATTTCCAGAGACAGCAGCGCCGTCTGCGGAAATTCCATCGCCCGGGCCGCATCCACCACCAGGCGGTGGGCGGCGGCGCTGTGGGGGTCGCTGTTGAGAATCTGTTCGGCCGCGGCCAGCGCTTCAGCGGGGTTTTTCCCCAGCACCATCCGCCCTTTGGCCAGCAGCGGTGAAGCGCCGGCGCCGCTGAACATTTTTTTGAAGAAGCCGCCGCCCCCGCCGGCCTTGCGAAATTGCGCCTCACGCAGCAGTTTGCGTCCCTCGAAGAATCCCGGTTCCTTTTCCAGCGCCTGATTCAGCAGCGCGATGGCGTAATCCAGATTATCCCGCGTCAACGCCTCGGCGCCTCGCGTGTAGAGCGCCCGCGCTTCCCGCGAGATTTCATTCAGAGTTTTTTCAGCCATGAGTTTAAAAAATGCCTCGCGCCGCGGAAAAAATCAATGACGTTAATGTTCGGGAAGGCGGCGCTCGTTTCGGGAAAGCAAAGCCGCGCCGCGCCCCCGCCGGAATCCAAATCGGGCTTCGGTTTCTGCTGGAACGGAAGGAAGCGACTATCCGCCTGCCGGACGCGCGGCGCGACCCGCCAAAATTTTGAAATCACAGGCAACGCATCCCCGTTGACGGAGAAGCGGCGCGGCCCGTTCACCCGCATTGCGCTCGGTGCCGCAGGGCGTGGTCCACCAACACCAGCGCGGTCATGGCTTCGACCATTGGCACGGCGCGCGGCAAGACGCACGGGTCATGCCGGCCGCGCCCTTTGAGCGTGGTGTTCTGGAGGTGAACATCAATGGTCTCCTGTTCATGCATGACGGTGGCGACAGGTTTGAAGGCGACGCGAAAGAAAATCGTCTGGCCGTTGGAGATGCCGCCCTGGATGCCGCCGGAAAAATTCGTGGTGGTGAACACTTTTCCGCCGCGGGCGCGGAAGGGATCGTTGTGCTGGCGGCCGGTGAGCAATATGCCGCCGAATCCGGAGCCGATTTCAAACGCTTTGGATGCCGGCAGGCTCAACATCGCCTTGGCCAGGTCGGCCTCCAGTTTGTCGAAGACCGGTTCGCCCCAGCCGGCCGGGACGCCGCGCGCCACGCCTTCGACGATGCCGCCGACGGTGTCGCCGGCGCGGCGCATTTTTTCAATGAGACGAATCATCTTCTCCGCTGCTTCCCGGTCGGGGCAGCGGACGGGATTGGACTCGATGTCTTTGAACCGGACCTTGTCGGGGTTCACGTGGGCGACGATTTTCCGAACTTGTTTGACGTAGGCCAGAATTTCGACGCCGAATTTTTCGCGGAGGATTTTTTTAGCGATGGCGCCGGCGGCGACGCGCCCGACGGTTTCGCGGGCGCTGGCCCGGCCGCCGCCCTGCCAGTTGCGGATGCCGTATTTGGCGAAGTAGGTGAAATCGGCGTGTGAAGGGCGGAATTTTTCCTTCATTTCCGAATACGCTTCCGGTCGGGCGTCTTCGTTTTTAACCCACAAGCAAATCGGCGTGCCGAGCGTCCGGCCCTCGAACGTGCCGGAAAGAATTTGCACCGTGTCGGATTCCTTGCGGGGACTGACGATTTTGGACTGGCCGGGCCGGCGGCGGTCCAGGTCCGGCTGGATGTCGGCTTCCGTCAACTTCAAACGCGGCGGGCAACCATCCACCACCACCCCCACGCCGCCGCCGTGGGATTCACCCCACGTCGCGATGCGAAACAACTGGCCGAAAATGCTCGCCATGGTTTCATTGTGAAGAAAAAACGGGGCGCGGTCAAATCCGCTTCCCGTTTCTGCTCAAGTCCCGTTGCCAAATGATTTTCTGTGCCGCCGGGCACGGTTCCGCCGGCACAAATCGCTTGAAACTTGAAACTTCAAACCGGAAACTCCGCCGGATGAATCGTATTGAAGAACGCTTCGCGCAGTTGCGGCGGAACGGTCAAAAGGGGCTGATCATTTACATCGGCGCCGGCGATCCGAATCTCGCTGCCACGCGCGAACTGGCCTGGGCTTTCGACCGGGCGGGGACGGACATTTTGGAACTGGGCGTGCCTTTCAGCGATCCGCTGGCCGATGGACTGGTCAATCAACTGGCCGCCCAGCGCGGCCTGGCGTCGGGCACCACGCCGCCGAAAGTTTTGCAAACCGTTTCGGAAATTCGCCGTCGCTCGCAAATCCCCATCGTCCTTTACGTCTATTTCAACCTGATTCACCGCCGGGGCATGGAAAATTTCATTCGCGCCGCCGCGCGGGCGGGAGTGGACGGCCTGCTGGTGCTGGATCTGCCGCCGGAGGAGTCGGACGCCTGCGAGGAACAGATGCGCCGGCACGGCCTCTGCCCCATTTATCTGGTGGCGCCGACCACTCCGGAGGAGCGCATGGAATTGATTGTCCGGCGCGGCCGCGGCTTTATTTATTACGTTTCGCGCGAAGGGGTGACGGGGATGCAAAAGCACATCGCGGCGAATTTGGCAGAACAGGTTTCCAAAATTCGCGCGCACACGGACTTGCCGGTCGCCGTGGGCTTTGGTGTTTCCAATCCCCGCCAGGCCAGGCTCGTCGCGCAACATGCCGACGCCGTGGTTGTCGGCAGCGCGGTGGTCAATCAAATTGCCGAATACGGGAAATCAAAAAATTTGGTCCGGCGCGTCGGCCAGTTCGTAAAATCGCTGGCGGATGCCGTCAAACGCGCTTAAGCGACGATGAACCGGCCGGTCCAGGGTTTGATTGCCATCGTCGGGCGGCCCAACGTGGGCAAGTCCGCCCTCTTCAACCGCCTGGTTGGCCGGCGCCTGGCCATTGTGCACGATCAACCCGGCGTAACGCGGGATCGCCTGGCCGCTCCGGCCGAGTGGCGCGGCAGGAGTTTTACTTTGGTGGATACCGGTGGTCTGGGACTGGTGCGCGGCGAAAAGGCCCGCGACGTCATTGTCCAGGCGGCCATGGAACAGGCCGAACTGGCGATGAAATCGGCCGATGCCATCATCTTGGTGGTGAACGTTCAAGAAGGCGTTGTGCCGCTGGACCGCGAGGTGGCCGCCAGGCTGCATCGCAGCGGCAAACCGGTCCTGGTGGCAGTCAACAAAGTGGACCACGCGCGGGCCGAAAACGGCGTCATGGAATTTTCCGAACTGGGTTTTGAAAAAATTTTCCCCGTCAGCGCCATCCACGGCCGGGGCGTGGATCGTTTGTTGGACGCGGCGATGGCCTTTTTGCCGGAGCCGTTGGAGGATCGCCATCCGGGCGCTGAAGATTCCGAGAGCGGCGCCGTCCCGGAATCCCCCGCCCGGCAATCTGAACCCTTGAAACTGGCCATCGTCGGCCGGCCCAACGTCGGAAAATCCTCCCTCGTCAATGCGCTGACCCATTCCGAGCGGGTGATTGTTTCGCCGCTGCCGGGCACCACCCGGGATGCCGTGGACGTGCCGTTCGAGGTGGAAACCGACGGCGTCCGGCAAAAGTACATTTTGATTGACACCGCCGGCATTCGCAAAACGCGGCGCCTCGCCGATTCCATCGAGTTTTTCAGCGTGCAGCGCGCCGAGGACGCCATTGCCCGCAGCGATCTGGTAATCTTCGTTCTGGACGCCGAGGCGGGCATTACCGAGCAGGACAAAAAAATTGCCGACCGCATCGTGGAAAACCGCAAGGCCTGCATTACCGTCGTCAACAAATGGGATTTGTTCGAGGAAGCCGTGCGCCGGGCGCGCCAGAGGGAAATGGCGCGCAGCAAAGTCAAACGACGTGGTGCTCAACTGAACACGCCGACGACGCTGGCGGAATTTGGACGCTGGGTGCAGGAGAAATTGTTTTTCCTCGATTACGCGCCGGTGATCTTCACCTCCGCCCAATCCGGTTTCAATCTGGACCGGCTGCTGGAAGCCGTGCGTTATGTGGCCGCACAATTGCAGCAAAAAATCCCCACGGGAATTTTGAATCGCACGTTGCACGACGCGGTGGAACGCCGCCAGCCGGTTAGCGCCGCCGGCCACCGGCTGAAATTTTTCTACGCCACACAGGTGCGTCAGGCGCCGCCGACCTTTTTGCTGTTTGTCAACCGCGACGAGTTGTTCTCGGAGCAATACAAAAAATATCTGGCCGGTGAACTGCGCAAGGCATTTGGTTACGAGGGCTGTCCGATTGTGCTGACGGCTCGTCCGCGCCCGCGCACCATCCAGCCGGTGCGCGAATGCGGGGCCAACGCGCCCTTCCGGCCGCAGCAAAAATCCCGCCGGTCCCGCACGAGAAATTCACAATAAAATTATTCACCGCCGTGGACAACTCTGTTCCCGCTCGCTATTTTCCGCCGGAAAACCGCGCTTTTAATTGGGAAAATCCGGGGCGTAACTTTTTTGAAAATTTTTCTTGAAATCCACAACCGGTAGGGGCATGATGCCTTTTGTTCCCCAACTAATAGGGGAATGAGGCGGGCCAAAGGCTTGCTTTCTGAACCAACACTGACAATTTGAAAGCCCGGCCAGATTCCGTTTCCTCGAAATCGCGGGCGTTCAGGCAACTATCAACCGGGAGTGACAATCATGATTGACGCACGCGAAGAAGTCTCGGTGCCGGCGGTGGCCGCCGGCAGCAGCCGCCGTCCGACCAAAATGTCGGCTCGGCGGCACAACAAAGGCAGGAACATGGCAAGGCAATTTTTGCGCATGGAACGCGTCTTCAGCGACGCGCGGGTCAAACCGTTCGAGCAAGTCGAGTGGGACAAACGCACGGCGGAAATCACCGACGACGCCGGCAAGGTGATTTTCAAGCAGGAAAACGTCGAAGTGCCCAAATCGTGGTCGTTGCTGGCCACCAAGGTTGTCGTCTCCAAGTATTTTTACGGCGAGCAGAACACGCCCGAACGCGAGACGAGCGTGCGCCAGTTGATCCATCGCGTCTGCCGCACGATTGCCGATTGGGGCGTGGCCGACGGCTACTTCAGCCGGGCAGACGGCGAGGTGTTTTATGACGAATTGACGTGGCTGTGCCTGAATCAATACGGCGCGTTCAACTCGCCGGTCTGGTTCAATGTCGGGCTGTATCACCAATACGGCATCGGCAAAAACTCCGACAAGGGCAATTGGTTTTACAATCGCCGGACCGGCCAGGCCGAGCGCGCCCGCACCCAATACGAATATCCGCAGTGCAGCGCCTGCTTCATCCAATCCGTCGAAGACAACATGGAAAGCATCATGCGGCTGGCGCACAGCGAGGCGATGCTTTTCAAATTCGGCTCCGGCACCGGCACGGATTTGACGCCCATCCGTTCCAGCAAGGAGAAACTCTCCGGTGGCGGCCGGCCCAGCGGGCCGATGAGTTTTCTAAAGGTTTATGACCAGGTTGCCAACGTCGTCAAATCCGGCGGCAAAACGCGCCGCGCCGCCAAGATGAACACCCTGCGGGACTGGCACGGCGACATCGAGGAATTTATTGACGCCAAGCAGAAAGAGGAAAAGAAAGCCTGGGCGCTCATTGAACAGGGCTACGACGGCTCCTATAACGGCGAGGCCTACGGCAGTGTGATGTATCAAAACGAAAACCTCTCCGTGCGCGCCAGCGACGAATTTATGCGCGCGGCAATTGAAGGGCGCGAATGGTGGACGCGCGCCGTGACCACCGGCCAGCCCCTGGAGAAGAAGGATGCCGCCCGGCTGCTCTACAAAATCGCCGAAGGCACCTGGATTTGCGGCGATCCGGGCATGCAATACGACGGCGCCATTCAAAAATGGCACACCTGCAAAGGCACCGAACCGATTCATTCCACCAACCCCTGCAGCGAATACGTGTTCATCAACAACACCGCCTGCAATCTCGCCTCGCTGAACCTGATGAAGTTCAAACGCGCCGACGGCACGTTCGACGTGGAACGCTTCAAAGCCGCCGTCCGAATTTTCATCACCGCGCAGGAAATTATCGTGGACAACGCGAGCTATCCGACGAAGGATATCGCAGAAAACTCCCACATCTTCCGCACCCTCGGCCTCGGCTACGCCAACCTCGGCTCGCTGATCATGAGCTACGGCTTGCCCTACGACAGCGACGAAGGCCGTGCGCTGGCCGGAGCCATCACCGCCATCATGACCGGCCATGCCTACGAGCAAAGCGCCGAAATCGCCGCCACGCTCGGCGCCTTTCCCGGCTATCACGACGCCCGTTGCGCGCATGTGCCCAGGCCCCTGGCCAAGGACAACGTGGATTCGATGCTCGGCGTCATTCAACTGCATCGCGACGCCGTCGAAGACATTCATCCCAGCGCGGAATTTGGCTATTTGAAGGACGAGGCGCGCCGTTGCTGGGAACGCGCCCTGGCCCGCGGACGGCAGGTGGGTTACCGCAACGCCCAGGTCACCGTCCTGGCCCCCACCGGCACCATCGCCTTTCTGATGGATTGCGACACCACGGGCATTGAACCGGACATCGCGCTGGTGAAGTACAAGCTGCTGGCCGGCGGCGGCGTGTTAAAAATTGTCAACCGCACTGTCCCGCAGGCCTTGCAGCGGCTGGGATATTCCGCAAAGGAAATCCAAGCCATCACCGCCCACATTGAAAAATTCGACACCATCGAAGACGTGGAAGAAAACGGCGTGACAATTCGCAGCGGTTTGAAACCGGAGCATTTGCCGGTGTTCGACTGCGCCTTCAAACCGCACCGCGGCTGGCGCAGCATCCATTACCTGGCACATTTGAAGATGATGGCCGCGGCGCAGCCGTTCATCAGCGGCGCCATTTCCAAGACCGTTAACATGCCCCGGGAAAGCACCATCGAGGACATCCGGGACACGTACCTTCAAGCCTGGAAGATGGGCCTTAAATGCGTGGCCATTTATCGCGACGGTTCCAAACGGTCGCAACCTCTGAACACCAAAAAAACCAGCGAAGGCGGCGGCCCCGCTGCCACGGCGGACACCTCCGCCCTCCAGGCCCGCATCAAGGAACTCGAGGCGGAGGTGGCCCGCCTGCGCGCCGAAGCCGGCAAACCGCTCCGCCGCCGGCTGGCTGACACCCGCACGGCCATCACCCACAAATTCGACATCGCCGGCCACGAAGGCTATTTGACGGTCGGCCTCTTCGAAGACGGTCAACCCGGCGAACTGTTCATCACCATGGCCAAGGAAGGCTCGACCATCGGCGGCCTGATGGACGCCATCGGCACGCTCACCAGCCTGGCGCTGCAATACGGCGTGCCGCTGGAAGCGCTGGTCAAAAAATTCGCCCACCAGCGGTTTGAACCCAGCGGTTTCACCAAAAATCCCGAAATTCGCAACGCCTCCTCCATCACCGACTACGTCTTCCGCTGGATGGCCCTGCAGTTCATTCCCGGCTATCGCGAAAGCCTCCAGGCCGCCCGCAACCAGCCGGAACTGGTCATGCCCGGCCTGATGGAGGAACTGAAAAAAAAAGTGAATCGTCCGGTCCCGGAACTGCCCATCGCCGAGGACCATGATGTGCTGGAGGTGCAAAACGGCCGCCACAACGGCGGCGACCACCACGCCCAGGCCCTGACGGCGATGATTACCAATCAGCAGGACGCGCCTGCCTGCCCCAATTGCGGTCACGTCACCGTACGCAACGGTGCCTGCTACAAATGCCTGAACTGCGGCGAGAGCCTGGGTTGCAGTTAGTATAACAGTATAATTGTAACATGGGCAAACCTCTGGTTTGCCCATGTTTGTTGATACGCGACTTTCATTGTGGATGGCATAATCCAATGATGGCAACGACCATTCTTGACTGGCGGCACCTTGAGTGGATGCCAGTGAACGTTGACAACGAAGGCGAAGTTTTTCGCCGGTGATTTGACAGGCTTGCTACAGTTCTTTTCCAGCGCCGGGATGTTGTTCTTTTCGGCATAGGGTCTTTGCGCTGTGCGGGGACTCGAGCCTCTTACCCTGGATAAAAGGTGCGTCAGCGGCAGCAGGGCGGTGGATGTTGGCGTGAACGCGGATGCCAAACGGGTTGAAATAATTTCTTTCGGCATCGGTGCTCACAATCTTGATCGTCCACCGCCAAAAATTAACGTGCCAACTCCGGTGCTGCGGAAAAATTTCCAGTTGCCAACCAATCCTGACTACGCACGCAAACTGTTGCCCATCGTTCTGCGCGCCGTGGATGAATATGTTAAATCCTTGAATCTGCCCATTTCGAGGCCGCTGACGACAAACGAGATTGCCCGCTTCAAAGTGGAGGATTACGGCGGTTGGCCACATTCCGTTTTGGAGTTGACCAATGGCTGGCAATTTGTCTGTAACAACAGTATGGTCAATGGCTATTACGCGCCGGACAATCTCTTTTACTTCCGTCGAAGCGGGCAAAAAACCCTTGTGAAGGATTATTCCGCCACGTGGCGTCTAACTGAAGATCAAGCTATTGCGCTCATCAGGCAAACCCTGGCCAAGCTGAATTACTCAATAAATCTGATTCACATGGATTTCAAACCCAAAGTGCTCAAACCGGCTGTCCCCGGCATCCCGCGCTGCGAGTTCTGGTGGGAATTTGAAAATGAAGCGCACGATGAGTTGATTTCGACAGTAAAAGCGGAAGTGGACATGGATCAAGGTGAATTGAAGTCGCTCTATTTCGACAACAAAACCTTTCGGAACCACCTGCCGGCGATTGATGTGCCCATTTCCAAGCCGTCGTCGCGGCAATCCGATCACTCGAATCCGCCGCAGGCCGGAACCCCTCCGAAAACACCTGCCCGGCCATTTACTCCGTTTGATGCATCAAAGCAACCTTAAATTCCTCTCAATTTCCGGCCCTCACACATACAATTTAACACACTATAAGGCTGGGCGCAGTGGAGGAACCCGAACCGACACGAAGGCCGAGAATCCCGCATTTTCCGGCCTTTTGTTTGCCGGGAGCAAAACGGCCGCATTGACGCGCCCGGATTTTCTGATAGTCTGACTGACCATTGATGAATCGCAATCCGCATGTGGCTATTGTGGGCGCCACCGGCGCCGTGGGCCAGGAAATGATTCGGACGCTGGAAAAAAGGAATTTTCCGGTGGGCCGATTGACGTTGCTGGCCTCCGCCCGTTCGGCGGGCCGGAAATTGAAATTCCGCGGGCAGGAATTTCCGGTTCAGGAACTGAACCGGGAATCATTCAACGGCGTGGACATCGCCCTGTTCAGCGCCGGGGGCGATATTTCCAGGGAATTCGCGCCGCTGGCGGCCCGGGCCGGCTGCGTGGTGGTGGATAATTCCAGCGCCTTTCGCATGGACGACGCCGTCCCGCTGGTCATTCCCGAAATCAACGCCGCCGATGTGAGCTGGCACCGGGGCATCATTGCCAATCCCAATTGCACCACCGCCATCACGCTTATGGCG
>DASRCU010000204.1:0-2179 GCA_035652955.1 Verrucomicrobiia bacterium | reverse complement strand
AGCGCCGATATCATCAATTTTTCCGCCGAGGCGTCGTCCTTCAAAAAAGGCGAGACGCTCAAAGACACCGCGCGCAATCTGGAGGCGCTCAACGCCGATTTCATCATCATCCGTCACAGCGCCAGTGGCGCGCCGCATTTTCTGGCGCGCGTGCTGGGCGCCCACGTCATCAACGCCGGTGATGGCGCACATGAGCATCCCACCCAGGCGCTGCTCGATGTTTTTACCATTCGAGAAAAAAAGGGAAAAATTGCCGGGCTGAACGTAACCATTCTGGGGGACATCCTTTACAGCCGTGTGGCCCGCTCGGACATCTGGGCGCTGACCAAATTGGGCGCAAAGGTGACGTTGTGCGGACCGGCCACACTGGTGCCGCGCACCTTCGAGCAAATGGGCTGCCGCGTGACTTACGACGTGGACGAAGCCATCCGCGGCGCCGATGTCATCAACCTCCTGCGCATCCAGCATGAGCGTCAGCGGCGGACGATGTTTCCCAGCATCGGCGAATACACGCAACTTTTCGGGCTGAACAAGGCACGCCTGGCCAAAACGAAACCCGACGTCCTCATCATGCATCCGGGACCGATTAACCGCGGTGTGGAGATTGACAGTGAGATTGCCGACAGCGGTCGCTCCGTCATCCTGGAACAAGTCACCAACGGTCTGGCCGTGCGCATGGCGGTGTTGTTTCTGGTCAACGGCGGGAAAACGCCGCCGGAATAAACGGCTGAGTCCGGTCCGGCGCCTTCTTCCGCCTGCTGCTCTTCGGCAGGACGGTTTTGAGCCTGTCATCCATCGCGGCCTGACGTGCAAGCGACAAAACCGAAACGGCGTTTGGCGGCGGTCACGCGGGAGCGACTCCACTCACACGGCTTGCTGACCGGCGCCGTCGGCCCCGGTGCCGTCCAGGTCAATTAAGATGTCCCGCGGCTCGGCCCCTTTGCTCGGACCGACAATGCCGCGGTTCTCCAACTCGTCCATAATGCGGGCGGCGCGCGTGTATCCCAGGCGCAATCGCCGTTGCAACAGGGAGACACTGGCTTTGTGTTCGCTGCGGATGACTTCGATGCATTGCTGGATCAGCTCCTCGTCTTCGTCAATGCCGCCGGGAACGTCTGTGGCGGACGGGCGGGAAAGCTGCTGATGAATTTCCATTTCGTAACTGGGTTTGGCCTGCCGGGCGATGAATTCGACGATGTTTTGGATTTCCTGATCGGTGATAAGCGCGCCTTGCGCCCGGATGAGTTTGGCCGAACCGGGCGGCAGATAGAGCATGTCGCCCTTGCCGAGCAGCTTGTCGGCGCCCATGGCATCAAGGATGGTGCGCGAATCCACCTTGGCGGCCACTTGAAAGGCGATGCGCGCCGGGATGTTGGCCTTGATGATGCCGGTGATGACATCCACACTGGGCCGCTGGGTGGCCACGATGCAGTGGATGCCGGCGGCGCGCGCCATTTGGGTGATGCGAGCGATGGCCATTTCGACTTCGGCGGGCGCCACGAGCATCAGGTCCGCCAATTCATCAATGACCACCACGATGTAGCTCAGTTTTTCCGGAATGACGATGTCTTCCTCGCGCGGCACGACGATTTCCTCGTCCACTTCCACGGCGAAACCTTCGGCGCCGGGTTCAATTTTTTCCTTTTTGGCCGCCAGCGGCAGTTCCGGCTCCTGCGGCACCAGTTTCTTGTTCGGGCGCGAGTTGAAGGCGGCGATGTTGCGGACGCCGACGCGGGCGAAAATCTGGTAGCGTTTTTCCATTTCGTTCATTACCCAACGCAGCGCCAGAACGACCTTTTTGGGATCGGTGACAACGGGCACCACCAGATGCGGCAGGGCGTTGAAATGCTGCAGTTCGACCACCTTGGGGTCAATCAGCACGAACCGGAGTTGATCGGGCGGGAACCGGTAGAGCAACGAGGTGATGAGCACGTTGATGCACACCGATTTGCCCGAACCGGTGCTGCCGGCAATGAGCAGATGCGGCATGTCGGCCAGGTCGGCAACGATGGGGTGGCCGTAAACATCCTTGCCCAGCGCCAGCGGAATTTTTGCGCGGGTGTGCCGCCATTCCTCGGATTCGAACAGGTCGCGCACGATGACCTTGGTTTTGACCGGATTGGGGACTTCGATGCCGACGGAGCTTTTGCCGGGAACGGGCGCGAGGATGTGGATACGC
>DASRCU010000203.1:0-13493 GCA_035652955.1 Verrucomicrobiia bacterium | reverse complement strand
GGCGGCAGCCAGGGCGGCCACTCCGGCCACAATGGCCAGGACTTGATCCAGCCCGCCGGCGGCGGGGGCGGGAGCGGCCACCCGTGGCGCGGGAGCGGGGCGTTGAGCTGCCGCCGGCGCGGCGGCGCGCGGGGCGGGAGTGGCCCGCGAGGGAGCGGCGGCCGGTGGCGGCGCGGCAGGCCGTGGCGCGGCGGCGCCTGCTCCGACGGGCGCGCCGGTCGCACCGCCCGGCGGCAACGTGGGCAATTTTATGGTGGGCGCGGCGGAAGGTTTGGGCGGCAGGGTAATGCGAACCGTTTCTTTTTTCGGCGCGACCTTGCCGGTGGTTTTCTTCATCGGCTCGGGGCCGCTGGCGCCCGGGACGTTGGGAGGTGTGTCTGCCATAAAATGTTTTGCGTTTTAAGATAGGCCGGGAAGACGCACTGTCAAATGCTTATTCCAGAAAAGAGGCGATGTCTCTCGTTGCGGTGTCTTCTTGCCCGGCGAAAGGATGCAAAGACGACAATGGCGCTTTTGCGGGCCGGCGCCCGGCAACTGGCGGCGCGGTTGGCAGCACGGCGATCCCGGTTGGCATTCGAGGCCGCCAGCGGGACACGTCGGCTCGGCGAACAACTGCGCGAAAGTTTATTGTCGTTCGCGCCGTTCGCCGCCGCTCGCGCGGGGTGGACGCTCTTCACGCGGGCGGGCGATGTTAACGGTGATGGCGCGGCCCTGAAATTCTTTGTTGTGGAATTGGGCGATGGCTTTCTGCGCTTCTTCGGGTGTGGCGTATTCCACGAAAGCGAAGCCGCGCGATTTGCCCGTGTTGCGATCCAGGATGAGGTTGACGGAGGTCACCGCCCCTGCCTGGGCGAAGTAGTCCTGGAGGTCGTTTTCTCCCGTCTGATACGAGAGGTTGCCTACGAACAATCGGCATTGGCTCATAAGACGATTCCGCTCAAAAAAGACCGTGGGAGGACTGCACCGGCAGGTTCACTGAATGTCGTTTTCGCGTTTGAAGAGTGGCATTCTGTCAGGCTGACACCAACACGTTCCATTCTTTGAGCGATTCGCCACCGGTGTAACACAAAGGCCGGCAATGTCAATCTCCTTTTTTGCAGCGCTTTCCGCTGTTTCAGCCGATTTCACCGCAGCCACAGCAGCACGGCCACCCCCGCGGCTGTGGTCAGAATCGTAATCGGGATGCCGTAGCGCGCGTAATCCCAAAAACCAATCTGGACGTGTTGGCGGGCGGATTCCACCACAATAAGGTTGGCCACCGAACCGAGGAGGGTGAGGTTGCCGGCGAACGTCGTGGCCAGGGCCATGATTTTCCACATCAATTCCGGATCGGCAAAATGGTGAATCCATTTGCCGGCCACCAGCACGAACGGCACGTTGGAAAAAAGGTTGGAGCCGATGACCGAGAACCACGCCAGATTCCATCCCTGCGCCGCCGGCGAGGTGCCGAACAGGGGGCGCAGGCGATCATAAATCTGATCGGGCAATCCGGTGCTGTCCAAACCTCCGATCACCACAAACAGCGCCGCGAAGAAGACCAGCAAATGCCAGTCCACCAATTTGAGCACTTCGTGCGTGTCGCGTCGCGCCACCGCCATCAGCAACGCGCCACCAGCCAGCGCCGTCCAGGACAAGTTCAACCCGGCTATGAACCCCGCAAAGACCAGCACCAGGATGGCGGCCGTCAAAATCAACAGCCGATGGTCCAGTTTGGCGACTTCCCGGCCAGGCCGGCAAATGGTCGCCTCTTTCAAAGTTTTTCGGAAGCCGATGCGCAGCACCAGGTATTGAATCACCAACCCCGCGACCGCCGTCGGCAGGAGCGAGGCCGAGAATCGCAGAAACGGGATTTGGGAGAGATGGCCGATGATCATGTTTTGCGGGTTGCCCACCAGCGTGGCGATGCTGCCGAGATTGGCGCTCATCGCCAGCGCCAGCAGATACGGCGGCAACGGCAGACGGCCCCGCACCATCACCGCCACCACCAGCGGCGTGAGCATCAGGCAGACGGTGTCGTTGACCAGCAGCGCCGACAGGAGGCCCGACGTGCAGATGAGCCAGAGCAGGAGCGACTGGGGGCTTCGCGCGCGGTGCAAAATGCAGTCCGCCGCCCAATCGAAAAACCCCGCCAGATACAGGTAAGCAGCGATGAGCATCATGCCCATCAACAGCACCAGCGTGTCGTAATCCACCGCCCGGTAGGCCTGCTCCGGCGTAAGCACCCCGCAGGCCACCATCAGCACCGCGCCCAGCAACGCGGCCGCAGGCCGGCGCAAGGGCAGAATCTTCAACTCCCGGCCGCTGATGAGCAGGTAGGTGAGACAAAAAATGCCGATCGCCAGCAGTTCCTTGGGGTTGGCGCTCATGAAAAAATGAGGAAAGGGAGGGAACTCCCGCCGGCGCTAAAACCACAGTTGCCGGTCCAGCGAACGGAATTGAATCGCCTCCAAAACGTGGTCGGCGGCCAGGGTGTTCGCGCCGGCCAGGTCGGCGATGGTCCGGGCCACTTTCAAAATCCGGTCGTAGGCGCGCGCACTTAAGTGGTATTCGGTCATGGCATTTTTGAGCAGTTCGCGGGTGGTTTCGTCCAGTTGGCAAAATTGTTTCAGCTCCCGCGGGCCCATGCGGGCGTTGCAGGTGATTTTCGGCTTGTGCCGGAACCGTTCCTGCTGGCGCCGTCGCGCCGCCACCACGCGCTCGCGAATTTGCGCGGAGGTCTCGCCGGCGCGGTCGGTGGCGATCTCGCGGAATTTTACCGGCGGCACTTCCACATGCAAATCAATCCGGTCCAGGAGGGGACCGGAAACGCGGCCCAGATAATTCTGAATTTCGCGCGGCGAACTGCGCGATTCACCGGGCATCCGCCCGTCGGGCGTCGGGTTCATCGCCGCCACCAGCATGAACTGGCTCGGAAAGATCATCGTACCGGCCGCGCGGGAAATGGTCACCCGACCTTCTTCCAGCGGTTGGCGGAGGGTTTCCAGCACGCTGCGTTTGAATTCGGGCAATTCATCCAGGAACAACACGCCGTGGTGCGCCAATGAAATTTCACCCGGAGTGGGATTGATGTTGCCGCCCAGAAGGCCGGCGTCGCTGGCGGTGTGATGCGGCGCGCGAAACGGCCGGCGCGTGACCAGCGCCTGACCCGGCGCCAACAGCCCGACAATGCTGTGGATCTTGGTCGTTTCCAGCGCCTCCTCCAGCGTCAACGGCGGCAGAATGGTCGGCAGCCGCCGGGCGAGCATGGATTTGCCCGTGCCCGGCGGGCCAATGAGGATGACGTTGTGACCGCCGGCAGCAGCAATTTCCAGGGCGCGTTTGACGCTTTCCTGACCTTTGACCTCGGCGAAATCAAGGTCTTCCTCGGAGGGCTGGTCAAAAATTTCGGAAACGTCCACGCGGGTCGGCGCGATTTTGATCTGACCTTCGAGGAATTGCGCCGCCTCGCGGAGATTTTGCACGGGGATGACTTGCAGACCGGCAACGACGGCGGCTTCGGCGGCGTTTTCGACCGGCACCAGCACGCCGGTTTTGCCCTCCTGCCGGGCGCGCAGGGCCACCGGCAGAACGCCTTTGCAGGACCGCACCGCGCCGTTCAGCGCCAGTTCGCCCACCAGCACAAAGGCCTCCAATTGGTCGGTCTGGATCTGTTCGCTGGCTGCCAGCATTCCGATGGCAATGGGCAGATCGAAACTCGGCCCCTCCTTCTTCACATCGGCCGGCGCCAGATTGATGGTCGTGCGGCCCATGGGGAATTTGTAGCCGGAATTGGACAGCGCGGTGGTCACGCGGTCGCGCGATTCCTTCACGGCCGTGTCCGGGAGGCCGACGATGACGATGTTGGTGTCGCCGTAACCGACGTTGACTTCCACTTCAACGGGGTAGGCTTCGATGCCGTTGAGCGCCGCCGAGCAAACCTTCGAGAGCACGGAATTTTTATGGCGCAGATTGAGCCTGTCGGCAATGCTAATTTCCGCCGCCCAGGTGACGTTGTAACCAGAGCAAGGCGCTTCGAAGCCAGTCCCAGTGGACGCCACCGCGAGTCAGCACCCAATAAGCCAGCGCCGAGGCGCCGAACACCGCCGCCCACAGCCGGCAGGATTGCCGCTCCGCGCGGCCCTTCCATAACAGCGCCGCCACACCGTTGAGCACCGCCGCCAGGATCAATCCCCACCTCACCAGCATTTGCATCCCGGCAATCGAGGAAACCTGCCAATGCCACAACTGCACACCGGCCACGGTCGGCGCGCAGAGCAGCGCCGCCAGCAGCACGCTGTTCGCCACGAAGATGAGGAATCGCTGCATGTTGCCAGGGCCCGACGCCAAACCAGCATCGTTTGCGCGGCGTGGAAAGGAAAGGATCAATCTCTGGAAGATCAATCGAACGCGATTCCTCAACTGACGATGCGCCGGCCTTCGTCCAGAAAGATGCCTTTGAAATTCATCTCCAGCGCCTGCGGATTGCTGGCCTTGGACAATGCTTCCTTTTCGGTCACCCGCCCGGCTTTAACCAGGTTGAAAAGGGATTGGTTGAACGAGATCATGCCGTCCTCCGTGCCGGTTTCGATGGCGGCGTGCAGTTTGTCCAGCCGGTTTTCCTCGATCAATTTGCGCACCAGCGGGGTGTTGAGCATGATTTCCAGCGCTGGCGTCAATTTGTTGTCCACCGTGGTGACCATGCGCTGGCAAATGACCCCCCGCAGCGTGCCGGCCAGTTGACGGCGGATTTGTTCGCGTTCTTCAGCCTTGAAAAAATCCAGAATGCGGGTGATGGACAGCGCCGCGGTGGTGGTGTGCAGCGTCGAAAGCACCAGGTGCCCCGTGTCGGCGGCGCTCATGGCGGCAGCAAAGCTGATGTCGTCGCGCATCTCGCCAATCATGATGATGTCCGGGTCCTGTCGCAGGACGTTCCGCAGGGCGTGATGAAACGACAGGGTGTCCAGGCCGATCTCGCGCTGTTCAATCACCGATTGATTGTCCTCAAACGCGTATTCCACCGGATCTTCGAGGGTGATGATGTGTTTTTTGAAATTGGCGTTGATGTGCTCGATCATCGCCGCCAGGGTGGTGGATTTGCCGCAGCCGGTGGCGCCGGCCACCAGCACGATGCCGCGCGGGGATTCGGCGATCCGTTTGATTTGCGGCAGCAGACCCAGTTCCTCAAAACTCGGCACGCGCGTCTTGACAAAGCGCATGGAGAGGCACCACTGGCTGCGTTGCTGGAACAGATTCGTGCGGAACCGGCCTACCTCCGGCACGAAGTAGGAAAAGTCAATTTCCCGTTCCTCATCCAGCCGCTTTTTCAAATGAGGCGGCGTGATGGCTTCCACGATTTTGTTCATCCATTCGGCCGTCGGAAATGGACAGTCAATGGCCACCAGTTCGCGGTTGATGCGGAAAATCACCGGCGCGCCGATCTTCAAATGCACGTCCGACGCGCCGCCTTCTACGGCCGTCTTCAAAATCCGATGAAACAGTTCCATGCGGGGAGAATAACCGTTTTGTCCGGCGGCGCCAGCCCGGAGTGCAGTCCGGGGTCAATTTGTTTTCCCTTTGGGCAGCACGATTCCAGGCCGGTTCAGGAACGATTTTTTCGTGCTCCGGCGGCGCCTTTGTGGTTCACTGTTTTTATGGCGTCATACAAAATCGGCATCATCGGCGGCACAGGCCTTTATGACATCGAAGGGTTTGTCCACCGCAAATGGATCACAATCAAAACGCCGTTCGGTTCGCCGTCGGACGCGCTGCTCACCGGACAGTTGGCCGGGCGCGAGGTGGTGTTTCTGGCGCGGCATGGTCGGGGACACCGGATTTTGCCCGGCGAGTTGAACCACCGCGCCAACATCTGGGCGATGAAAAAACTGGGAGTGCAATGGATCCTCAGCGTCAGCGCCGTCGGTTCCCTGCAGGAGAAATACCGGCCGTGTGACCTGGTTTTGATTGATCAATTTCTCGACCGCACCAAGCAATCGTTCCAACACACTTTTTTTGGGCGGGGCATCGTGGCCCACATTTCCTTTGCCCATCCGATCTGCGAAGAACTGCGCCGGCTGTTGCTGCAAACGGCACGCGAATGCGGCGCGCGGGCACACGACGGCGGCACCTACGTTTGTATGGAAGGGCCGGCGTTCAGCACCCGCGCCGAATCACTGGCCAATCACCGCGCCGGTTACGATGTTATCGGCATGACCAACCTGGGCGAGGCCAAATGTGCCCGCGAAGCCGAAATAGCCTACGCCACTCTGGCCATGGCCACCGACTACGACTGCTGGAAGGAGGAGGAGCACGTCACCCTGGAAATGATTGTGGCCAATCTCCATCGCAATGCCGACACCGCCAGAAAAATCATCGCGGCTGTCATTCCAAAGATCCCTGCCGAACCGGGCTGCCCGTGTCATTCGGCGCTGAAAAACGCCATCCTTACCGACAAAAAATTGTGGCCGGCCAAAACGGTGGCGGAACTCAAGCCCATTCTGGCCAAATACCTTTGATCGGCTTTGCTGGCGCCGGTCGGCGGATCCGGCGGATCAATCCCCGCGCCTCAATTCGTCAGATACTCGCGCGGGTCCACAATTCTCCCGGCGATGGCGCTGGCCGCCACCGTCGCCGGCGAGGCGAGGAAGACTTGGCTTTCCTTGTCTCCCATGCGTCCGGGGAAATTACGGTTAGTGGCGCTGATGCACTTGATGCCCGGTCGGTTGATGCGGCCGAAGGTGTCCACCGGCCCGCCGAGGCAGGCGGCGCAACTGGCATTCTCGGTCATCTGCACGCCGGCGTGAACGAGGATGTCCCAAATGGTTTCGTTGCCCCAGTAAGTGGTTTGCAAATCGCGGACGATTTCTGGTGTGGCCGGCACGCCAAAGGTGTCAATGCTTACCTTGCGTCCGCGCAAAATCCTGGCGAACTCAACAAAGTCGCTGGTCTTGCCGCCGGTGCAACTGCCCACATAGGCGCGATCCAATTTGATGTGACCGAGTTCCTTGGCTTTTTTGCGCTGGCCCGGATCGGGATGACAGGCAACGGTCGGTTCGAGACGGCTCAAGTCCACCACCAGTTCATAGCAGAACTTCTCGTCGCGGTCGCGTTCGACGGGGTCGTAGGTGGAGCGGGTGCCATTCAACCGGGTGCGGGCGTCCACGTACTCGGCCGTGCGCGCATCAAATTCAAAAATGCCGTTTTTACCGCCGGCTTCGATGGCCATGTTGGCGATGGTCATGCGGTCGTCCATGGACAAGCCGCGCACGCCTTCGCCATCGAATTGCATGGCCCGGTAAGTGGCGCCGTCGAAGCCGATTTCGCCGATGATGTGCAGAATGATGTCCTTGGCCATGACGCCGGGCTGGAGTTTGCCTTCCAGCCGGAAGTGCATGGTTTCGGGCACCTTCAAGAGCAGTTTGCCAGTGCCCATGACAAAACCGGCGTCCGTGTTGCCGATGCCGGTGGCAAATTCGTTGAATGCCCCGGCCATACAGGTGTGGGAGTCGGTGCCGAAGAGCACCTCGCCCGGCCGCGTGTGGCCCTTGGCCGGCAGCGCGGTGTGGCAGACGCCGGCGTAACGCGAGCCGTATTGCCGTTTCAAATGGCCCCGGCTGGCGTCGAAATGCCAGTGCCCGTTCGGGTCGTCTATCACGTCGTAAAAATAAACAATGCCCTGTTCCTTCACAAACTCGCGGAGGATGTCCACGTTGCGATTGGACTTGGAATCCGCGGTGAAAATGTAGTGGTCGGGGATGATGACGATTTTGTGCCTGTCCCAGACTTTGGCGTTCTGGCCGAATTCGCGTTTGAAAACCCCGATGGTGCCCGGTCCGCACACGTCGTGCGTCATCAAAATGTCGGCGTTGACCCAGATATTGTCGCCGGCCTGCACGGATTTTTTTCCGGCGGCGCGGGCAAGAATTTTTTCAGTGAGCGTCATGGCGTCTGTCTGTGCGTCAAAAAATGGTGGAGGCGGCGGGAATTGAACCCGCGTCCCTGACAAACCCACCAGCCGCGACTACATGCTTAGTCCGGAGAATGTTTTCGGCAGCGCGATGGCGTCCGGACCCGACTCGTACTGCCCAGACCGCATGGAATGGGTCGGCGCGCCGCGCGCGGTCGCCGCGTCGCGCTCTGCCTGCTATGGCGTTCCTCCGGCGTAGCAGGCGTCCACCGGGGAACGTCGCGGATCATTAGGCCGCGAGAGCCAATTCTTCGTTGGCAGTTTTGGTTTGATGCGATGATTAACGAGGCCCACGCATCGTCCTCGGCATGCCGCCTCTGGCGCGTTTCCCAGGTCGAAACCGGTGCGCCCCCAAAAGTCAGCGAGAATATCGTCGGCCAATTGGCGGCAGAAGTCAAGTCCGGCGCCAGGATGGATTGAGCGGCGACAAACCGGACCGCTTTTGCAGGCTGCCGGCGGTTTCGGGAGGAGCGCAAATTCGCGAATCCTTCCGGGGCGCAAAAAACGCGGCTGGATTTCTCCAGCCGCGTGGCGATGTGTTCCTCCGAACCCGGCACCGCTCAATAGTCCATGTCGCTCATGCCGCCGCCGGAAGCCGGCGCCTTCTTTTCCTTTTCCGGAATTTCGGTGATGAGGCATTCGGTGGTCAACAACAGACCGGCAATGGACGCAGCGTTCTGCAAGGCGGTGCGGGTGACTTTCTTGGGGTCCACCACACCGGCTTTGACCAGGTCTTCGTATTCGCCGGTGGCCACGTTGTAACCTTCGTTGCCCTTGCGTTTCTTGACTTCTTCGACGACAACCGAGCCTTCGACGCCGGCGTTGTCAGCCAGGGCGCGCAACGGCGCTTCCACGGCCCGTTTGACGATGTCAATGCCGATCTTCTCGTCTTCGTTGGCGCCTTTGACGGCTTCGATGGCCGGCAGACAACGCAGCAGCGCCACGCCACCGCCAGGCACGATGCCTTCCTCGACCGCCGCACGGGTGGCGTGCAGGGCGTCCTCCACGCGGGCTTTCTTTTCCTTCATCTCGGTCTCGGTGGCGGCGCCGACGTTGATGACGGCCACGCCGCCGGCGAGTTTGGCCAGACGTTCCTGCAATTTCTCGCGGTCGTAATCGCTGGTCGTCTCCTCAATCTGCCGGCGAATCTGATTGACGCGGCCCTGGATGTCGCTGGATTTGCCGGCGCCTTCGACAATGGTGGTGTTTTCCTTGTCCACCACCACGCTCTTGGCGCGGCCCAGGTCGTTCAACTCGACGTTTTCCAGCTTGATGCCGAGGTCTTCGCTGATGAATTTACCGCCGGTGAGGACGGCAATGTCTTGCATCATTTCCTTGCGGCGATCGCCGAAGCCTGGGGCTTTGACGGCGCAGACGTTGATGGTGCCGCGCAGTTTGTTGACCACCAGCGTCGCCAACGCCTCGCCTTCGACTTCCTCGGCGATGATCAGCAACGGTTTGCTGGCACGCGCCACTTTTTCCAGCAGCGGCAGCAGATCTTTCAAACTGCTGATCTTTTTCTCGTAAATGAGAATATAGGGGTCTTCGAGCTTGGCCTCCATGGTCTCGGCGTTGGTGACGAAGTAGGGCGACAAATATCCTTTGTCGAACTGCATGCCCTCCACCACTTCCAGCGTCGTCTCGATGGATTTGGCCTCTTCCACGGTGATGGTGCCGTCCTTGCCGACCTTGTCCATCGCATCGGCGATTTTATCGGCAATATCGTAATCCCAGTTGGCCGAGACCGCCGCGACTTGTTTGATTTCTTCCTTGTCTTTGACTTTCTTGGCGATTTTGTCCAACTGGCCAACGGCCGCCTCCACGGCCTTGTTGATGCCGCGCTGGATGCCGATGGGGTTGGCGCCGGAGGTGACGAATTTCAGGCCTTCGCGATAAATCGCCTCGGCCAGAACTGTCGCCGTGGTGGTGCCATCGCCCGCGCTGTCGCTGGTTTTGCTGGCGACTTCGCGAACCATCTGGGCACCCATGTTTTCGTAGGGGTCTTCCAGTTCAATCTCCTTGGCCACGGTCACGCCGTCTTTGGTGACCGTGGGGGAGCCGAATTTTTTGTCAATAACCACGTTGCGGCCCTTGGGACCGAGCGTGGCGGTCACCGCTTTGGAGAGTTTGGTGACGCCGCGCAGGATCGCCTGCCGCGCCTGTTCGTCGAAGATCAATTGTTTTGCTGCCATAGTTCAATTACTGGTTGGGTTTGGTTGATGGTTTCCGGTAGGGACGGCCCCGCCGGTCGTCCCGTCGCGTCGCCGCGCGACCCTACCGCTTATTCCAGAATCGCCAGAATGTCGTCTGACGACAAAATTTTGTATTCCTTGCCGTCAATTTTGATTTCCGTGCCGCCATATTTGCTGACGAGCACACGGTCGTTGACTTTGACCTCAAACGGAATTTTGGTTTTTCCGTCGTCGGCGAGTTTGCCCGTGCCCAGGGCGCGGACTACGCCTTCCTGGGGTTTTTCCTTGGCGGTATCGGGAATGATGATGCCGCCCTTTTTGACCTCTTTTTCTTCAATCGGTTCGACCAGGATGCGGTCGCCGATCGGTTTGACGTTCAGTGCCATAGTTTGTTTCTTTGTTTTGGTTGGTTTGTTAATTAACTCCCATCGCACCCGCGATGGGAAAACTCTGTGTTATCGGGGAGCGCACCCGCCTCGGGTGCGGTTCGACGCGCCTCGCGTCGAACATCTGGCGGACGAGGCGTCCACCAGCACACGCGGGGGCGCGTGTGCTCCCTATTTTGCAGCGCCGTAGGCGCGAAATCTTTGTAGCTAAAACGGCCCCAATATTCTTTAGCTCCGTAGGAGCGACATCATCATTTCTGTGGGGCGAGCATCCTCGCGAGCCATTTTCGGCAAACGGGAGGCGGCTCGTCAGGAGCTTGCTCAAATTTGTTTCCGCCAATTTCATCTAGGATTCGTAGATTCTAGCACATGCTTTGTCGCCGCTCCGAAAACGGAACCAATTACTGTGTTCAAAAGCTTGTTTTCACTGACCTTTTGCCAAAGCGATTTCGCCTCTGCTTTTTCAGCTTCAGAAAAATTGGAGTGGCTGATCGCCGATCTGATTTCTTCCACGCTCATTAAATTGCAATCTCCGACGATATTGTTCGAGCCGGTAATGCTTACCGTTTGCCGTTGGTCAAACGTTATTGTGATTGGTGACTTTGCTATGCCTTCAATGACATCAACGCCATTTGCGTTAATCTGCCCATTGCCGGCTATCACATTGCCAGATCCATTCTCAAGTGGATACCATTCCAACAAGTCATGCTGCGCTAACTGTCCGACAATTCTGTAAAAGTCAACTGGGTTAATGCCAGGGACATCGTCCGGACGCCAGAATCTACGACCTTCACGGCGCCTTTCGTAAAAGGCACGCAGAACCAAACCTCTAATTTCACTATCTTTCATTTGAAACCTCAATTTGATCTATTTCTTACCCTCCGCAGCTTTTGAGTCAGCCTTTTTGACATAATTCGTCGAGACAACCGCCACTCTATGTGGAGTCCCATAGTCCCAGAGTTCCAAGGTGTTACCACTGTCGTTAATAGTCCCGACTCTCATAGCTCGAAACGAAATTACTTGGGTGACGGCAGGCTCAAGATTTGACGGATAATTTTTCAAGAAAATCACCTTGCCAGATTCATCATATCTCAAAAGAACCCGCTGGCTTGGATTTAGCCCCATTAGCTCGCCATGTTCGATCCAACCAGGTGACTCGTCCATTCTTCCATAAACCGGCGTCAAAATTGAAACTACGATTCCATTTGTCTCCACTTTCAAAACTTTGCCGTCAAATTCCCGCCATAACATGCTTGCCTTCGTATTATAAAGTTGCCCATTCACTTCTCGAAACCAGTTCACGGCGGTCACATAATTCGTCGTGACCACAACCCCGCTGCCGTTTGTTTGCGCAATAGATTGAAAAACAAAAGCCAAACTTCCAAAAATGGCAAACAGCGTTTTCATTTAATGGCTTCAGCCGTTTTCGAGCGGTTCACTTCTTCTCGTCCACCACCTCGGCGTCAATCACGCCCTCGTCCTTTTTTCCCTCGGATTTGGCTTCGCTGCCGGGAGAAGCGGTTCGGGTTTTCCCTGCCTGCGCCTTTTCGGCGGCAGCCTTGTAGAGTTCGGCGCTCACGGCCTGCCAGGCTTCGTTTAACTTTTCAGCAGCGGCCTTGATGGCGCCCATGTCGCTGCCTTTGAGGGCGTCCTTGACTTCTGCCACGGCCTTTTCGATCTTCTCCCGGTCGCTGCCGGAGATTTTGTCCTTGTTCTCTCGAAGCAATTTTTCGGAACGATAGACCGCGTTGTCCGCTTCGTTGCGAATTTCGGCTTCTTCGCGTTTCCGACGGTCTTCCTCGGCGTGGGCTTCGGCTTCTTTGCGCATCCGCTCCACTTCGTCCTTGGAAAGGCCGCTGCTGGCGGTGATGGTGATTTTTTGTTCCTTGCCCGTGCCGAGGTCTTTGGCGCTGACGTGCAGGATGCCGTTGGCGTCAATATCAAAAGTCACTTCGATCTGCGGCACGCCGCGCGGCGCCGGCGGGATGTCGGTCAAATGGAACTTGCCGATGGTTTTGTTGTCCCGCGCCATCGGGCGTTCGCCCTGGAGCACGTGAATTTCCACCGCGGGTTGATTATCGCTGGCGGTGGAGAAAATTTCCGATTTGCGCGTGGGAATGGTGGTGTTGCGCTCGATCAATTTGGTGAACACGCCGCCGAGCGTTTCAATGCCCAGAGAGAGCGGGGTGACGTCCAGCAACAAAACATCCTTGACCTCGCCTTTGAGCACGCCGCCCTGGATGGCCGCGCCCACGGCGACCACTTCGTCCGGATTGACGCCCTGATGCGGCTGTTTGCCGATGAGCGACCGGGCGGTTTCCACCACGCGCGGCATGCGCGTCATGCCGCCGACCAGGACCAGTTCGTCAATTTGTTTTTCCGTCAGACCCGCGTCCTTGAGGCAATTCCTGACGGGCACCACGGTGCGCTCAAACAGATCGTCGCAAAGCTGCTCCAGTTTGGCACGCGTCAGCGTTTTCTGAATGTGTTTGGGGCCGCTGGCGTCGGCGGTAATGAACGGCAGGTTGATTTCGTATTGCTGGGCGCTGGACAATGCGATTTTTGCTTTTTCGGCCTCTTCCTTGATGCGCTGCATGGCGTCGGGTTGCTTGCGCAAATCCATTCCGGTGTCGCGTTTGAATTCGTCCAGAATCCAATCCATGATCCGCGCGTCCCAATCGTCGCCGCCCAGATGCGTGTCGCCATTGGTGGCCTTCACTTCGAACACGCCGTCGCCAATTTCCAGAACGGAAATGTCAAACGTACCGCCCCCCAGGTCATAAACGGCAATTTTCTCGTCCTTTTTCTTGTCCAGTCCGTAAGCCAGCGAGGCGGCGGTGGGTTCGTTGATGATGCGGAGCACTTCCAGGCCCGCGATGCGCCCGGCGTCCTTGGTCGCCTGCCGTTGCGAATCGTTGAAATACGCCGGCACCGTGATGACCGCCTGCGTGATTTTCTCGCCCAAACGCATTT
>DASRCU010000202.1:0-3258 GCA_035652955.1 Verrucomicrobiia bacterium | reverse complement strand
GCCCGCCGGCCAGGCAGAAAGGCGGCAGCCGTCTCCGCCTCAAGGGTCGTCTCATACCTGATTTTGCTCCGCGAAATAGCGGTAGCGGTTGACCCGATAGACCCAGGCGAGGACTTCGGCGACGGCTGAGTAAAGTTGGACCGGGATCTCACAGCCCACCCGTCCATGCCTGAACAGCATTCGCGCCAGCGGTTTGTTCTCGACGATGGGCACCTGGAATTTGACCGCTGTCTCCCGGATACTCCGGGCGTTGAGCCGGATGCCTTTGGCAACCACTTTGGGCGCGCGCATCGTTTTGCGGTCGTAACGCAGGGCCACGGCGATGTGCGTGGGATTGGTCACCACCACGTCGGCCCTGGGCACTTCGGCCAGTTGCCTGGCCTTGCTCACCAGCCGGCGGCGACGGCGTGCATTTTTGGTCATCTGGCTGCCTTCGGTGTTTTTCAATTCCTCCTTCAATTCCTGTTTGGTCATCATCAAATCGCGTTGCGTGCGCCACCATTGGTAGCCGTAATCGGCGGCGGCAATGACCAGCAGCGCCAGACTCACACGCAAAAAAATCTGCAGACACGTCTGCGCCAGAAAGCTTGCCAGTCGCCCCACGCTCACCGCCGTGGCAAAAATCGGGTCGTTTAGAATGGCATGCACCTGCGAATAAGTCAGTGCCGCAATGACGGCAAACTTCAACACCGCGATCAGCGTCGGCACGGCACTGCGCAAGGAAAACAGGCGCTGCAAACCGGTCACCGGATTGAGCCGCTCCCAGTGGGGCGCGAGCGCTTCGGGAGCGGTGTTGAAGCGGTTTTGAATGGCCCCCGCCAGCAACCCGGCCAGCATCGTGGCAATGACCACCGGCGCGGCGCATCTCAGGAAAATCAGCGTGCCGGCCACCGCGTAGCCCTGGAGCGAGGATGCGGTGAGGGAGGTGTCGTGCAGATGACTGAACGTCATCACGCCGGTGGCCGCGAACTGTCGCCAGATTTCCGGCCCGGCGAATGCCAGCGCGGCCATGGCGCCCAGCAGCACAAACGCCGTTTGCACCTCGGCGCTGCGCGCAATCTGGCCGCGCTTGAGCGCTTCTTCCAGCCTGCGCGGCGTCGGTTGCTCGGTTTTTTCGCCGGTGTGGTCGGGCATGTCGTCAAAAAATTGAAGGGCGGGACAAAGGCGAACCAATCCCTCCGCGCGAAGCAGTTCCACATCCGGTTCTCATTTTGTCCCCAGCAGTTGCGCCAGAGTCAGCAAATCCTCCGGCAGCCGGTTGAGGTAATTGGCGACGTGCTGCGCCGCCAGTTGCAGGGTGAAGCCAAATACGATCAGTCCGCCCACGATGCGAAAGGAGAAGCTCAGGATGAAGACGTTCATCTGGGGCACCGCCCGGCTCAACACGCCAAAAACAACGGTCACCACAAACGAGACCGCCAGCACCGGCGCGGCGATTTCCAGCGCCACCACGAAGAGTCGGGCCGTTTCCGTCAGCAGGAGATTGAACAACTCCCCGTGCCAATGCGCGCCGCCGACCGGCAATACCGCATACGTCCGCTCGAATCCGACCAGAACCCAGTGGTGCAGATTCAGCGTCAGCATCACCATCGCCGCCAGATAAAACAGAATCGTTCCCGGCGCTTGCGACGCGACTCCCGTCATGGGGTCCAACAACGCGCCCGTGTTCAACCCCAGTTCGCTGGCCACGAAATTGCCGGCCAGGTCCACCGCGTAAAAGACCATGCGCGCCATGAATCCAAGCAACAGCCCCACCCCCACCTCCTGCACCATCAGTCCAAAGAGCGAGAGCCAGGACAGTTGATCGGTCGGAAACGGCGGCAGCACCGGCGCCAGCAACAGCGCCGTCAGCGCCGACAACGCCACGCGCAGCGTCGGCGGAAAATTGATCACGGAAAAAAACGGCAGCGCCAGCAGAAAAGCGCCGACGCGCAGGAACACCATCAACCAGTTGAACAAGTCTATTTCCATATGTTGACCGTTGGCGGGCGAGGCGGCCGGGGCGGCGGATTCGACGGAGCGGTTTCCCGGACGTCATTGCACCATTTGCGGCATCTTTTGAATGACTGCCATGGTGAATTCGATGAGCGACCGGACAATCCAGGGCAGCAACAGCAGCAGCACCGCGATGACCGCCAGCGCCTTGGGCACAAAGGTCATGGTCTGTTCGTTGATGGACGTCACCGCCTGAAACAAACTGACCGCCAGGCCCACGATCATGGCCACCGCCAGCAGCGGCGCGGCAATCATCAGCGCCTGGTAAATCATCGTCTTGAGCAACTCGACGGCAAATTCGGGATTCATGGTTTCAGGAGGGGACAGGATTCAAGGCTTGGATGGGGTCATGCCGGCGTTCGTTTGGGTTGTGGGTTCCGGTCGGCTTCACATTCCATAACTGTGGACAAGCGAGGTGACCACCAGCGACCAGCCGTCCACCAGCACAAACAAGAGCAGTTTCAACGGCAACGAGAAGGTCGTGGGCGGCATCATCAACATGCCCATGCTCATCAGCACCGTGGCCACCACCAGGTCAATCAGAATGAACGGCACAAAAATCAGAAAACCCATCTGAAATGCCGTGCGCAGTTCGCTGATGATAAAACCGGGAATGACGACCCGCAGCGGCAAGTCCTCCGGCCGGGTGGGCTCCAGTTTGGCCATTTGCGCGAACAACTCCACGTCCTTGGGCCGCGTTTGCCGCAACATGAAGGTCCGCAGGCGCGCCGTGGCGCGGTCCATCGCCTGCTGGCCGGTGATTTGGTGAGCCTGATACGGCCCCAGCGCGTCATGCTGAATGTCCTCCCAGACCGGTTGCATGATAAACAGCGTCAGGAAGAGCGACAGCCCAATGATGATTTGATTGGCCGGCGTCCCTTGCAATTGCAGGGCGGTGCGAACAAACGACAGCACAATGACAATCCGCGTAAAACAGGTCATCAACAGCAAAATGGCCGGCGCCAGCGTCAGCAACGTGAGAACAAGCAACACCTTGATGGCTGTATCCACCTCCTGCGGCCCGTTCTCGGTGCCCAGCGTGATTTGCACCGGACCAAAACCGGTGGCCAGATTGGTCTGAGCTGAAGCCGTCAGGGCGCTGAACAGGAACAAGAAACCCAGTGCGGGAAACAACCAACGCCCCGGCCTGAAAAATGTCGGTCCGGTCCGGTGCGACATCCCCTGCCACCAGCCTATGGCGCGGCGGCGCCCGGCACCGGACCCCGGCACACCCGGTTGGATGCGGGAGGTCGGCTGTTGAAG
>DASRCU010000201.1:0-7622 GCA_035652955.1 Verrucomicrobiia bacterium | reverse complement strand
CGCGAGGCGATTCCCATTCTGCTCTCATTGACACAGTATGTGGACCTGGCCATTCCGCGCGGTGGCGAGGGCCTCATCCGCGCCGTGGCCGAATGCAGCAAGGTGCCGGTCATCAAGCATTACAAAGGCGTCTGCCATGTGTTCGTGGATGCCGACGCCGACCTGTCCATGGCCGAGGCCATCGTGCTGAACGCCAAGCTCCAGCGCCCCGCCGTCTGCAACGCCATGGAAACCCTGCTGGTGGACCGGGGCATCGCCGAAACATTTTTGCCGGTCATTGCCGAAAAACTGTTCGCGCAAAACGTCGAGCTGCGCGCCGACGATCTCAGCCGCGCCATTTTGAACACCAAATTCCCCACGCAAAACGCCCGACTCCGCCCCGCCACCGAACAGGACTTTTTCACCGAATACAACGACACCATTCTCAACGTGCGCGTCGTGGACGGCGTCGAGCAGGCGATTGCGCACATCAATCATTACGGCTCGGCGCACTCGGACAGCATCGTCACGCGCAACGAAACCCATGCCCGGAAATTTTTGAGCGAGGTGGATTCGGCGGCGGTGTATTGGAACGCCTCTACGCGGTTCACCGATGGCGGCGAATTCGGCATGGGCGCGGAAATCGGCATCAGCACCGACAAGATCGGCGCGCGCGGCCCGATGGGGTTGGACGAATTGACCAGCTACAAATGGGTGGGGCTGGGCCAGGGACAAATTCGGAGCTGATTCTGTGAGTGACACGCCTTCCGCCGCCGAGCGCGCCCGATGGATTCGCGAACAAATCCCCCCCAAGGGTCTGTTTGCCGGTCAAACCTGGCGCATTTCGCCAACCCCGTTTGAGCTGGAACAAAAGCTGGTCCGGGAATTGGAATCCCTGGGCCGCGTGCTGTGGCAATTTTACCGCGCCGCCAATCTGCTCTACCGCCAATCCATCGAGGGCCGCCAGCCCGAATGGGTCGCGCGCTGGCTGGACTTGGGCAAGCCGCGGGAACTGATTGAATTGCAACGCTCGCCGGTTTTCAAAAACGACATGCCCCGCGTCATCCGCCCGGACGTGTTGCTGACGGCGGACGGCTTTTGCATTACCGAACTGGACTCGGTGCCGGGAGGCATCGGCTTGACCGCCTGGCTGAACCGGACTTATTCCAGCCCGGCTCCCGGTCTCCCGCCATTCGAAATCCTCGGCGGCGCGGAAGGAATGATCCACGGCTTTGAAAGCATTTTCGGCAGCGCCACGCGAGTCCACCTCATCGTTTCCGAAGAAGCGGCCACCTACCGGCCCGAAATGGAATGGCTGGCGGCCCAAATGCGGAAGGCCCCGTGCCACGTGCGGGACGCAGCCTTCGACGATTTCCAAGACGGCGATGCCGTCTATCGCTTTTTCGAATTGTTCGATCTGGCGAACGTGCCCGCTTCAAAAAAAATTTTCCGGCTCGCGTTGGACAAAAAAATCAAACTGACGCCGCCCCCCAAACCGCTTTTCGAGGAAAAAATGCTTTGGGCGCTGCTGTGGAACCGCCATCTGCACAATTTCTGGCGGCAGGAATTGGGAGAGAGTTTTTTCAACCGGCTCAAAAAAATCGTTCCTTACACATGGCTCCTGGACCCGACGCCGCTGCCGCCGCACGGCGCCATTCCCGAATTGAACCTGACCGACTGGCGGCAGTTGAAGAATCTGTCGCAACGGGAACGCGAATTGATTTTGAAAGTTTCCGGCTTTTCGGAGAAAGCCTGGGGCGCCCGCGGCGTTTTTCTGGGCAGCGATCTGCCGCACGAGGAATGGGCCAGGGTGGTGGAGGAAGCGCTGGCTGGCTTTGAAAAATCGCCGTTCGTGCTGCAACGATTCGTCAAACCCCGGCTGGTCGAGGCCCCCTACTTCGATTTCGAGAGCCAGCAGGTCGTGGTAATGAAAGGCCGCGTGCGATTGTGTCCGTACTATTTCGTGGCCGGAGACGGCGACGCGGCGCGCCCTCAACTGGGCGGCGTGCTGGCCACGCTCGTGCCGGCAGATAAAAAAATTGTTCACGGCATGAGCGAAGCCATCCTGGCACCGTGTGCCACCGGTCGGCCCGCGGCCTGACCGGTCCGCCGGCGCCGGGAGACCGGCCAAAGAAAATCGGCTCCCCAACGGGCGTGTGAGCCGTTAGGCTGCGGCGCATATGGAATGGCTCACACACTTTTACTGGCGGAACGTTCTGTGGCCGGAGGGCCGGTTTCTCGGCATCGAATGGAGCGCGTGGAAGGTGATCGGCTGGCTCGGCAACGCCGTTTTTTTCTCGCGTTTTTTTGTCCAATGGTATGCCACGGAAAAGCGGAAGCAGGTGGTAGTGCCGGCGGCGTTCTGGTGGTTGAGCCTGGTGGGTTCGGTGACGTTGCTGTGCTACGGCCTGTTCTACCTTAACGATTCGGTGGTCATCTTCGCCTACGCCTTCACCTGGATTCCCTACACGCGCAACCTCATCATTCACTACCGCCACAAAAAGGCCCAGGCAAATTGCCCGGGTTGCGGCCATCCCTGTCCGCCCCGGTCGAATTTCTGCGCGAACTGCGGCGCGCGCCTGGCGGTCACTTCCTGACCGGTGGAGCGGCGGCCGGGCGGGAAGGCGGCGGAGTCCAGCCGTATTTTTTCATCACCTGTTCGGCGAAGTCAGGATTTTTCCGGGCGTAGGTGACGAGTTGCGCGAGGAAATTGGTAACCGCCTGCTGATTGATGCTCGCGCGTGCCTGGCTGTAGGTGTTGATGATGGCCGTGGCCTGAACACGGATGGCCGCGGCGTCCTTGTGGTAGATGTGATCCTGGTAGGCCAGATAGGCCGCCAGGGTGGCGCTGACCACGATCAGCACCAGCAGCAGCATGCACACCAGGCGTTGAAGGGATTCGACCCGCGCCGTCAGGTCGCCGGACGGGAGGGGGGAGGAGAGTTCGGGATCGTTCATGGCAGGTCAGCGCGTGGCAGGTTTGGCTTGAATGCCGGACAAAATGCGATTGAGTTCCGGGCTGGGATGCAGGGTGTTGTACTCCTGCACGTCACGGACCAGAGCCTGGAGTTGTTGTAATTGAATCAAGCCGAGTTGCGACTGACTGGCTCCCAACTGCAGCGACCGGAATTCCCGCTGGCCGGCCACGGCCCGCACCGCAAAAAGCACGTCCAGCACAACAAAACAACCCAGCACGAAAATCAGGATGGTGTTGGTGGTTTCAGATTTCATAGGCGCGGGCAATGTAGCGGATTGGCCGCCGATGTCCATGCCTTTTTGCATGAAAAACCGTTGCGTGGTTCGGGTGGAACTGGCATCATCAAAAGGCTGTTTTTCGCTTGTGGCTAAAGAAGAACCAATCGAACTGACCGGCCAAGTCACGCAGGTGCTGCCCGGGACGATGTTCCGGGTTGCGCTGCCGAACGGTCATGAAGTCCTCGCCCACATCTCCGGCAAGATGCGCAAAAATTTCATCCGCATCTCCGTCGGCGACAAAGTCAACGTCCAGATGTCGCCCTACGATTTGAACAAGGCGCGCATCACCTATCGGCACAGTTAATCGTCCGCATTGCCGCGGCGGTCACCGGACCTTCCGTCGGCCGGGCCGATGCCAGGGGAACAAAACGGGAAAAATCCGTGTTCATCCGCGGCGGTTCGTGGTTAAATTCGCGGCGCATGAAAATCCATTTCCTCGGCGCCACGCGCACCACGACCGGTTCCATGTATCTGTTTGAGATCAACGGCCGGCGGTTGCTGCTCGAATGCGGGTTGTTCCAGGGCCACCGCGAGGAAACCACGCGGCGCAATTGCTGTTTTCCCTTCGACCCGCGACAGGTTGACGCCGTGGTTTTGAGCCACGCCCACATTGACCACGCCGGCAACCTGCCGAACCTCGCCAAGCAAGGCTACGAGGGCCCGATTCATTGCACCGACGCCACGCGCGATCTGTGCGGCATCATGCTCCTGGACTCGGCGCACATTCAGGAACAGGATGCGATCTTCGTTTCCAAAAAACGCGCCAAAAAGAATCTGCCGCCCGTCGAACCGCTCTATCGCGTGCCCGACGCCGAGAAAGCCGTCCAACAACTCGTCGGCCATCCCTACGGCCAGCCCTTTTCGCCTGTGAACGGCGTCACGGTCACGTTGGTGGACGCCGGGCACATTCTCGGCTCCGCCCAGGTCATCCTGGATATTCAGGAGAACGGCCGGAAATTTCGCTGGCTCTTCAGCGGTGACGTGGGACGGGGCGGCGATGAAATTCTTCGCGACCCCGTGCCGGTGGAAGAGGTGGATTATTTGCAAATTGAATCCACCTACGGCGGCCGCACGCACGCGGACCGGAGAGACGCCGACCAGACCATTTGCCGGCTGGTTGGTGACACGCTTCGCCAGCAAGGCAAAGTCATCATCCCCTCATTCTCCGTCGGGCGCACCCAGCAGATAGTCTATGTGCTGCATCAGCTCACTCTCAGCGGTTGTCTGCCGCGCGTGCCGATTTTCGTGGACAGTCCGTTGAGCGTGAATGCCACCGAAATTTATCGCCGGCATCCCGAATGTTACAACGACCAGATCGCGAAATTCCTGCGCGAACAGGAAAATCCCTTCGGCATGGCCAACCTCACTTATCTCACCGACGCCGAGGATTCCAAGAAATTGAACGATCGCCGCGACCCGCTGATCATCATCAGCGCCTCCGGCATGTGCGAAGCCGGGCGCATCCGGCATCACCTGGCCAACCACATTGGCGAGTCAAAAAATCTGGTTTTATTCATCGGCTATTGCGCCGAAGGCACGCTGGGCGACCAAATTCTCAAAGGCCGATCGCCCGTGAACATTTTCGGCGAACCGCACACGGTCCGCGCCCGAATCGCCTCCCTGGATTCCTATTCCGGCCACGCCGATCAAAACGAATTGAAGGCTTACATCCGGAAAATCACCGGCTCCTTCCGGCGCATCTTTTGCGTTCACGGAGAGGAATCCCAATGCCTGGCTCACGCCGAGACCCTGCGCCGCCTCAAACCGGACGCCAACGTTCTGGCGCCCGATTACCGGCAAATGATTGAAATCTGACCGCCGCTGCAAACCGGGAACAGCCTCTCGGCGCTGGTGCGGCTAGCAGGACTTGAACCTGCACGGGTTGCCCCACTACCACCTCAAAGTAGCGTGTCTGCCAATTCCACCATAGCCGCCCCCTCCTTTGCCGGATGAATCTGGTGCCCACGGCAGGACTTGAACCTGCACGATGTTACTCACTAGAACCTGAATCTAGCGCGTCTGCCAATTCCGCCACGTGGGCACTATCCGTACAGCTCTTTTCTTACGAGAACTGCCGTCGTTTGGCAAGTCAATTTGCTTGGCCCCCTCTACCCTCCAGTTCCAACTGAAGCGCGTGGAGCGACAGATTGATGTCGCACAGGAACGCCACCAGTGAAGCAAACAGCGACACCATACTGCCGACGAACAGGGCGCTCACGACCAGGCCGTGCTGCCATTGCAACAGCGCCGCGACAAACAACACAATGATGAGCGCCACCGCCAGCAAGGCGCTCAACGCCGCCAGCGTAATGCTCCACCGGATCACCTTCGCGCGACGGTAAATCACCGCAATCTGCGCCCGCAACGGCGCTCGCTCGCTTTCCGAGCGTTGAGGCAATTCGGCCTTCAACTGCCGCGCGCGATCAATCGCCCGCCCCAGCCGGTTGGTGAAAGTCAGCAGCAACAGCCCCACGCCGGAAATCAAAATCACCGGCCCGATGGCGTCCCGCAATTCCGGAATGATTTGTTCCAGAGAGGCCACGACCTGTTCGCCGCCACGGTAAATGAAAACCGCCCCGCCAGCAAGAACCCCCAGCGTCAAAATACTTCCGTCTTCAATCCGGTGGTTCGCCGCACAACCTGCGCGATTTGCGACAGCGTCTTGAGCGGCAGATGACCGCAGCCCGGACGCCACATCGGACGCGTCGCCGAATAGATTTGCACCAGTGAAATCTGCGCGCCCTGCGCCTTCAGTTCGTTCAGCCGAAGGGCGTATTGTTCAATTTCCCCGGGCGGTGGTTCCTGACCGTTGATGGCCGGAAAGAGGCTTTGGATAACCACCGGTCGCTGTCGGGCAAGGTTCAAAATATTCGAGAGAATTTTCTCCAGCCACACGGAGTTCATCCGGCAAACGCGGTCCAGATAGGCTTGCGTGCCGCCGTCCAGTTTGACCCAGATTTCGTCCGACGGATTGAGCCGTTTCAAACTTTCCTGCACCGCCGGACGATCCAGTCCCGTGGCGTTGGTCAGCAGCACAATTTTGAAAAACGGAAAACCGCCGGAGGCCCGAACGTGAATCACCGCCTGCACCGCCTCGGCAAACTGCGGCGAAAGCGTCGGCTCGCCGTCGCCGCTCAACGCCACGTGACGCAACTGGAGCAACTCCTCCGGCAGTGGCTGGAAGGACGGCAGTTGCCGCAGCCGGCCCTGCACCACCAGGGTGAGCGTTCGCCGCAATTCCGTTTCCAGTACGCCAATATCCAGGCGCGACACAGCCGCCGGGCGCGAACGATCCACTTCGCAATAAACGCAATCGAAGTTACAGTACCGGTCGGGATTCATGTTCACGCCCACGGATAATCCCCGGGCGCGGGCTGAAATCACCACATAGACAAAATGGTTGTTGAGAAAATCCCGCGGACGGTCAAAGGCCACTTCCCGTGCCGGGAGAGGCCGGCGCCGGTCCAACGGTCCGTTCACAACCGGGCTTCTGGCGTTTGATTCTTCCACACTGTTCACCGGCCACTCTAGCGGGGAAAACGGCCGGCACACTACACGGTTATTGCCAAAAACCGGACATGACTTGTCCGGAGGCCACCCTTAAGGTCACTGACTGCCCTCATTCGAACGGCTGATGAACCGCAACCGTGTCCCGGAGGTTCCGGTCCTTCACATTTTTTGGCAAAGACACAACCTCTTTTGGGAGAAAACACCGTCTCGATTGGATAAAGCAAAATTTTGTTTTAAGCTGGCAGCATGAAAATCACGAATCTTGAAACGCCTCGCAACGATCGGGCAAGCTGGCTTAAAGGTGGCCAGGCCGTTTGCTCCGTTCCCCCACCCCTGCCGCCGGGAAAGGTCTGGCGGCTGGTCCTCCTGGGCGCCCCCGGCGTGGGCAAGGGGACGCAGGCGGAGCTGCTTTCGGAACAACTCGGCGCCTGTCACCTTTCCACCGGCGACGTCTTTCGCGCCGCCAGGGCTCTGCCCGACGGCGAGCGCAGTCCCGCGTTGGAGCGCGCGCTGGACTACATGCGCCGCGGCGAACTGGTGCCGGATGAAATCGTGCTGGCGATGGTTGCCGAACGTACCCGTTGCCTGCGCTGTCGCGGCGGTTTTCTGCTGGACGGATTCCCGCGCACCGTGGCGCAAGCCGAGGCGCTGGAGGAATTGCTGCGCGCGGAAAAACTCGCGCCGGATGCCGCCCTCAATTACGAACTGCCCGTCGAAGAGATCATCCGGCGCATCGGCGGGCGCCGTATCTGTGCCCATTGCCAGGCGGCCTTTCATCTTCAAGCGCTGCCGCCGCGCGTGGCAGACCATTGCGATTATTGCGGCGGGAAATTGATCCAGCGGGAAGACGACCGGCCGGAAGCGGTTCGCGTGCGTCT
>DASRCU010000200.1:0-11995 GCA_035652955.1 Verrucomicrobiia bacterium | reverse complement strand
GGCATTGACTTTCCCGACCGCAGCAAATTGATGGCCGCCAACTATTCGCTGGACGAAATCCGGCAATATCTCAACGCCGATTCGCTGCATTACCTCTCGCAAGCCGGCATGGTCCGGGCCACCGGCCTGCCGCCCGAATCGTTTTGCATGGCCTGTTACGACGGGAATTATCCGGTGCCCTACGATCCGGTGCTGGACAAACACATCATTGAGCGGCGTAAACGCCAGGCGCGAACCCTCGGTGAATCCGCCGCCCAGGACGCTCAGCAAATCAAACTGTTGCCCGTTTGAGACGGAAAATCGTTAAAGCGCAGAACGACAGGATTGATCGAAAAGTTTGCACCTTGAACTCTGGACCCGGTGGAAAAGTGCGGCCGCGCGTCCGGGCCGGACAGCCGATCGCTCCTGTCGGATTCGGGAAGGAGCGTTGACGCGAGTTTGATTTCCGCAGCCGCGACTGCTCAACAGCCCGACGCTTCCACAAATGAAACACCGCCGGCCATTGAAATTCCGCAGGCGCCGCCGGCTGGGCGGAGCGCTGGCGGGCGCGCTTCTGGCGGCGGCCTTGAGCCGCAGTCCCGGCGCGCCGGAAGAAGTTTTGCACACCGTGGCCCAGATTCGGGCTTTAACGCCCGAACAGAGCCAGGCGGGACTGGCCGTCCAACTGCGGGGGGTGGTGACCTTTTACGACGAAGCGCTTTTCTCCCATTTTCTCCAGGACGCGACGGCCGGCATTTATTTCAAATTTCCCACCAACGTCGCGCCGCCGGCACTGGCGCCCGGTCAGGTGGTGGAAGTCACCGGCCGGACCAGTCCGGGCGAATACGCCCCGGTGGTGGTGGTAGAGCAGTGGCGCGGGGTCGGTCAGGCACCGTTGCCGGCGCCCAAACCGGTGACTTACAAGCAACTGGCCGGCGGCAGCGAAGACAGCCAGTTTGTGGAAATCACCGGCATCGTTCATTCCATCCGCCGGCTCGATTCCGCGCCGTATTTCGAGATTGAAATCGCCACCGGCGGCGGGCGGTTGCACGTCTTTGCCCGCGACCTGCCGGTCGCGCGCGCCGAAGAATTGCCGGACAGCACCGTGCGCGTGCGGGGTGTGTGTTCCACGCAGTTCAATCACCAACGCCAATTGTTCGCCATCCGGCTGATGGTGCCGCGACGCCAGGATTTGCAGATTGAAATCCCCGCGCCGCATGATCCTTTTGCCGGGCCCTCCAGCCCCATCGGCAGCCTGTTGCAATTCACCCCGCAGGGAACCTACGGCCACCGCGTCAAAGTCGTCGGCACCGTGATTTACTTTGAACCGGGCCAGGCGCTGTATCTTCAGGAGGGCGACCACGGTGTGGAAGTGGAAACGCAGGAGCGCACGCCCCTGCGAATTGGGCAGCGGGCGGAGGCGCTGGGCTTTGTGGCCGAAGGCGATTATACGCCGCGATTGACCGACGGCGTGTATCGGCAAATTCCTTCCACCGAAACCGGCGGCGCGCCCCCTCCGGTGCGGCTGACCGCCGACGAAGCGCTCACCGGCGAGTACGACTGCCAGCTCATTGAAGTCGCTGCCCGGCTGATTGACCGCGGGCGGCGCGGCGTCGAACAATACCTCATCCTGCAAGAAAGCAATTTCATCTTTGAGGCCAACCTCGAATCGGCGCCGGGACGCGACGTGTTTGAATCTCTGGAAAACGGCAGTCGCGTGGCGGTGACCGGTGTCTGCCGCATTGAACCGGGCGAATGGCAGGCCGGGGAAAACTGGCGGGCCAAATCGTTCCGCCTGCTCCTGCGCTCGCCGGCGGACGTCGTGCTGCTGGCGGCGCCGCCATGGTGGACACTGCAAAAAATGTTGTGGATCGCCGGCGCCCTGGGATTGGCGGCGCTGGTGGCCTTCGGCTGGGTGGCCGTGCTGCGCCGCCAGGTGGCCGAACGCACCCGCGAACTGGAAGTGCAGATTCAAAAACGTCAGCTCGCCGAACGCCGCCGCGAAATCGAGCAGGAACGCGCCCGCCTGGCCCAGGATTTGCACGACGACCTCGGCGCCGGTCTCACCGAAGTGAACATGCTCACCACCCTGGTTCAAAGCCCGGCCACCTCCCACGAGGAAAAGGCGCGGTATTTGACCGAACTGCGCGAGACCGCCCTGCGCATGATCGGTTCGCTCGATGAAATCGTCTGGGCGGTGAACCCGCGCAACGACACCATCGCATCGCTGGCCAGCTACTTCGGCGCCTATGCACAACGGCTGCTGGATTTGGCATCGGTGGCCTGCGCGCTGGACATCGCGGAGGACCTGCCGGAGCATCCACTCGACCCGCGTTTCCGGCGGGAACTGTTTTTTGCCTTCAAAGAAGCGCTGACCAACATCATCCGCCATGCCGGCGCCACGCTGGTCTGGCTGCGCATTTCCGTCCGCGAGGGCTGGCTCTGCGTGGAACTGGCGGATAACGGCCGCGGTTTCGATGCGCGGGCGCGGCAGACGGGCGACGACGGTATTGCCAACATGCACGCCCGGTTGCGCACCCTGGGCGGCGATTGCGAGATTGTCAGCGACGCGCAAAGTGGAACGACCGTCCGCTTCCGCGCGCCGCTGCCGAAAACCTTTTTATGATCAAAGTCGCCATCGTGGAGGACAATCGGACGTTGCGCGAAGGTTTTGAAACCCTGCTGAACCGCACGCCGGGTTTCCAATGCGTCTGCACCTGCGACACGGTGACCGAAGCGCTCAGGAAAATCCCCAAAACGCGACCGGACGTGGTGTTGATGGACATTCAATTGCCGGACGCCACGGGGGTCGAATGCACGGCAAAAATCAAGGAACTGATGCCTGCCGTCCAGATCGTCATCGTCACCGTGTATGAGGATACCGAGCGGATTTTTCAGGCCTTGCGCGCGGGCGCCTGCGGCTACCTGCTCAAACGTGCCCAGCCCGAAAAGGTCATTGCCGCCATCCGCGAAGCGCATGAAGGCGGAGTGCCCATGACCCCGGAAATCGCGCGCAAAGTCATCGGCCTGTTTCGCAGCCAGGCCGCCGCCCAGCAACAAATCGGCGGCCTGACCGACCGCGAGCGTGAAGTGCTGCAACTGGTGATGCACGGCCTGGGCAACAAGGCCATTGCCGACCGGCTGGGCGTCACGGTGGCGGCGGTCAAATGGCATTTGCAGCACATTTACGAAAAACTCCACGTCCATTCGCGCACCGAAGCGGCGTTGAAATTCAAGGAATCGGATGTCCCGTCGCTGAATCGCTGAAGGGAATTCAGCCGTCCGACTGCCGCCGACGGACCCGCAAAAAACTAGCCGCTTGGCTAGCTTGGCGCCGGACAGCGTCCGGCTACAGTGAGGGCATGACACGCATTTTGCAAACCCGATTGATCAACGTCTTGTCCTTATGAAAACGCATCGTCTCTTCGGTCTTTGTCGCCCACCCGCCGCCACGCCGTTCGCCAACGGCCCGGCGCGGTGGGTCTGGTTGATGGGGTTGCTCTGGTTGGGGATCTCGGCGTTGGCGCCGGCCACTCTGCGGGCGCAGACTTTGGCCCAGGTGGACCCGGCTAAATCCTGGCAGGGCTACATGAACGTGTTCAATCTGCCCGCCGACGGGGGAGGGTATCAATTCGGCAGCGCGTGGGGCGCCGGAGATTTGCGCGCGACTTTTGTGGGCGGCACCAACCTGGTCTTGCAACCCTGCACGAACGTCTGGGAAACAACGAACACTTACTGGGTCAAGGCCGATGGCGTCTCGCCGAACAAAAACATGGACGCCAGTTTTTACGTGCAGGATGATACGCTGGTGGGGCAGAACCTCACCTTCGTCGGCACGTGTTTGAGCAACACACTGACCGGCGATTATTCCTCGCAGGCGTTCATTAAAATTTTCGACGGCGGTTACAATCTCCTGGCCTCCGTGACCACCAATCTCATCGCCGGCCAGTTTTTTTCGATCACCCTGGCCGCAGTGGCCGGCGCTGTTCATGTGCAATACGGCTTTGAAACCGTCGGACCCGACGCCAATCCGGCCACCGCCGACAGCCTCGGTCAGGTCGTCATCGCCGTGCCGGTGGGGGTAACGGTGGTGACCGATCCGGCGAAATTCTGGGCCGGCTACATGGCGTGGGCACCGGTGGACCCCGGCTCGGCTTACGGCGGATACGGGGCGGGTGCGTGGGGCGTGGCGGATTTGCGGGCCATTTTCACGCAAACCAATCTGGTGCTGCTGCCCAACACCAACACTTACAATCCGACAGACCCCTACTGGGTCAACACCAACGCCGACACCGGGGCGAACATCATGACCGCCAGTTGTTATGTGACCGACGACACGATTGTGAACACCAACGTCATTTTCACCGGCTATTGCCGCAGTTACACGCTGGCGTCCAATTACACGGCCTATGCTTTCATCAAAATGTTCAATTCGGATTACAGCGCCTATCTGGGCGGCGCCTATTCCGGCCAACTGGTCGGCGGCCAATCCTTTGCCATCAGCCTGGTCACCACCGGTGCGGCCCACGTGCAATACGGCTACGAAATGGTCGGCCCGAATGCGAACCCGGCGACGGCGGACAGTTTGGGGCAGGTGGTGCTGGCGTTGTCCGCACCTGTCGCCCCTCCCACGGTTTTAGCTGAACCCACCAACAACGCGCCTGCCCCGGCGCTACCGGCGTGGTCGGTGATTTCCATGTATAACAGCAGCGGCGTTTACACCGACAGCCCGGGCATCAGTTGGTATGCCACGTGGGGCGCCGTGGCTTCGCAAGGTGACTACACCATCACCAACACCTCGCGCATCGTTAAAAAATACGCGGGGCTGCAGTATTGTGGCATCGAATTTTATGCCAACCCGATCAATGTGACCGGCTACGACATGTTGCATCTGGACATCTGGACGCCCAATGCCAATCAACTGGGCATCAAACTCGTCAGCCTGACCGCCGGCACGCAGGACCCGCAGGTCAACATCCCGCCCTCCAGCGGTTTGATCACCTCCAATCACTGGGTTGGCCTGGACATTCCGTTGAGCGCTTTCAAGGCGGTGCGGCCGGACTGGGACCCGTCCAATCTCCAGCAAATGTTGCTGGTGGACAATTCCACTGCCGGTCCTGGCATTCAAGGCGGGACATTTTACGTGGACAACGTTTACTTTTACACGGCGCCCTCGCTGGCAGCCGGGATTTCCGGCGGCCAACTGACTCTGTCCGTGCCCACGCGGAGCGGCGTCAATTACACCGTGCAATACAAGACCAATCTGACGGATGCCACCTGGCAGACGCTCACCAATTTCACCGGCGACGGCTCCACGCCAATTCTCAGCGAACCCCTGGATCAACCCAGCCGGTTTTATCGGCTGATGATTCAATAAACGATGCGTGCCCCGAGCGATATGAAATTTCAAGCGGACCGCGCCGGTTTTACGCTGATCGAACTGTTGGTGGTCATTGCCATCATTGCTATTCTGGCGGCGTTGCTCCTGCCGGCACTGGTCAAAGCCAAGCAACAGGCCAAGGCAATCGCCTGCGTGAACAACAACAAACAGATCGGGCTGGCCTTTCTCATGTACGCCCAGGACAACAACGAGTTCCTGCCGCCGCTGAACACCGGCACCTGGCCCGGGGTGACGACCAACTGGTGGTTCAACGTGCTGGACACGGGCAAATACCTCACCCGCACGTCCGTTTCGAACAACGTCTGGCGTTGCCCCGTGGTCACCGATCGAGACATCAGCCTGGCGGTGGTAAATTATTACCACTCGCCCTGCGAAGGTTACGGCCCGCTCGAAGGTAATACCATCACCGCCGGTGTCATCCGCTACGCCTTCAACGGCACCGCTCCCCTCGGCAGTCTGAAGCTGACGCAAATCCGCCGCCCCAGCCAGATTTGGATGATCGGCGACGTGGGTTTCCCCAAGGCCAATCAGGGCAGTCAGGACCGGATGCCGACCGCCGGCTACTACACCGAAATCACCACCAAACAACCCAATCCCGTCTCCGGTTGGAGCGCGCTGGCCTCGGCCAATTACAAACAACCCGCCTGCCGCCACGACGGCCGGGCGGTGTTTTCCCTCTGCGACGGCCACGTCGAAACGTGGAAATGGATTGACCTGCGCCACGATTTGAACGACGTTTTTGCCGTCAATTCCTACTGAACACCGATGCCGCACCTCCTTCGCCGCTCATCCTCACGATGAAACATCTGCTGTCTTTTTTGACTGTCGCAACCGGATGCGTTGTCTCACTGAGCCCGCTCCATGCCTCTCCCGCCACCGACGCCGACACCCTGCTGGCCCGCATGACTCTCGATGAAAAAATCGGCCAGATGGTGCAGGTGGACTCCAGCGCGCTGCGCGACAAGACGGACGTCAAGACCTTTTTTATCGGCTCGGTGCTGAGCGGCGGCGATTCCGATCCGCCGGACAACCGGCCCGAAACGTGGTTTCATTTTGTGCGCGAATTCGAGGCGCAAGCCCTGCAAACGCGGTTGAAAATTCCCCTCCTCTACGGCATTGACGCCGTCCACGGCCACAACAACGTCCTGGGCGCGGTGATCTTCCCCCACAACCTCGGTCTGGGCGCAACGCACGATCCCAAGCTGGTGGAACAGGCCGAACGGGTCGCCGCCGAGGAAGTGACCGCCACCGGCATCCGCTGGGTGTTTGCGCCGTGCGTGGCCGTGGCGCGCGACATCCGCTGGGGCCGCACCTACGAAAGCGCTGGTCAATCGCCCGAACTCGTTTCCGAAATGGCGGTGGCCAGCGTCCGCGGCTGGCAGGGCGCCGCGCTCGGCCCCAACTCGGTGTTGGCCTGCGCCAAACATTTTGTCGGCGACGGCGGCACCGATGGCGGCGTGGACCAGGGCAATACGATTTGCGACGAGGCGACGTTGCGGAAGATTTATCTGCCGCCCTACGCCGCCGCCATCCGCGCCGGCGTGGGTTCCATCATGGTTTCCTACAGCAGTTGGAACGGCCAAAAAATGTCCGCCAACCGTTACCTCCTCACCGACGTGCTCAAAGGCCAGATGGGCTTTCAAGGCTTTTTAGTCTCCGACTGGGCGGCGATTGACCAGCTCGGCCCGGATTACAAAACGGATATCGAAACGGCCATCAATGCCGGTCTGGACATGGCGATGATCCCCGCCGGACCGGGCAAGAAAAACAATTACCTCGATTTCATCAATGATTTGAAGGAGCTGGTGGCCGAAGGCCGGGTGCCCATGGCCCGTATTGACGACGCCGTGCGCCGCATCCTGCGCGTGAAATTTCAAATGGGCCTGTTCGATGCGCCGCTGCCGGACGGCGCGGGCCTGGCGCAAATCGGGTCGCCCGCACACCGGCAAGTCGCGCGCCAGTGCGTGCGCGAATCGTTGGTGCTTTTGAAAAACGACCACGACGTGTTGCCGCTGCGAAAAGATTTGAAACGCCTGGCTGTCGTGGGCGAGGCCGCCGATGACTTGGGCGTGCAATGCGGCGGCTGGACGATCAGTTGGCAGGGCCAAACCGGCACCGTCACCACCGGCGGCACGACGTTACTGGCGGCAATTCGCAAAATGGTCAGCCCCCAAACAGACATTTTGTTCTCGCCGGACGGGCGCGATTTGAAACCGGCCGACGCCGTCATCGTCGTCATCGGCGAACCGCCTTACGCGGAAATGAAAGGCGACCGCACGAACCTGGACCTCGCGCCCGCAGACGCCGCGCTGGTGGCCAAAGCCAAAGCCACTGGCGCGCCGGTGATCACCGTGCTTTATTCCGGCCGGCCGCTCGTGCTCGGAACGGCGCTCGAACAGAGTGACGCCTTCGTGGCCGCGTGGCTGCCGGGAACCGAAGGCGAAGGCATCGCCGATGTGTTGTTCGGCGATTTTGCGCCGTGCGGAAAGCTCCCGCGGCTCTGGCCGGCCAACAACCGGCAGTTGTCGGTGGATCATCTCCAAGGCCGGCCACTGTTTCCCGTCGGCTTCGGCCTGACCTACGACAAACTTTCCCGAAGGTAAATGGACGTTCAAGAGGCGAGATTCCCCTGCGGACGGCGCGGCGCCGGAGCGCAGTCTTTCGCCGTCGTCGCGCTGTTCGGATTGGCCTTGGCCTGTTTGCCCGCCGCCGCGAATCTTTTGAGCAATCCCGGTTTTGAATCGGACCCCGGCGGCGAGGGCCAAACGCTGCCCGGCTGGCAAATTTACGGCCCGAACGTTTACAACGAAACGGCCGCTTCCGTCGCGCACGGTGGCGCGAATTACTTGAAGATTTATCAGGCGTTTGACGGCGCAGTGAATTACAGCGGCGTTTACCAGGATTACCTTTCGGCGCCCGGCGCGACTTACGTTGCTGGCGGTTGGGCATTCACCGCCGCCAATGACGTCCTGACCGGGAAAAACGCCGCCTGGCTCGAAGTCACTTTTCGCGACGCGCTCGGCAACATCCTGGCGCTTTTTCGTTCGCCCCTGGTCACCACCAATGCCCTCGCTTCCGGCGCCTTTCCGGAAAACCAATGGACCTGGCTGCCCATCACCAATCAATATGACCCCGCGACCTTTCAACCGACCGGCTCGGTGTCTTGCCTTACCGCACCTGCCGGAACGTTTTTTCTGCGGTTCCAGATTGTTTTCCAGGGCGACGCCGCCGGTTCTGCCGGCTCGATGTATTTTGACGATTTGCAATTGACGCAAACCGGCCGCGGCAACATGAACATTGTCTGGTCGGACGAATTTGACGGCTCGAGCCTGAATACCAACATCTGGACTTATGACATCGGCAACGGCCATTCCGGCTGGGGCAATCAGGAGCTGGAATATTACACCGACCGCACCAACAACGCGTTCGTCGCCGACGGCCTGTTGCACCTCGTCGCGCGCCGGGAATCGTTCAACGGTTTTGATTACACCTCCGCCCGGCTCAAGTCCCAGGGCCTGTTTTCCCTTCAATACGGACGCCTGGAATGGCGCGCCAAACTGCCGTGTGGCGTCGGCCTTTGGCCGGCGTTGTGGCTGCTGGGCACGAACCTCACCAGCCTGGGCTGGCCGACCTGCGGTGAAATGGACGTTATGGAAAACACCGGCACCAACGTTTTCATGGCCCAAGGCAGTCTGCATTGGGGCGGCGATGCCACGGCAATTTACCGGTTCACTGACGGCGAGGCGACCACCAATTTCAACACCTACACGCTGGACTGGACAACCAACGCGATTTTGTTTTACGTCAACGGCCATCTCTACCAGCGGCAAACGAACTGGAGCAGCGCCGCCGGTCCGTATCCCTTTCCCTTCAACCAGCCGTTTTTTCTGTTGATGAATCTGGCGGTGGGCGGCAATTACGTCGGCAATCCCACGACCCAGGCCATCAACGCCGGGGCGGTTTTCCCCGCCGAAATGCTGGTGGATTACGTGCGCCTCTATCGCCTGACCGAGCCGTTTCGCATTGCCATCCGCAAAACGGGCGCCGACCTGATATTGAATTGGCCGGGTGACATCCTGTGCCATCTCGAAGTGCAGACCAACGAGCTGGGGACAAACTGGGTGCCCATCGCCGCATCCACGAATCAGTTTCCAATCGCGCCGGGTCCCGCCAGCGCCTTTTATCGTCTGGCCATGCCGTAAGGGTCAATTTCCGCAGGCGTGGCCCCGGAACAACCCGTGGCCGGGAATCGCCCGCACGGCGTTTCCAGCATTGCCAATCGCGCGCTGCTGGCGCTAAATACTCCCAATGCCTACGGTTGCCGAACAACTGCGCGCCGCACGCGAGGCCCGCAAACTCACCATCGAACAGGTCGCCGACATGACCAAAATTCGCACCGACCATCTGCGGGCGCTGGAGCAGGGGAATTTCAACGCCTTTCCCGCCGTGATTTACATCCGCGGTTCAGTCAAGAACTATGCCACGGCGCTCAAACTGGACGTGTCACAAATCCTGGCGGCACTCGACGCGGAGTTGAAAAACACCGAGAAATTTGCCGCGCCGCCGCCGCTGGTCGAACAACATCGGGGGCCGCTGGAGCGGATCGCTTTATTGGCCGCCAAAATCAGTTCGCGAATGGTGTTCACCGTGCTGGCGGCGCTCATTCTGACGGCTTTCATCGCTCTGGGGATATGGGCGTGGGTGCATCACGCGAAGACCAAGCCGCCCCCGAACCTCCCACCGGCGGTCTATCAACCCGGCACTGCCGGCGATACCTTGCCGCTGCCAAACAATTAACGTGCCGACCTGGTTCAAGCCGTGACTGAACGAGAAATGCTCTCGGCGGCGCGTCGCCGCTGCACTCCCGAACGAACACGCGCAGCACGTCCTCACCCGAGGCATCAAGCGGCTTGCTGATCTGGTAAAATTTCAGGGCCACTCCTCCTCCGGCCGGGCGGCACTGCACGCCACGGAGCCACCCGGTCGGCCCGTTCAGCGGCGTTTTTTCAACAAGTGCATCCGGGCGCGTTGCAAATCCCGCTCGACCTGGCGCCGTTTCAAATCCTCGCGCCGGTCGAATTGTTGTTTGCCTTTGCCGAGGGCCAGCGCCACTTTCACTTTCCCGTTCTTCCAGTAAAACGTCAACGGCACCAGGGCATGGCCTTTGACGGCAGCCCATTCGGAGAGTTTCCGGATTTCGGATTTATGGAGGAGCAGTTTTCGCGGCGCCTTCGGCTCGTGATTCTGCCGGTTGCCGTGGGCATATTCGTCAATGTGCGCGTTGTAGAGCCAAACCTCGCCCCGTTCGACGCGCGCAAAGGCATCGCTGATCTGTCCTTTGCCGGCCCGCAGCGACTTGACTTCCGTGCCGCGCAGCACGATGCCCGCCTCGAAGGTTTCGAGGATGTGGTAATCGCGCCGCGCCTTGTGGTTGGTCACAATGTCCATACGCGGATTTCTCGGGGCGGCGGCACGTGGGCGCGCCCGACCCGACCCGCTAAAGCATACCTCGAAAACCGGCCGCGTGCCGGAAGAAAATCACCTAACGTTTCCGCCGCTTTTTGGCCTGCGGCCTGGTCAGTTCGACCGAATCAGGTGCTTCCCAGCCGATTTTATCCTCGATGATTTCACGTAACGCGATGTCGGCGGCGCTGAGGCCGCTGACGTTGTCCACCAATGGCCGGCTCAGCGCGCCCCCGCCTGAATTCAATTGACGCACACGGCGCGAAACCAGGTTGACCAGCACGTTGGGGTTGCCCACTTTTTCCAGAGCCTTTTTGCACAATTCAGCGTTCATGAAACGAGCCGAAAAGCATAAACGCCCGCGGCGGTAACGCAATAAGAAAATCACCGGCCGCCGTTGAACGGCGCCTCCCCACCCCTTCTCCCGGCCGGAGATCGAACGGTTGAATTGACTTGTTCGCCGGGGGCCGATTTGTTCCCTTGCGGAGGGTCATGAGGTCTTTGGATTCATCAACCGCCGGTTTTCGGGATATTTTAAGCCGGCGCGGGGCCGGATGGTTCACCGTGCTGGTCCTGGCGATCATCGCTGGCGTCCGGCTGACGGCCCTGAATTTTCCGCTGGAACGGGACGAGGGGGAATATGCCTACGCCGGACAGCTTTTGTTGCAGGGCCTCCCCCCTTACCAACTGGCTTACAACATGAAGTTCCCCGGCGCGTATGTCGCTTATGCCTTGATTCTGGCGCTGTTCGGGCAAACTCCGGCCGGCATTCACTGTGGCATCATACTGGTGACGACGTTGACGGCACTGATGCTGTATTGGCTGGGCAAAAAAATGCTTGACAGCCTCACCGGCATGGTGGCAGCCACCACTTACGCGGTGCTGGCAAGCGAATCGGGAATGTTCGGAATGCAGGGGCATGCCACGCATTTCGCTGCCTTCTTCGTCACTGCCGGCCTGTGCGCCCTGGAAAAGGCGCGTTCGGACGCCCATTGGTTCCGGGCGGGGATCGTCGGCGTATTGTTCGGCATGGCCGTCGTCGTCAAACAGAACGCGGCGTTTCTCGCTGGCTGGGCGGCGCTGGTGCTGGCGTGGGACGCCTGGCGCGATGTTCAAACGCCGCTGCCGCGGCGGCTGGCCCGTCTGGCGGCA
>DASRCU010000199.1:0-2534 GCA_035652955.1 Verrucomicrobiia bacterium | reverse complement strand
TGGGCAGCGTGCCATCCCAGGCCGGCCCGCCGACCGAATCGGCCACGCGGGTGCCGTTGGTTTCGCTGAAGCTGTAGCGATGCACCAGCCTCACCGGTTCCGTGACGACCTGCACGAACTGCGTGGCCGACAAATCAAGCGCCGGGTAGCGGACGATAATGGCCGTCGTGCCGGAGTTGATTCCCGTGACATTGCCGGCGATGTCCACCCGCGCGATGTTGGGATCCGCCGACGACCACACGAGCGCGTGATTCGCGTTCGTGTTAAGGTTGAACCAATTGCCGGATTGTTCGCCCCAAACGACGGAGGCGACGGTCAGGCCGTTGGTAATGGGAGAGGGAACCTGCAGGAGCAAGTTGGTGAAGAAATTAACAGTCGCCGGTAATCGCAGGATGGAGAGCGAATTGGCCGGCAGCGTCAAGGTGAAATTGGTGCCGACGATGGAAAAGGAATTGGTAGTGGGAAAAACATGCGTCGGCGCGGCGAAAGAGTTTTCATCCGCCGGACTGGCGGAGGTCAGTTGAACCACCGTACCGGTCGGCGCGAGGGACGTCACCCCCGCCAGATTGAACGTGGCGGCCAGCAATTGGCTGTAAGGATTGACGGCCTTGACGATGATCTGGCCGCTGGATTTGGAATAAGTCGAGGAGGCCAGTAAGCCGCTCGGATAAGTGAAATCCTGCACCAGCGCGCCGTTTAGGTAACATTGAATCCGCGGGCCGGTCAACACGATACGAATGTCGTACCACACGTTGGTGGCAATAGCGGTTTGAGGGACTTGCGCCAGGACGGTTTTGGTTCCGCCCACCATCTGCTCAATGCCATCCAGGGTGTTGTTCCAGCCGCCCACATTCCACCAGGTCCAATCGTTGTCGTCGGTCCAGTTAAACAAAATCAGGAATCCCTCCGCGCCGCTGATCTTGCGAGCTTTGAGAGTGATGGTGTAATTGGCCCAGTTGGTATCGCCCGTCGTCGAGCGGCAGTCGGTGGTGAGGGCGGTTTGTTGATAAAGTCCGGCGTTGACGCTCCAGGTGCCGTTGAAGACGCGCCAGCCGTTGGTTCCTTGATGGACAAAATCACTTTGATACAGCACCACGCCGTTGCTGGTGACGACGAGGTTGGTGTATTGCACGGCGGTGTTCCAGGAACCGACGCCGATGGCGCCGTGCGGTCCGGCGCCGACGGAAAGTTGCGTGTTGGTGATCACCATCGGCAACACCATGTCGCCGCGGTTTTCGGAAAACATTTTTTGGACGTAATACGACGGCGTGCCAAAGGCGCGCGAATTGTCGAAGTAGATCAAATCCGGATGCCATTGGATGCCGTTCACGTTGGCGAACAACGGGGCATAAGAGGTCATCAGCACGATGTCCGAATTGCGCTCCATGCCGGTCATGAACGCCGCTTCGCCCAGCGCGGCGGCCAGGTTGCCGTAAGTGCCGTAGCCGGATGTAACCGCGTATTCGCCGACAAATACTTTCGGACCGGTGCGGCTGTAACTGTCGTATTTCGTCGCGTAGGAGATGAAGGTTTGCGGGCTGGAATAATAATGTTCATCCTGAATTTCCACCGGGCGACTGGCGGGAATGCCGCCCCAATCCGGGGCGATCAGATGCAAGTCCGGATAGTTCGACTTGATGGCGTCGTAAAAAAGTGCGTAACGCTCATCGTAAAGCGGCCCGCCATTTTCGTTGCCAATTTCCAGGTATTTCAAGTGAAACGGAGCGGGGTGGCCGTTGGCGGCGCGCAGCACGCCCCAGGTGGTGTTGGTGTCGCCGTTGCAGTATTCAATCAAATCCAACGCATCCTGCACCCAGGGTCCCATCTGATCCATCGGCACGGTGTTGTTGGTGTTGCCATTATAACCCAGGCACAGGCCGGCGTTAATGGCATACAACGGTTCCATGCCGAGGTCCTCACAAAATTGCAGATATTCCTCCAGGCCAAAGCCGTCGGTGGACCAGTAGCCCCACGAATCGTTCATGTGGCCGGGACGTTGAGCGATGTCGCCGATCGTTTTCTTCCAGCGAACGGCGTTGGTCACATTGAAACTTTCGATGAAATTACCGCCGGGATAACGCATGAACGACGGATGCAACGCGGCAAGCAGGTTGGCCAGATCGGCGCGCAGACCGTTGGTTCTGCCGTTGAACGTCGCTCGTGGAAACAGCGAAACCATGCCCAGCCAGATCGTGCCCGGCTGGGAGATGCTGATGACCAGACGCGCGTTGGTGTCTGTCTCGCTCGGAATGAGGGCGGCGGAGAACTTGTGCCAGTTCGTGTTCACGCCGACAAAGCCCGCCTGCGAATAGACCTTGCTGCCATCGGCACTCTCCAGTCGCGCGCTGATCACTCCGGAAAAATTATTTGTCGCCCGCACGTAAAAACTCAGGTCATAGGTTGCGCCGGCCTGCAACGACATGCCCCAGTAACCGGCATCGCCGGCACCGACACTGCCGCTGCCGGACGACATCGTGAGTTTCAGTGAATTCGGAATGTTCGTATTTAGCGGCATCGTCGGGTCCACGTTCATC
>DASRCU010000198.1:0-1228 GCA_035652955.1 Verrucomicrobiia bacterium | reverse complement strand
AATGTTTAACGATGTAAACACGACGGGGTTTTCCTCTCCACTCCGAACGGCTTAAAACCGACGTGCTCGACAACGTCCTGTAGTCTTGCTGAATTCGTCACACCCATGCGAACCCCAAACCTTCTTTTCCTTTGCACGTTTATGCTTACCGGACTGACGATTATGCCCCCGCTCAGTGCGGTTTCTGACCAAAAGGATAATCCCGCCGGGCTGGCCGCGCTGCCGCCAACCGCCGCTCCTCTGACCCACGACCAGCGCATTGCCTGGTTTCGCGAGGCGAAATTCGGCCTCTTTATCCACTGGGGCCTTTACGCCCTTCCGGCCGGCGAATGGCACGGCAAGCCGATTCCCGGCCTTGGCGAATGGATCATGCACAATGCGCCGATTCCGGTGAAGGATTACGAGTTGCTGGCAAAGCAGTTTAATCCCCGGCACTTCGACGCCGATGCCATCGCCCAGTTCGCCCAGGACGTGGGCATGAAGTATGTCGTGATCACCGCCAAGCATCACGACGGATTCGCCATGTATCATTCGACGGTCAGCCCCTACAACGTTTACGATGCCACCCCGTTTCACCGCGATCCGATTGAGGAACTGTCGGCGGCCTGCGCCCGCCACGGGCTGCGCTTCGGCGTTTATTATTCCCAGACCCAGGACTGGCACGAGCCCAACGGCATGGGCAACCTCAACGACTTTGGGCCGGACAAGGACAAGGATTTCGCCGCCTACCTGCACGCCAAGGCCGAGCCGCAGGTAAAGGAACTGCTGACCCATTATGGACCGCTTTGCCTCATCTGGTTCGACACCCCGAACGTGGGCGATAAAATGACGCCGGAACTGGCCAACGGGCTGGCGAATATGGTTCGCACCCTTCAGCCGGCCTGCCTGATTGACGGCCGCCTCGGCACGGAAGGCGATTATGTTTCCACCGGCGACAACGCCATTCCCAACCTCGGCGAAAAGGGCGACTGGGAAACGCCCGCCACGGTCAATCACACCTGGGGTTTCAAAAAAGATGACACGGATTGGAAGTCGCCCGGCGAAATTGTCTTCAAGTTGATGGACATCGTGAGCAAGGGTGGCAACTACCTGCTCAACGTCGGCCCGACGGCGGACGGCGTGATTCCAAAGGAATGCCGTAACAATCTTCTGACGGTGGGTCGCTGGCTGAAAATCAACGGCGAGGCGGTGTACGGCGCCAGCCGCTCCCCCTTCGGCGCCGAATTCG
>DASRCU010000197.1:0-4641 GCA_035652955.1 Verrucomicrobiia bacterium | reverse complement strand
CGGCAGTATCTCCCGGCGGGTCTTGGGGCGCTGATGGCGGTGTTGGCCGGTTGCAGTCGTAATTCAAGCGGTCCCGGCGCCTTCCAGATGCCGCCGCCGGAAGTGGGCGTGGTCACCGTGCAGCCAAGGTCGGTGCCGCTGACGACGGAATTGCCGGGACGCGTTGCTCCGGTGCGAGTGGCTGAAGTGCGCGCCCGGGTGACCGGCATTGTGCTGCACCGTTATTTTCGCGAAGGGGCCGATGTGACCAACGGCGAAGTGCTGTACCAGATTGATCCGGCGCCGTTTCAGGCGGCTTATGACGGCGCGACGGCCACGTTGGCCAAAGCCGAGGCCACGTTGAACCAGGCGCAAGCGCTGGCCGACCGTTACCAACCGCTGGTGGGTATCAATGCCGTGAGCAAACAGGATTACGACAATGCCGTCTCGGCCGCCGCGCAAGCAAAGGCCGACGTGCTGGCCGCTCAAGCGGCGCTGGAAACGGCGGCGATTAATCTGGGCTACTGCAAAGTCACTTCGCCGATTGACGGGCGCATCGGCGCGGCGCTGGTGACCGAGGGCGCTTTGGTCAGCGCCAGCGCGGCCACGGAAATGGCCGTGGTCACCCAATTGGACCCCATCTACTGCGATTTCACCGAATCCTCCACCGAATGGCTGCGGTTGCGCCAGGAACTGGAAAGCGGTGTCTTTCAAAGCGTGACGCCTGGAGCTGCGCCCATCACACTGAAACTGGAGGACGGAACGACTTATTCGGAACGGGGGCGGTTGTTGTTTTCCGACGTCACCGTGGATCCGAGCAGCGGGATGATTACTCTGCGCGCGGAATTTCCCAATCCGGCGCATCTGTTGTTGCCGGGGATGTTTGTGCGCGGCGTACTGACGCGCGCGGTGAACAATCAAGCGCTCACCGTGCCCCAGCGCGGCGTCAGCATCAGCGGCACCGGTCAGGCCACGGTGATGGTGGTGGGGCCGGACAACAAGGCGGAGCTGCGGAGCGTTGAGATTGGCCAGGCAGTGAGCAATCAGTGGGTCATTACCTCCGGGTTAAAGGCCGGGGAGCGTGTCATCGTGGACGGTTTGCAAAAGGTCCAGCCCGGCATGGAGGTCAAGCCGGTGCCCGCGGCCACGTCCGGCTCCGCGGCGACGGATTCAACGTCCTCTGCTTTCGGGAATTAAAGGGGATCCGCCATGCCGAAATTTTTCATAGACCGCCCGATTTTTGCCTGGGTGATTTCCCTGCTGATCATGATCGCGGGGATTCTAGCCATCACCCATTTGCCGGTGGCGCAGTATCCGAGCGTGGCGCCGCCGTCCATTTCCGTCAATGCCACTTATCCCGGCGCGTCGGCGGAAACGGTGCAGGACACCGTCACCTCCGTCATCGAGCAGCAGATGAACGGCATTGACAATCTGCTCTACATCCAATCCAGCAGCAGTGCCAACGGACAATCGCAGGTGCAGTTGTTTTTCAAACCCGGCACAAATCCGGACATTGCCCAGGTGCAGGTGCAGAACAAGTTGCAACTGGCCATGCCGAACCTGCCGCAGGCGGTGCAGCAACAGGGAGTGACGGTGCTCAAATCCACCCGCAACTTCCTGATGTTTTTCACCCTTTCGTCCACCAATCAGGACATCAGCGACACCACGCTGGGCAATTACATTGCCACGCGGGTGTTGGATCCGATTCAGCGCGTGGACGGCGTGGGCGAGGCGGATTTGTTCGGTTCGCAGTATGCCATGCGCATCTGGCTGGATCCGGCCAAGCTGGAAAGTTACAACCTGGACGCCGCGGATGTGATCGCCGCCGTGCAGGCGCAAAACGTGCAGGTGCCCGCTGGTCAGTTGGGGGCCGCCCCCGCCGTGAAAGGACAGGAATTGAACATCACGTTGCAGGGGCAGGCTACACTGCAAAGCGTTCAGCAATTTCAAAACATCCTGTTGCGCGTCAATCCCGACGGTTCGCGCGTGTATTTGCGGGACGTGGCGCGAGTGGAACTGGGCGCGGAGACATATGGCTTTCGGGCGCGGGTGGACGGCCGGCCGGCAGCGGCCGTGGGCATTCGGCTGGCGCCCGGCGCCAACGCGGTGGCCACGGCCGGTCGCGTCCGCGCGCGTCTGGCTGATCTCTCCAAATTCTTTCCGGAAGGTCTGCGCATAGATTTTCCGTATGACAGCACAGAATTTATTCGCGCCTCCATTCATGAAGTGGTGGTGACACTGCTGGAAGCCATCGTGATGGTTTTTCTGATCATCTGGTTGTTCCTGCAAAACTGGCGTGCGACGTTCATCCCCACCATCGTCATTCCGGTGGCGTTGATGGGGTCGTTTTGCGTGATGTATGCGCTGGGTTTTTCGATCAACGTCCTGACGCTCTTCGGCCTGGTGCTGGCCATTGGCATGTTGGTGGACGACGCCATTGTGGTGGTAGAAAACGTCGAGCGCATCATGAGTGAAGAAGGCCTGCCGCCCCGCGAAGCGACCATCAAGGCGATGCAGCAAATCACCGGCGCGCTCATCGCGATTTCGCTGGTGCTGACGGCGGTATTCATTCCGATGGCATTTTTTGGCGGGTCGGTGGGGGCGATTTACCGGCAATTCTCGCTCTCCTTGGTTTCCTGCATGGCCTTTTCGATTTTCCTGGCTTTGTCGTTGACCCCGGCGCTTTGTGCTTCGCTGCTGCCGCCGGTGGAGAAGGGACATCATTTGCGCAAGACCGGATTTTTCGGTTGGTTCAACCGCGGTTTCGCCGCCACCCGGAAGAATTACGAGGGTTTTCTGGCGCGCACCATCCGCCGGTCGGGGCGCTATCTGGTCATTTATGCGGCGATTTTAGCGGCAGTGGGCTGGCTGTATGTGCGGCTGCCATCGTCGTTTTTGCCGGCGGAAGATCAGGGGTATTTCATCACCAGCATTCAACTGCCGGTGGGCGCCACGCAGCAGCAAACCATCGGCGTGCTCAAGCAGATCGAGCATTACTATTTGAGCCAGCCGGAGGTGGCGGGCATGGTGGACGTGGCCGGCTTCAGTTTCAATGGTCGCGCTGAAAACGCTGCCGTGGCGTTCGTGCATTTGAAGCCGTGGGACGAGCGGCCGGGACGGCAACATTCCGTCCAGGCCCTCATCGGACGCGCGTTTGCGGCGCTGAGCGGCATCAAGGACGCCATTATTTATCCCATCAATCCGCCGCCGATTCCTGAATTGGGCATCCAGGCCGGATTCGATTTCGAGCTGGAGGACCGGGCCGGTCTGGGACATGAACGGCTGATGGAGGCGCGCAACCAATTGTTGGCGATGGCCGCCACCAACCGCGACATCACCCAACTGCGGTTCCAGGGACTGGAAGACACGCCGGAATTGAAGGTGAACGTAGATCAGACCAAAGCGGCGGCGCTGGGTGTTTCCCTGGCGGAATTGAACACGGTGCTGACCACCTGCTTCGGCTCGTTCTACATCAACAATTTCATTGACGCCAACCGCGTCCAGAAAGTCATCGCCCAACTGGACGCGCCGTATCGGATGCAGCCGGACGATCTGGGACGGGTTTTTGTGCGCAACGACCAGGGCAAGATGGTGGCGCTTTCCAGCCTGGTCAACGCGCACTGGATTTACGGCTCGCCTTCGTTGCAACATTACAACGGCTTCCCCTCGCTCGAACTGGTCGGCGCGCCGCCGCCCGGCAAGAGCACCGGCGAAGCAATGGATGCCATGGAAAGCCTCGCCGCGCGATTGCCCAATGGGTTCGGCTACGAATGGACCGGCCAGTCCTACGAGGAACGGCTCTCGGCCAAACAAGCGCCCCTGCTTTACACCATCTCCCTCATCGTGGTGTTTCTGGCCCTGGCGGCGCTTTACGAAAACTGGTCCATCCCCCTGGCGGTGATGCTGGTGGTGCCGCTGGGCATCATCGGCGCCTTGCTGGCCGCCACGCTGCGCGGTCTGCCCAACGACGTGTTTTTCAAGGTCGGCCTGCTGACCATCGTCGGTTTGTCGGCCAAAAACGCCATCCTCATCGTCGAATTTGCCAAGGACCTGGAAGCCCAGGGCAAAAGCGCTGTGGAAGCGGCGTTGGAGGCGGCGCATTTGCGGCTGCGCCCGATTCTCATGACTTCGCTGGCGTTCATTCTGGGAGTATCGCCGCTGGCGTTCAGCACCGGTGCCGGCGCCGCCAGCCGGCACGACATCGGCACGGGCGTGGGCGGCGGCATGATTTCGGCCACGGTCCTGGCGGTGATTTTTGTACCGATCTTCTACGTCATCGTGCGCCGGTTGTTCAGGAGCCAAAAGCCCTTGCACACCGTGATGGCGCCCAAACCCAGCGGCCTTGACGAAGATGAAGGCAACAACCCCACGGCCCAGCCATGAAGACTTTGTTTTCGCCAATTCAAGAGCCGTTCGAATTGCCGCGAGGTTTTGGACTGCGGCGGACGGCGGAACGCGACGCCACTTTCAAGAGCCGATGGGCTTGCTCCGATCGGTCCCGTTCCGAGGCGGCGTCACTGCCCGCGCGCTCCCCGGCGCCGGCGCGCGCTGGCCAAGGCGTCTTGATTCGGGATTTTGCGGCGCATTTTGGGAGGACATTTCTTTCCGCATGCTGCGCGCTGATCCTGGCCGGCTGCACGCTGGCGCCCAAGTATCATCGCC
>DASRCU010000196.1:0-23563 GCA_035652955.1 Verrucomicrobiia bacterium | reverse complement strand
ATCCACCCGGAACGGCAGAAGTGTGAAATCATGTGCCGTTTGTAGCGACTCCGTGGCCAAACGTCAAGACGCCATCTGCCCCGTAACGACATGGAGCAAACCGTGCAGCCTCTGGCGGCCATGGTTTGCCGGAACTAAACGGCAGCCAGCTTGTTCCCTGCGAAAACCGACAACTCAACGGCGCAGCAGCAGCGGCCCCTTTTTGTCGTGCTCCAAACCCACCCGACGCAGCCTGCAATGGAAAACTTTGCCGCCCTTGCGGTAAACAATCGTTGTTGACGCCAGACACCCCGTTTTTCGCGACCTGTTATCAGGCGTTTTACGGCAGGGCTGCCGGCTTGTTCACCGGCCGCTTCAGAAAGCGGTTCACGGCACTCGGCGAACCATGTTCTCGGTGCCAAAGGGGTTGGGCACGCGCCACGTGCACTCCGGATCATCCCGCCACTGGCCGTTCACCAGAAACCGGTAATGGTGCACACCGGGCGGCAGATTCACCGTGGTGCGCCAGACGCCGTCGGGACCTTTTTGCAAATTGATCGGGCGTTCCTGCCATTGCGTAAAATCGCCCACCAGTTGCACGCTGATGGCGTCCGGTGCGCGGAATGAGAAGGTTTGGGTGTAACCGTTGCCGCTGGATTTTGATGTGGTTTTTTTTGGCATAATCTTGTCCTCGTTTGAGATTTTTCTTTCCAACTTCGCCTTGGGTCTGATGTCAAATTAAACCCCACGACGGCGAAAATCAACCGACGGAAAAATTCAATCGCCGCCGCCGCAGTCTGCCGCGGGCCGGCCGTGTTCAGTCGTTAATGCCCCAATGCGTTGGCGCCGGCAATGGTTCCATCAGAGACGCAGGAATCGGAAGGGGCATCGGTTCCCGATATTCGGAAAGTGGAACGATGGCCTCGCCATCGGGATTGGAGCGCAGATGCTGTTCGTCCAGAAAAGTCAGTCCGTACCGAACGGCGAAGCGTTCCAATTCACTTCGCCAACGGCCAGAGGTCTGATCGTTCAGACTGAAAAGCATGAGGGCTGCGTCGGCATGGCGACGATACGAGACCCAGCGCTCCATCCAGTCCAACAATTCTGCCGGCGGCGCCGGTGTTTCGCCCACGGCAAACAGGATGACATCCGCGCCGGCGGCGACCGCCAGGGTGACAGCGGCCAGCGAGGGTTCCGTCACGGCCTCGAGGTGCCATGACTTGACGTCCCACCGCAAGCCCTCGCCGGCGCGGGCGGCAGCTCGTTCCAGCGAGGCAGCGGCCCGCTCGGCGAGAACAGAGTCATCGTAGAGAATCACAGCTTTCAGCGCCGTTTCAGGAAAATGCTCTTCTTTCAACGCGATCCTGCTCATACTTCACCTCTTGTGCTAATACTGACAGCGTCCAGGAGGAAAGAGTTCAATCGTGTGGAAAACTTGTTTGAAATTTTATCGTGCGCACCGCCGCCAATCAGGCGCATCGGCGCCGCTTCTCAAGAGGCGTCGCGCCATGCTTCCAGCACGATGACGCTGCTTTCGTGGCGGGCCGACGCGATGTTTTGGGCAGGACACGTTGCCTTTCCCTTGGCAGGAGCGGCACCGTTTCCGGGCAGGGCGACGCGGTCGTGCTGTCAAGCGCCCGCTTGCCGCAAAACGGCTGCTCCGCCGCTCCGCCCTGCCGACTTGTTTGCGGTCGCAAGCAGCCGGCGGAATGTGGATTGGCATATCTCCGAAAAATTTTGTCATTGAAATTCCAGTTCGCTTGTGAAACCTTCTGCCGCCATTGGCCTTCTACCTGGCTAAGGGATGCACCGGCGGGTGGAAACCGGATGCGGACGCTTTACAACATCCTGTTCACGATTTGTTTTGTGGTGTCGTCGCCGTATTATTTTCGTCGGATGCGGCGGCGCGGCGATTGGCGTCCGGGTTTTCGGCAGCGATTTGGGCGTTACGACCCCAATCTCAAACAGGCGCTGACCAACCGGCAGACGTTGTGGCTTCACGCGGTGAGTGTGGGGGAGGTGAACCTGTGCACGCACCTGATCCGGGCGCTGGAACGACGTTTGCCCAACATGAAATTTGTCGTGTCCACCACCACCACCACCGGCATGGCGCGACTCAAACACCTGTTGCCGGCGCGCATCAGCAAAATTTACTATCCGCTGGACCGGCGCAAATGGGTGCGGCGCGCCCTGGCGGTGATTAATCCGGAGGCAATTGTCCTGGTGGAGGCGGAAATTTGGCCGAATTTTCTTTGGCGCGCGCGCGATCTGAACATTCCCGTCTTTCTGGCCAACGCCCGTCTGTCAGACCGCTCGTTCCGCGGCTACCGGCGGTTTGGTTTTCTGTTTCGGCCGCTGTTTGCTGCTTTTGCCGGTGTGGGCTGCCAGAATGAGGAGGATGCGGCGCGTTTGCGTTCGCTGGGCTGCCGGCCGGAGGCGGTGCGCGTGGTGGGTAATTTGAAATTTGACGCCGCCAAATTGGAGGAGCATCGCACGCTGGATGTAGCGGCCTTGCTGGCGCAACTGGGGGTTTCGCCGGACGCGCCGGTGCTGGTGGGCGGCAGCACCCATGAAGGTGAAGAGGTCATGCTGGCGGAGGTCGCCCGGAGATTGCGCGCCCGATTTCCAAACCTCTTTCTGGTGCTGGTGCCGCGGCATTTTGAACGCAGCGGCGCCGTGGGCCGGCAATTGCGCGAACGCGGCGTCCGATTCGTTTACCGCAATGTGCTCAGTGCCGACGCCCCGCCGCCCGAAGGCCCGGTGGATTGTTTGCTGGTCAATACCACCGGCGAACTGCGCTTTTTCTACGAACGCGCCACCGTGGTCTTTGTCGGGAAAAGTATGACCGCCATGGGCGGACAAAATCCCATCGAACCGGCAGTGTATGGCCGGGCCATGGTGTTCGGACCGAACATGCAGAATTTCGCGGACATCGCCCGCTCCTTTGTCGCCCAAGGCGCCGCCGTGCAGGTGCGCAACCCGGCGGAGCTGGAAACAGTTATCGCCGAATTGCTGGCCGACGAATCGCGCCGGGCCGATTTGGGCCGCAACGCGCTGCGCGTCGTGCGCGAAAACCTGGGCGCCGTGGACCGCACGGTGGAGATGATTTTGGAACATCTTAAAACGCGCCCGATTTATATTGCCCCGGAAACGCAAACCCCGACGCCGGCGAGTCTGTAGCCGCGCCCGCCAGCCGTTGGTGGTGCGTTCAACCTCCACCGAACGGGCGCCGGACGCGTCCTTTGGAATCGGAAAAGCTCCAAACCATTTCCCCGCTTGACGCCCGGCAAATGAGATTTCATATTCATTTAACTTGCGGTTCACGCCGGAAGTGACTGGTCGTATGTCGGAAGCGAAGGCGCGTCAACCCAAAGCAGAAGCGCTCCCTGAAAAACTGGAGCCGTCTGCTGCGGCCCCGCACCACGCGGCCTGCCCGTTTGCCGCCGGTGCTCAAAACGGTCGGGACGATCTGACCGAGAAAATCAAAATTCTTGTGCGCCTGGCCCGCGAACAGGGCTATCTCACCTACAACGACCTCAACGAAGTCCTCTCCGATCAGAACGTTACCTCCGCGATGCGGGAGGAGGCGGTTTCCAAACTGCGTGCGCTCGACATTGAACTGGTGGATTCCGCAAAAGCGGATTCCGAGGCCTGGTCGGACGCCGAGGACAACGAAGGCGCCGCGCGGCTGGACGCCCTGGACGACCCGGTGCGGCAGTATCTGAAGCAAATGGGCCAGACGCCGCTGTTGACGCGGGAACAGGAGGTGGAAATTTCCAAGCGCATTGAAACCGCCGAGAACGAAGCGCGCAAAATCATCTACCGCTTTGGCTTTGCGGCCAAGGAGCATATTGCGCTGGCGGAAAAACTCCTGGCCGAACCGCCCCGCGAACGGTTCGACCGCGTGGTGCTCGACAAGCTGGCCGATCGCCGGGCCGCGCACCTGGAAACCCTGCGCCGGTTGCTGACGCGTGTCCGCGAACTGGACCGGGCGGCGGACGCCGCCTACCTCAACTGGCAAAACGCGCACGACAAACACAAACGTCAGAACGCATGGACGGCGTTGCAGAAGGTCCAGCGAAAATTGCAGGCGGCCTTCCCGCGATTCGGTTTCAAACACAAGGCCATCGAGGAAATGGCCCTGTTGGCCGAAAATATCCACGACAAGTTTCAATACAGCCTGCGCGCCCTGACCGACGTTCAGAATCAGCGCCATTCCGCCGCCCAGCAACATCTGGTTGAAGCCGAACGACAAAAAATCCGCGCGCTGGAAGAATTCGTGCGGATGCCCGCGGAGGATTTTCTGAAAGCCTTTGACCGGCTTCGCGAATGCTCCACCCGGGCGCTCGAAGCCAAAACGGAAATGGTCGAGGCCAACCTGCGCCTGGTCATTTCCATCGCCAAACGCTACACCAATCGCGGCCTCTCGTTCCTGGATTTGATCCAGGAAGGCAACATCGGGCTGATGAAGGCCGTGGAAAAATTCGAGTATCGGCGCGGTTACAAGTTTTCCACTTACTCTTCCTGGTGGATCCGGCAGGCCATCACGCGGGCCATCGCCGAGCAGGCGCGCACCATCCGCATCCCCGTTCACATGATTGAAACCCTCAACAAACTGCTGCACACGCAAAAATTGTTGCTGCAGGAGTTTGGTCGCGAGCCCACCCCCGAGGAACTGGCCGAGGAAATGCAGTTGCCCGTTGCCCGCGTCCGCACCATTTTGCGCATGTCACAACAGCCTGTTTCTCTCCAGGCACCGGTCAACGACGAGGAAGAAACCGGGCTGGGCGATTTTCTGGAGGATAAAAATGCCGAAAATCCTTTGGACCTGACCAGCTTCAATTTGCTCAAGGACAAGCTCAGCGACGTCTTGAACAGCCTCACCGAACGCGAACGGAAAGTCCTGGAGTTGCGCTTCGGCCTGGGCGACGGCTGCGCGCGCACTCTGGAGGAAGTTGGCAACCAGTTCCAGGTCACCCGCGAACGCATCCGGCAGATCGAAGCCAAGGCCCTGCGCAAGATGCGCCATCCCACGCGCATCCGGCAGTTGCATGGCTTCCTGGATATTGAAAAGGTCCGGTTCGATTGAGCCACCGCCACCTTCAAACGCTTGGGGCTTATTCTTTCCCGTTTCGGCAACGCGGCGACGGCGGGGAGTTGAACGAAGAGAAAAGATACCGAATAAACTTGTCCGCCACACCGCCGCGCGCAAAATGATTTTCGCCGGGCCTGTAGCTCAGCGGTTAGAGCAGGCGACTCATAATCGCTTGGTCCCTGGTTCAAATCCAGGCAGGCCCACCACGCTGATCGGAGGCACCCTCGCCCGGAGAAACCCGTGACAGGCGGGAGGGTCTGCGCTAGTTTGGGCGTATGATTCAACGGCAGTTTTTTTCGACGGGAATTTTTCTGCTCGCGCTGGCCGGCGCGCTGGAGTGGAGCGCGGTTGCCGCCCCGGCCCAATCACCGGTCAGCATCACCTTCGATCCACGACAAACCGGAGCGGTGATTGCGCCGGATTACCTGGGCTTGAGCTTTGAAATGCAGCGCGTCCTCCCGGACGCCAGCGGAAGGCATTTGTTCAGCCCCTCGAACCGGCGGTTGCTGGCCACTTTCAAAATACTCGGCATTAAAAACCTTCGCGTGGGGGGCAATACCGCCGACCGCCCGTCGGTACCCGTGCCCACGAAAGCCGACGTGGATCTTCTGTTTGCCTTCGCGCGGGCCGCCGGCGTCAAGGTAATTTATACGTTGCGATTGAACGAGAGTGACCCCCAGGCCGCCGCCCGGATGGCGGATTACCTTTTGCGCCATTATTCCCGGCAACTGGACTGTTTGGCCATTGGCAACGAGCCGAACGTCTATTTTAAGTCCTTCGACTCTTATCTGGCCGACTGGAAAATTTTCGCCGCGCAGATCACCGCGCCAAATCACTCGCCCGGCGCACCGTTGTGCGCTCCCGGCGTTTCGCCGGGTCATGAGAAATGGTCAGCCCAATTTGCGCAAGACGGCGCGGTGAGCCGCCGGCTGAGATTGATTACCCAGCACGATTATCCCGGAGGCGATGCGCGCAAGGTGAAAGACCCGGCGGCGGCGCGCGACAAAATTCTCTCGCCGGCAATGGAGGAACATTACGCGAAGTTTGCGGAGGGCTTTGTCCCGACTGTGCTGTCGAACGGTCTGCCGTTCCGTCTGGAAGAAGCCAACAGTTTTTACGACGGCGGCGCCGAGAACGTCAGCGACACCTTTGCCTCCGCGCTGTGGGCACTGGATTATCTCTGGTGGTGGGCGGCACACGGCGCCGCCGGCGTCAATTTTCACACCGGCGATCAGGTGGCCACCGCCGAAAAAAACAAGCCGTGCCGTTACGCCAGTTTCTGGACCTCGCCACGTGGCTACCACATTCATCCCATCGGTTACGCGGAAAAAATGTTCTCGCTTGGTGCGCAGGGACGGCTCGTGGCGCTGACCCTGACCAACCCGGACCGACTGAATCTGGTGGCTTATGCCGCGCGGGACGAACGCAAAACGCTGCGCCTGACGCTTATCAACCGCGAACACGGTCCCGGCGGGCGTTCCGCTGAAGTGACACTCAAAACGGGTTTCCACAATGCCCGTGCGCGGGTGATTTTCCTGACTGCGCCCGGCGGCGATATTTCTGCTAAAAACGGCGTCACGCTCGGCGGCGCGGAAATTCAAGATGACGCAACCTGGCGCGGCAGGTGGACTTCGCTCTCACCGGCCAGGGGTGGCGAGACGTTTCTGCTGGAACTGCCGGCGGCGACGGCGGCGTTGGTCGAATTCCGCGCTCGTTAGCCGGAGAGGTACACCGCCCGACCAGGCCGCAATTTGCGCAAAAGAATTGGCAGTTTTTCCGCGCTGGCGGCTCGCCAAATCCGGCGGATTCATTTAGCCTGCGGTGTTCATGAAGACGTTCTCGGTCGGTTTAGCCTTGGTTCTGGCCGTGATAATTCTTCCCCTCACTGCCCGGACGGCCCCCGCCGCCCTTGCAGTGAACGATTTGCGCTGCGAGGATTTGAAGGATCCGCAGGGCATTGACCTCGCGCAGCCGCGCTTGAGTTGGGTTTTGGAATCGCGCGAACGCGGACAGCGGCAAACGGCTTACGAAATTCTTGTGGCGACGTCGGAGAAGAATCTGGCTCAGAACATCGGCGATTGCTGGAGTAGCGGCCAAATCCGGTCGGACCAATCCGTTCAGGTTCCTTACGCCGGCCAGCCACTGGTGTCGGGCGCCGAATATTTCTGGAAGGTCCGCGTGTGGGATGGCGAAGGGAGAGTTTCGGCCTGGAGCCGGCCGGCGCATTGGAGCATGGGGCTGCTCAACCCTGCCGATTGGTCCCCGGCCCAGTGGATTGGCCTGGACGGCCAAGACACGACCAATTATTTGGCCGGAGCAGACTGGATTTGGTTTCCGGCGGTTGAAGCGGAAAAACCCATGCCCGGCACAGTGTATTTCCGCAAAGTCATTGTCCTTCCAGCCGGCCGGCGGATCCTCCACGCCCGCTGGGTGTACACCGGCGACAACGAATGCCGTGGCTGGCTCAACGGCGACGACCTCGGTGCGCGGAACAATTATCGGACCGTCAAGGACAATGACATAACCGGCCGGTTGGAGCCGGGCACGACGAATGTTTTTGCCTGCACCGGCTCCCATTTCGGCACCAACGCCAACCCCGCCGGGATCGTCGGACTGCTCACCATTGAATTCGACTCCGGCCCGCCGCTGATTGTCCCCACCGACAATTCCTGGAAAGTCTCCGATACGGAAAAACCCGGATGGAACCAGGTGGGGTTCAACGATTCAAATTGGGTTCCTGCCCAAACACTCGGCCCGGTCGGCATGGCGCCGTGGGGCCGCGTGCGGGTGGCCGAATCGCGCGTGCTGCCGGCGCGCTATCTGCGTAAGGAATTTGCCATTGAAAAACCCATCCGCCGGGCAACGGTTTATTTTTCCGGCCTGGGCCTCTCGGAACTTTACCTGAACGGCCGGAAAATCGGCGACGCCGTGTTGTCGCCGGCCTTTGCGCAATACAACCGGCGCGCGTTCTACGTGACTTACAACGTGACGCGCTACCTGCGGCGCGGCCCCAACGCGCTGGGCGTGATCCTTGGCAACGGACGTTTTTACGCCGATCGCAGTCAGGTCTATGCCGGCACGAAAAGTTTCGGCTGGCCTAAATTGTTGCTGCAATTGCGAGTGGAATACGCCGACGGTTCGGTGGAAAAAATCGTGAGCGATGGCTCATGGATGCTCACGACCAACGGCCCCATTCGCGCCAATAACGATTTTGACGGCGAGGAATATGACGCGCGCCGGGAAATGCCGGGCTGGGACAGGCCGGGCTTTGACGCCGCCGGCTGGCAGCCGGTGCAAATCGTCTCCGCTCCCTGTTCAAACCTCAGCGCCCAAATGCAGAATCCCATTCGTGTGACGGCTATCATCAAACCGATTTCCATTCGCGAAATTTCCCCGGGCGTATTCATTTATGACCTGGGTCAGAACATCGCCGGCTGGTGTCGTCTGAAAGTTTCCGGCCCGGCCGGAACACGCGTGGTCCTGCGCCACGCCGAAACGCTCAAACCGGACGGCGAACTGGACCGGGCCAATCTTCGCGGTGCGCAGGCCACGGATGTTTACCTCTTGAAGGGGCAGGGAACGGAAATTTGGGAGCCGCGTTTTGTGACGCACGGCTTTCGCTACGTGGAAGTGACGGGTTTTCCGGGCCGTCCGAGTCTGAATTCAATCGAGGGCTGCGTCGTCAATGATGATTTGCCGGTGACGGGACATTTTCTTTGCTCCAATGATTTGCTCAATCACATTTATTCCAACGTGGTTTGGGGCGTGCGCGACAATTACCGCAGTATTCCCACCGATTGTCCGCAGCGCGACGAACGCCAAGGCTGGCTCGGCGACCGTTCCGAAGAATCCCGCGGCGAAAGTTATTTTTTCGACAACTCCACGCTTTACGCCAAGTGGATGCAGGACATCGCTGATGCCCAGCGGCCCGGCGGCAGCGTGCCGGATGTCGCGCCCGCATATTGGCCGATTTATTCCGACAATGTTTCCTGGCCGAGCACATTCATCATTGTGCCGGAAATGCTGCGCGACCAGTTCGCCGACACCCGCACGTTCGCGCGCCAATACGACGCGCAGAAAAAATGGATGAATTATATGAGCCGCTGGGTCACCAACGGCCTCATCGCGCGGGACAGCTACGGTGATTGGTGCGTGCCGCCGGAAGACCCGCGCCTTATCCATACGCGCGACACCAATCGCATTACGGACAAGACGCTCATCGCCACGGCTTATTTCTATCACGATTGTCAGTTGATGGAAAACGACGCGACCTTGCTCGGCAAAACCGGCGATGCGGCGGCGTTCCGCGCACTGGCAGAAAAATTGCGCGCCGCGTTCAACGAGAAATTTCTGGATCGCGCCCAAGGCCAATACAGCAACGGCACACAAACTTCCTGCATCCTGCCGCTGGCGTTCGGCCTGGTCCCCGAAGACATGAAAGCGAGGATTTTCGCAAATCTGGTCGGGAACATTGAAAACCAGACGCATGACCACATCGGCACCGGTTTGATCGGCGGACAATATCTCATGCGCGTGCTCACCGAAAACGGGCGGCCGGATCTGGCTTACGAAATAGCGACCCAACGCGATTATCCGAGCTGGGGTTACATGGTCGAGCACGGCGCCACCACGATTTGGGAATTGTGGAACGGCAACACCGCCGATCCCGGAATGAACTCCCACAACCACGTCATGCTGGTCGGCGACCTGGTGGTGTGGCTTTACGAAGACCTCGCCGGCATCGCCCCGGATCCGGCGCAGCCCGGTTTCAAGCACATCCTCATGCGCCCGACGCCTGTTGGCGATTTGAAATTTGTTCAAGCCTGGCACAATTCACCTTACGGAAAAATTTCCAGCGCCTGGTGCCGCGAAGGCCGCCGATTCGACTGGCGCATTGAAATTCCGCCCAACACGACCGCCTCTGTTTTTGTGCCGGTGGATTCTTCCAGACGCGTCAAAGCCGACGGCGTCCGGCCGGTTCGTTTTGAAACAGACCGCGCGGTTTTCCAACTGGGCAGCGGTCAATATCATTTCCTCAGCGAAATCCCATGAGACTGATTTTCGGGGCGGCGGTTCTGCTGTGGGCGCCACTTTTTTCTGCCGGCGCGACGCCGGCCCGTCAAACCGCCATCGTGAAATCGGAATTCATTTTTTCCAACGCGCCGTTTCCCTCGTGCCATGCCTCGACCATTGCCGAGACGAAATCCGGCCTGGTCGCCGCGTGGTTTGGCGGCACGGCCGAGCGCAATCCCGATGTCTGCATTTATGTTTCACGGAACGAAAACGGCTGTTGGACATCGCCCATGAAGGTGGCCGACGGGACGGGTTTTGGCCCGCAACGCTTCCCCACGTGGAATCCGGTTTTGTTCCAGCCGAAAAATGGTCCCCTGCTGCTGTTTTACAAAGTTGGGCCCAAACCCAGCGCCTGGTGGGGCATGATGATGACTTCCACCAACGACGGCCGAACCTGGTCGAAACCGTGCCGCCTGCCCGACGGCATCCTTGGCCCGATTAAAGACAAACCGGTGCAATTGCCGGATGGCGTCATCCTTTGCGGCAGCAGCACCGAAAATGGCGGACGCCGGGTTCATTTTGAGCGCACCGACGATTTGGGAAAAACCTGGAGTGCGACGTCGCCGGTGAACGACCCTCGAAAAATCGGCGCGATTCAGCCCACGATCTTGTTTCTGAAGAACGGCACACTGGAAGCGCTTGGCCGCACCAGCAACGGAAAAATTTTTCAAATTTTTTCCACAGACCAGGGCAAAACGTGGGCTCCAATGACTCTGACCGATCTGCCCAACCCCGATTCGGGCATTGACGCCGTCACGCTGCGGGATGGGCGGCAGCTTCTGGTTTATAATCACAATATTCGCTCCGGCTCGCGCAACAAAGGCCGCAGCCCGTTGAACGTGGCGGTCTCACCGGATGGCACCCGCTGGTTCGCGGCGCTGGTTTTGGAGGATGACCCGGACGCCCCCGGCGGTTTTTCTTATCCCGCCGTGATTCAGACCCGCGACGGCCTGGTTCACATTACCTACACCTGGGAACGCAGACGCATCAAACACGTGGTCATTGACCCCGCGAAACTGGAATTGAAGCCCATCGTGGATGGTCTCTGGCCAAAGTGAATTTTAATGGTCCGTCGCCATTTTTTGTCGTCGCCGGCTCAGTTCCAGGTGAATCTGTGGTTCGAGTCGTTCGAATTTTTCGTAAAACCAGACCGGGACGGCGGCCAGCGCGAAAAAAACTGCCGGCAATCCGACGCAGGCCAGTTCGATGCCGCGCAACGATTCCGGCGTTTGTGGAGCCTGGGGCACGTAACCATACACTTGTAAAATCCATGCCGGCAGGGCGCCGCCCAGCCCGCTGCCGGCTTTCAGACAAAAGGCGGCACCGATGGCGGTTAAAAATCCCGCCGCGCGGATGCCCGTTTTCCATTCGCCGTAATCCACGCTGTCGGACAGCACGGAAAAGGGCAGGGCCATGGCCATGCCGCTCATTAAAAAACCCAACGCCCAGCCGGCCATGATCCATGGCACAGACAAACCATTCTGGATGCCCAGAAACATAACGACCTGGCCGGCAACCATGCCCAGCAGGCCGAGCAGCCATACATTGCGTTTGGAAGTTCGTTGGCAGAGAAATGGCAGGGCAAACGCGGTGCCGAGCGAAAGAAAATCCAGGCTGTTCGCCGGCCCAGTCAGGTCTTTGCGATGCAGACAGTATTCAAAGAAATACGGCGCGGCGCTCACCCGCGCGATGAATCCAATCCAGAAAAACAGACTGCTGACAAAAATAATCAGCCACGGCCAATTGCCCCGGATGGCCCGCAGACTTTGAGCAACGGGCAACGGCCGGCATTCTTCGGCCACCACTTCCTTCATTTCCCGCAATTGCCAAAAGGCCAACAGGTACAAAAGAACGCTGCCGCCGGCATAAAGCGGCATGACCATCAGAAAACCCCGGCGGTCGTCCCCCTGACCAAAAAACTGGACGAGCTGGAGCGCCGTCAGATTCACGAATAACACTCCCAGCTTGGAACCGAACATGCGAAAACAGGTCAGCGTGACCCGCTCGCGCGGGTCGGAGGTCAGGGCCGAAAGAATGGAGGTCACCGGCGTGTTGATGCCCGTGTAGAGCACGCTGCAAATGATGTAAGTCGCCGCCGCGTAAAACACCTTGGCCCGATAACTGAAATCCGGCGTCAGAAACGTCAGAACGCCAAATGCGGCAAACGGTCCGCAAAGCCACAGAAACCACGGACGGCTTTTGCCCCAGCGACTGCGCGTTTTGTCGAAGATGATACCCCAGACCGGCGCATCCACGGCATCCACGCAGCGGGCGACAAGCAAAACCATTCCCGCCGCTTCCGCAGAAAGCCCATAGACATCCGTGTAAAATTTGAGCAGATAAAACGAGATGACGCAGAAAACGAGTTGCCCGGCCGTATCGCTCGCGGCGTAACTGAAGCGCTGGAGCAACGACGTTTTTGCACCGGGATTCATGTCGGGCGCAAATCCGCCAGGCCGTACCTGGCCAGCACGTCGTCCAGTTTTACCGGTCGGCCGACGGCGCAGGACTGTTCCATGGCCTGCATCAGCGCCACGGTGACGATTCCTTCACGGGCGTCGGGCCGGGGTGTCTGGCGTTTGGCCAGGCAGCGCGCAAAATAGTCCAGATAATTTTGATACTCGCCGGCGTGATGCGAATGGCCGCCAAAACGGAAGTAATAATCGTCCTGATCCTCGAAGGTTTCAACAGCCGACCGCGAGCCGATTTTCCACGCGTAGCGCAGGTCGTAATAATCGGCCTGGCTGGCGCCACGCTCGCAACGCAAAATGCAACTCATGTTGCTGTCGCGAGCCGTGGGAACCACCGGGCTGCTGTAGCTGCCGCTGACCCGCGCCGGCATGCCCCCCGCCGATTTGAAAATGAACTGAAAGGTGTCGTCATTTTTCAAACCAAGCCGGCGACCATTTGAGCTTAACAGGGAATAGCCCATGACCTCTGAAATGTCCGGCAAATACCAGCGAACCAGGTCCACAGGATGGCTCAGGCCGCCGTAAAGCCATTTGAAGGATTCTGTCCGCGCCCAGCTTTTTTTCAAAAACCAGCGATGATCCGCGTGGTAATACGCCTCGACGGTGACCAGGCCGCCGAATGCGCCACTCTCAAAATGTTGCCGCTGGCGCATAAACGGAGCAAAAAAACGTGAACTTTGGCCGACCATAACCTGTCGTCCGGATTTTTGTTGCGCGTCCAGAATTTCCCTGGCGAGCGACAAATCATTCAGGAATGGTTTTGTGCAAAGGACATGTTTGCCGGCGCGCAGCGCGGCGATCACCTGCCGGGCGTGCAGGGAGTCCGGCGTGTAGATGCCCACCACCTCCACCGCCTGGTTTGCCAGCAGTTCGTCGAATGACGTGGTGAAACACTCCGGGCGGAGATTAAATTCGCGGCAGCGCTCCCGCCCCAGTTGTTCGTTCAGATCGCAGAGCAGGACCAGATTCCACCATTTGCTGTTCAGTGCGGCGGACAGGACGCTGCGTCCCTCGCCCAAACCGACCACACCTAATCCCAGCCGTTTCATGGTTTTTCTTCGGGTTTGGCGGCGGCAGGAGCGGTGGCGGGCGACCGGTCTTTTTGTCGGGCGCCCCATTCCCGGTAGGCGGCTTTGACATTGTGGCCGTGCGCGTCCAGGTAATTGTTGATCCTGCCCTTGTATTTTTTTATGATCGCCGCCTTTTCCTGCGCGCTGCCGGCGTCCATCGCTTCCTCGCGACCTTCTTTGAGCAGGGTGAGAATCTCCGCTTTATCGGCCTCGGTCAGATTCGGCACGATTTCCAGATAGGCCTGGTAGGTTGCCTGCACGACGCCGTAGGTCATGCCGTCTTTAACGGCTTCAATTTGGGCCGGCGTCAGATATTGCGCCAGACGCGCGAGAAATTCGTCGTGCAATTTCTTCAAGGAAGCGCGGATTTGCGCCGCCTCTTGAGGATCAGAGCGGGCGGCCTTTAATCGCGCATCGTTTTGGTCGTGCCACGCCCGCAAGGCGCGCCACTGGGCCATCAAAATGTCGTGTACGTGCGCCACCTGGTTGGTGTCGGTTAATGCCAGTGCCTTCAGAATTTTGGCCGTGCGCCCTTCGATAGCCGCGGTGTAGCGGGCTTCGGCGTCGGCGGCAGGGGTTTCGGCGGAGCGGCCCGTGGAAACAAACAGCATCCAGGGCAGGAGGACAACAAGCAATGTCTTCATAAATTTGCCTTTGCGCGGTCAGCGGCGGAGCCTAGCAAACCGTCCAGAATTTGACGCGACACGCCAAAAGCCGTGCCGTGTTTGTGGCCGGGCGGGAAAGAAACTTCGCCGGTGACGTCGGTGAAGGTTTTGAAATCGCGCGTCTTCACCGCCCCGTAAATTTTCTTCCGATAGGCGTCAAAATAAATCACCCAGTCGTCGCCGATTTTCAACGCGCACGGCCCTTCGGTAAATTTTTCGGTGAACGGCGCGGAGACGTTTTCCCACGGACCCAGCGGCGACCGGGCGAAGGCGACACGGAGGTTCAAATTGGGGCGCGAGTTGTCCTTGAAAATCAGGACATAGCGGTCGCCGTCCTTGGCAATAAACGGGTCAATCGCGCTGAAGCCCGGATCAAAAAACAGCTTCGCCGGCGCGAAATTCGTGAAATCGCGCGTGGTCGTGAAATACAGCCGATGATTGTTGTCCGGCCTTTCCTGACCGTTGGGAAACCGCCCCGGAATGGTAGAGGCCCAAACGATAAGAAAGTCGTTTTCACCTTCGTCATAGAAAATTTCCGGTGCCCAGACGTTCACCGTCGTCGGCTCGTTGGTCATTACAGGAACGAACTGCTCCGCCGACCAGTGGATCAAATCTTTTGAACTGGCACAGCCAAACCCCAGGTCGCCGCGCCAGCCACAGGTCCAGACCAGATGAAACACGCCGTCCGGGCCGCGCGCGATGCTGGGGTCGCGGAACAGCCGGTTTGTTCCGACGTCACCCGCCAGAAAAGTTCCCGGCACATTGGTCCAGTGGTAACCATCAAAGCTGTAAAGAAAACGCAAATACTTTTGATCAGCGTCGCGAAACGAAGTGAAAAGATAGACTGGCCGGGCCGCCCCAGTCGCAAAACTATCCGCTCGATTCGCCCCGAAGCACAACACCAACACCATGGCCACGACGAGTTTTGGCATGAGGCAATTTACTGATTTGCCGGCCGCCGTTGAAATGCAAGAACTGACAAAGGAATTGCGTTAACTGCCAACAGCCAGCGGCAGCCACACCGACATTTCCGACGGCCCGCGGTTTTGCCAAAGGCAATAGGGAATGAACCGGATGCGGATCGCTTTGAGCGAATCCGGTTGAAAGGGCCGATACAATTTCCCGTTCCAAGGCTCCCGCGGACGCGCCAGCGCCGCGCCTTCGAGCACCACCGCTCCGCCCAGCAGCCGACGGTCGTAGCGCGTGGTCAATTTCATGTCTGGTGGAATGAACACGTCGGACAGGCGCGTGTCGCGAGGCAAATCCGGCGATTCGAGACAATAAACCATCGGCCCGCGCTGGATGGCCACCTGGTTCAGATCTTCCTCGACCAGCGGATTGGCTTCCATCAACCGCACCGGCATCGGCAGGTCCAGGTCCACAAAATCACCCGGTCGCCAGGCGCGGCGAATTTCAAAATAACTTTCCGGTCGCGGCGAAAAGTCAGCGGGCTGGTCATTGATGCGCACGCTGGCGCCGCCGGCCCAGCCCGGAATGCGCAGCTTCAGAGCAAATCTATCCGCGCCGCAGCCCAGGATTTTGATGCGGATGCGGCCGTTCCAGGGATATTCCGTTTGCTGAGCGAGGGTGATTTTTTGGCCATTGGCGAGCGTGGTTTTCAATTCGCTGCCGCCGTAAAGATTTACCCAAATGGCGTCGGCGGTTTTGGCGTAGGCGTAATTGGCGGATTCGGCGATGGTGCGAACCAAATTGGGCGGGCAGCAAAAGGAACTGTAAAACGGCTGGCGCGTCCGGGGCCAGCGCAATTTCACCGGCATCGGATCGGTCACGCGCAGCGGGTTCGTGTAGAAAAAATTTGTCCCGTCCAGCGCCCCGCCTGACAGGACGCTGTTGTAAAGCGTTAGTTCCGCCACGTCCATGAACTTCGCCTCGCCGGTCGCCAGAAACATCCGCCAGTTCCAGAGCACGTTGGCGATGTTCGCACAGGTTTCGCTGTAAGCCGTCGTATTGGGCAGTTGATAGTTTCGCCCGTAAGCCTGATGCACGCGGGTGATGTGCTTCTGGTCCATCGCACCGTCCGGCGCCGCGCCGTCGTAAAGCGCGCCGCAGCCGCCGGTGATATACATTTTTTTCGTCACAACGTTCGTCCAGATTTCCGCCAGCGGCTGCCACAAATTCGTGTCCCCGGTTTCCAGGAACAAATCCGCTGCGCCGGCGTAGAGGTAATTGGCGCGCGCGGCATGACCTTCCGCCTCGTCCTGCCACGCGAACGGGACATTATCCTGATTGTCCGCCGTACCGTCTTTCACCAGGTCGCGCATCGCAAAGAGCTTTTTCGCCAATTCGAGGTAACGCGGCTCATGGGTCGTGCGATACAATTCCACGAGGCCCATGTAATGCGAGGGGCAGACCGCATTGCGCGCCAGCGACGGCGTGGGGTGCGCGAATGCGCGGTCGAGAAAATCGGCCGCCCGGCACGCCACGACCAGCAGATTGGTTTTGCCGGTGGCGCGATAGTGAACACACGCCGCCGTCATCAGGTGGCCGAAATTATACATCTCGAAGTGATTCGGATCGGAAAACGGCGCGGCATTGGTGTCACCGTCGCGCAGATGCAACTGCACCCACGTGTCCAGGTAACCGTTTGTTTCTTGAGCGCGAGCGATGACAGAGATGATTTCATCCAGGCGTTTGTCCAGTGCCGGATCATGAGTCACCGCCAGCGTGGCCGCCGCACCTTCGAGAAATTTGTAGAAATCGCCGTCGTTGAACGTGGCGCCGCGGGAACGCCCTTGGGCCAGCCCGGCGGCAATCTCGAAGTTGTAAAAAAACTGGGAGTAATTCGTTCCGCTCATGAGCCGCTCCATTGCGGGCACCATCTGCGTGCGGCACAGGTTGAACCGTTCGGCCCAAAAGCCGCTGGTCCACCGCGATTCCTTGAGGCCGACGCTTTGAACTTTGGCAAATGGACTTGCCGAGTTATCCACCAGACCTGTTCCGGCCCGAACGGAAAACGAAGCCCAAGCTGCCAAACCCAGCATCGCGTGAAAAAGACGCCGGAAACAAAACCGAAAATGAGCTCTCACCGAAGTTTGTTCTTCGGACTTGACGGGCCGCACTCCAACGTTGTGGTTCGGGCGAAGCGTCATTGAGGTTCGGCAATTTCCGGGTTGGTCTTCGGTTTTGGCGCCTGGGTTTGGACCAGGCGGATGGGCTCGCCGGATTTAATCCGGGTCACGGTGTCCCGGAAATCGTCCAGCTCCTTTTGATATCGCTGCAGCAGTTGCCCCCAAAGATAATTGGCCGGCTGGCCGTTGACCGCGCCGGCAAACGGGATTTTCCGATGCGACGTCTGCATGGAATTGGCGAAGCGGTAGGCGGGGTCCGCCAGGGCCGCGAGTCTTTGATAATCTGTAAAACTGGCCGCGAGAAACTGTTCGGCGCGGTCCAGATCGGAGGGGTCGTGGCTGTAATGGTGCCGCAAGATCCATTCCGCCGCGCGCGCCTTGTCGGCGTAGTTTTCCGCCATGGCCTGGATGCAGCGCGTGTCGTTGCGCAACCGCTCAAATTCGGCGCGGTTTTTCGTCACCCATTTCGCCGCCGCGTCCGCCGCGACGACCGCGTTGCTCGATTCCGCCAGGACATCGGCGATAATTGTCTCTGGCGTTTCGCCCTCGTGCGGCTGATGGTTCCACTCCCGGCGCACGAAGACATCCAGCCGTTCACCCGGCGGCGCCTGTGATTCCCATAAATCCTCGATGGCGCTGTATTTATTGGGGTTGACCAACTGATCCAGCGTCATTCCGAGGGAAAGCGTTTGGCGGTTGCCTTCGGTAATGCCAAAGCGTCGGATCAATTGCGGCGCCACCTCACCGGCAGATTGACAGGCTTCCAGAATTTTTTCCGCCGCGTTCGTGTTGCCGTAAAAATCCGTCAGCCGCGAAATCCAGTAGGCGTGATCCTGTTTTTCCGGGATGTCAGGATTCCACGAATAGCGCGCCCAGGCCTCAAACCAAATCCAGTCGCGCCGCCACTGGAGCAGCGGCGGATCGGTCTGGTCCGGCGCATACGGCCAGTTCCAATACGACAACGGATACAAATGAATGCCCGTGGCGCCCAGCCGGTCGCGCGCTGCCTGGACGCACTTCTTGATGAACGCCACGTCGCCGTAGCGGAACGGCTCGAGATTCGACAGGATGTGGACATTGACGATATGCGGGCCGAGGCGGCTCATGGCCAGATGCGTGGCTTGATCTTTGCCCCGCGGTTGCCAGGTCGTCAGGGATTCGCCGTTGTATTTCGACATGGTGTAAAGGTTGGAGTAAACACGATACGCCGCCGGCATAATGACGTAAGGGTCCATCGCGTGGGTGCGAATGATAATCGGCGGTTCCTCTTCCAGGCCGGCTTCCTTCATCCCCTCCCGCACGCCGGGCAAAATCACGTTGGTGCACCATTCCAGTTGATTCGCTGTCCCGCGCAGCGCTTCGCCCAGGCAAACCAGTAAACCAACATTCGGATAATCCTTCACGAACTTCGCTATGGATTGGCGTGTGTAATCGGAGACCAGCGGTGTGGGCGCGGAAAGTTGCGTGGAGATATGGTTTGTCTCGGCAAAGGGTTTGGAGACGAGGATGTTGTAAAACATCTGCACCAGCCAGATGCCGCGCCGGTCGCACTCGCGCGCCAGCCAGCGATACATTTCCTGATTTTTGAGGAAAACGTCGTTTGGCACTTCGACGGCGTACGGATAATCTTTCAGTCGAACCAATGACGCGAACGGATGGCCGCTCCAGAGATAGAGAGTGTTCATGCGATTGGCGGCGAGGAAATCCAGATACTCCGTCCACAGTTTCTTGTCATAAAACCACGGAAACAATTCCGGCGTGATGGGATATTCATAAACGCGCCGGCCTGGCAGAATGTAAGTCTTCTGCAGGCCAACGCATGTGCCACGCAGTTTCATGACGGGCGCGTCAACAAAATTCAGATCGCGCGGCAACCTGCCGGCCTGGCGAATCTGCCGGGCCAGTTCCAAACAGCCGTAAAGCACGCCGGAATCGTCGCCGCCGGCAATGGAAATCGAGTCGCCATCCAAACTTTTCAGGCTGAAACTCTCGGGGCTCAAACCATTCTCCGCGCCTTCGCCAATGATGATTTGCCTTCCACCCGGCACCTTCGTGTGAAGCAGGACGGCATCCAATTTGACAGCTTTGAGTGCCTTCGACAATTGTTCCGCGCCAAATTCCACACGCGGCGCGGCGTTCGAGGTGACGACGACGGAAATCGTTTCGGCACGGATGGCGAGCGGCAGAGCCATAGCCGTGATCAACAGAACGGAAAACGTGTTGTTTCTCTTTTGTGTCATTCTGTGCATTTCGGGGTTTGGGGTTCAGTCGTTCACGCGCTCAATCCGAATCGCCAGGTAAGGCCGGCCCGGCAGCGGGATGGAACGGTGCATGGCATCGCCATAAAAGTAATCATCCAATTTTTTGAGAACGAATACGGCGGGAACCGGTGTGATGGTCATGTTCCAGGTGTCGAGCACGTCGGCCCGGAATTTTTCGCCATCGGGCGGGTGGATCCTGGCCAGCGGCGGTCTCGGAATCTTGAAGATCGGAATCTTGAAGAGCCACGATTTCGGCTTTTGCTTGCCCAGATACACCAGATAATACTTTCCCGGCTGGCCGCCGTATTCAGGATTTTGCCATTTGTCAATGGGGTCAATGCCCTCCGGCGGCGCAGTTTCAAGAATTTTTTTCAAAAAGGCGAGCCGCGCCGGGCTTTGTCCCTTGAGCACGCCGCCTTTTGACCACCACAGCACATTGTCCGGACTCAAATAAGTTTCTCCGTGGCCGCAGTAAGTGCCGGCGACGGTGGCGTTCCAGAAGCGGAAGACCATTTCCTGCGGCGTCAAGTCGCCCCAGCGCAGGGGGATGTTGCCCTCGTATTTCACCTCGTCATACACGACCGGCTTGCGGTAGACGTCGCGGTAAAGTTCCGCGCAGGCCGGGCTTTCCACGGCCATGCCGTTTTGGATACTGGCGTGGGTGATGAACGGCAGCGTGTTGTTGAACAGTTTCGCGCCGTTGTGAATGGAGAGCAGGTGATGATACGGGTCGTCATGCGAAACGATTTCACCGAAACGCACAAAGTCGGCCTCGGTCTTTTCGTGCATGAAATCCCACTCGTTGGCCAGCGACCACCAGACGTTGCGATACGCCGCGAACCGCGCCACAACGTAGCGCAAATAACGGTCGTCCGCCCCTGCCGACATCCGGTCAAAGCCCCAATGGCCGCCATCGTAGGGATGAAACAGAATGATGTCCGCCTGAATGCCAAGCTTCTGCAAATCCAGAATGCACTGTTCGATGTGCTGAAAATACTTCGGGTTAAACCGCGTGAAATCCCAATTCGTAAGTGGCTTGCCGACGAACGGATACATCGCCGGCTCGTTAGTGTTCCAGGCATAATGCTTTGGAAAAACGCAGAAACGGATTTTGTTGAACGGCGACGCCGCGAGCGTCTTCAAAGTTTCCTCCTGCAAGGCCTCGCTTTGAAGCTCCCAGACGTAACAAGTCGTGCCGAGTTCCCAATACGGCGTGCCGTCCGCGTAGGCAAAATGATACGTGTGCGCCACGCGCACCGGGCCGTGATTTCCCGGCGCAGGCTTCGTCACGGTGAACTTGCCGGTTTTGCCGTTAAGTTCCGGGCTTGAACTTTCTGTGAGATAATGCCATTCGCCCTGCGTTTCCGGCATGAACCGCACGCGATAAATGCCGTTGCCGTCGTAAAAGCCGTTGGCCCTGACCGTCGTGTTGCCTTGTGTGAACCGCGCGGCAAACTTCACGTCGGTGAACGGGTTGCCATTCGTCGGCCCGGCCAGCGCGAGTTCAAACATGCCCCATTGTTCAATCGTTTGTTCAGTGGCAAAAAGGTTTGCCGCAATCAGAAGCAGCGCAAACCAAATGACACGCAAAGACGCTGCCTTCATGGCTTTTGAAAAATGGATTTCAGATAGGTCACGTTGGTGCCAAAGTTCAATTTTACATTTCTCGATGCGCCTGCCTTGCGCGAGCGTTCAACGACGAGCCAGCCGCTCCAGCCCATTTCATCCAGTGTTTCCTTCACCTTCGGCATGTCAATGTTCGGATCGTCCTGCAGCCACACGCCGTCCCTGTCGGTGCAGTGAATCTGGCAGATGCGGTCCTTGCCCAGCGTGCGCAGTTCCTGAATCAGGTTGCGATGGTTTTCAATGGCGTCCTCAAAATTGTAGTAAATCCTGATGGCCGGCGAGCCGACTTCGTCCAGCAGCTTCACCTGTTCGGCGGCGGGCAGCGCCGATTCGATGCCGATAATCACGCCGGCCTTTTCAGCCTGTGCCCCGATGAGCTTCAGCCGCTCGACGACTTTCGAACGCAGTTCCGGGTGGATCGCCGGGTCGCTGCGCACGCCCAGCGGCAGGAAGGCGATGCTCACGCTCATCGCCTTCATTGTGTCAATGCAATCCTGCACCATGCGCGACGCCGTCGGCCGCTCGGCGAACGATTGCGCGTAAAATCCCGACATCGCCAATGATGGTATTTCCAGGCCAAGCTGGCGGGCGGTGTTGAGAAATTCCCGGCGCAACGCGGCGTTCGTTGTGATCGCGCTCTGGAAGGTGTCGTTGGTGCCCAGAGGCCCCATGTCCACCTCCACACCGTCGGCGCCGATTTCTTTGGCGAGTTGGAACGCGCCGAGCTTCTGGCGCTTGAGAATCATCCAGTCGCACACGGCGATCCGGTAGCGGGGCGGGGCAACAGTTCCCTCCGCTGCGTGCGACAGCGGCGGCGCAAATCCTCCGCCGGAAGTTAAAACCAAAAGAGCCGCCAACAGTTTTATTTTCATTTCATTCACGGGTCAGCCAAAACACGCCGGGGGATAATTTCAATTTTCCGCCGGCCTGAACCATTGCCCGGCGGGTGATTTGGCCGGTGCGCCGGTCTATGGCGCTCAATTGAAAAACGCCGGATTCGGCGGACAAATCCACCGTCGCGTCGCGCGCGGTGTAAACGAGCATTTGTTTTTCCGGCTGGCGCAACGCCCAGATTTTTCGCGCGCTGTCAGCCAGCCACGGTTTCATTTCCGGAATGGACGCCAGCAAACCGGCGTCCGTCGTGCGCGGCAAATCCGGCATCGAACCGCCGGCGCACAGGAACGCCCAGCCGCCGTGAAAACTTACATCTTCGCCGGCCGCGATCACGGCTTTGCCGGAAAATTTCGAACGATATTCGGCGGCCATGGTCGCGAGATTTTCATCGTCCGGCGGGCCGCCTTTCCATTGTCGTTCAAATTGTCGCGGCGAAAGATTTTGTCCGCCGCGCGGCGCGAACAAGCCTTTGTCTGTCTGCCACCAGTAGCGGAAACAAATCAGGTCCACCACCGCCGTGCGCTGGGGGTCGGCCAGGATCGCGTCCTGAACGTCCCTGGTGCAGCACAACGCAATCAGTTCCTTGTGCCCCGTCTCACGCTCCCATTGGCCGATTGTGTCCAGCCAGAACTGCTCGAACTGCAACGGCCCGGTGAACTCCGCGCTGGTAAACTGGATGACATTGGCGTTGTTGGTGAAGTTGTCGAGGTTCTGCCGGATGTATTTTTCGTGCAGGGCGCGGCGGATAGGATTGCTCACGTCGTAAAATTGCGGTGCCAGGACGATGCGCTTAGGCACTTCAAACGGCGGCTCGACGAATCCGGTGTTGTTGATGTTGTTTGGCGAGCGCCACGGCGAATCCACCCAATGGGCGCCATCTTCGAGAACGTTGTGCTGAAAGTAATTCTCGTTAAACAGCACCAGCCCGCGCCGGTCGCAAATGTCGGCGAACCGTTTCAGACGCGACCAATACCACGGATTAAATTGGGTGAGATCGTATTTGCTCAAGCCATCCCAGGCGGTGCCGCGGCCGCTGCGCGCGAAAGGCTGTTCATAAAACGGTGCCCAAACATCGCCGTTCATTCGCCGCACGCGTTCGTGATCTTCCCGGCGCCGGTCGTACCAAAGGCCGTAATGATAATCCAGGGCAACGCGGTTGCCGGCTGCCATGGCGTCGGCCACCGCGTTCAAATCATCCGTGAAACCCGCCCCGATCCGGCCGGGAGCAAAGCGGGTGAGATTGACGCCGTAATTTTTCGCCTCGGCGGGATTCATATTGCCCTTCCACCAGTTGACCGGCTGCACGCCGCCAATGAGCAATTTGCCGTCCATCACCAGCC
>DASRCU010000195.1:0-25062 GCA_035652955.1 Verrucomicrobiia bacterium | reverse complement strand
GGAGAGGTGGAACGCTGGACACTGCCGGAAAACACCGGTTCGTATCCACTCGGCGCCAACGGCTTTGTCTTCCGCCGCGCCGATTTGGAATCCGTCAACGCCGGCGAACATTTTCAGGACACGCACGCGGCGCTCCATCTGATGCGCGCCGGCCGGCGCGAATGGCTGCGAATCCGCGGACGCGGCGTGCATCACTATTATGTGCAGACCCTGTGGCAATTTGTGCAAAAACGTCGTCGCGCGACGGTGCATTTCTTGCGCGTGCAGAAAGAGGCGAAAACCAATTGGATGAAGGAGAAACCGCCGGTGCCGCTTTGGCTGGCGGCGATTTATTGCGTCACCTTTGTCGGACCGGTTTATCACACCCTGCGCGGCCTTTTTCGGGATGGCGATTGGCGGTGGTTCTGGCATGTGCCGGCGTGCCTGGCCAGTTTTTGCGGCAACGCCTGGGGGGTCTGGACTTACTGGCGACGGGGGCGGGAAAAGCGGCTGATCGCAGCCTTGAAAGTCAAGCAGAGCCTCAAGGAACGCTGAAAACTTGTTGATTCGCGTCAGGGCAAGCCCTAGCCTCATCGCATCATTTCTATGCACGTATTGATCACCGGCGGAGCCGGTTTCATTGGATGCAATGCCGCGGCCCGCTTTTTGAACCGTGGCGATCAGGTAACCGTTTTTGACAATTTTTCGCGCCCGGGTGCGGATCACAACCGCGCCTGGCTCGAATCCCTGGCCCAACCGGGCCAACTGCAAATTATCCGCGGCGACATTCGGGACTCGTCATCGCTGGAGCAAGCTCTTTCCGCCGAAATCCAACTCATCCTGCATCTGGCCGGACAGGTGGCGGTGACCACGTCCGTAGCCGATCCGCGGATGGATTTTGAGAACAATGCCCTGGGCACTTTCAACGTACTGGAAGCCATGCGACAACGCGCCCCGGACGCCTGTTTGATCTATGCTTCCACGAACAAAGTTTATGGCGGATTGACGGCGCGCGCCGTGGCGGAAGAGCCCACGCGTTACCGCTTTGTGGACCGGCCACGGGGAATAGATGAAACGGAGCCCCTGGATTTTCATTCGCCCTACGGCTGCTCCAAAGGCGCCGCCGACCAATACGTTCGCGATTACGCGCGCATCTACGGATTGAAAACCGTGGTGTTCCGCCAATCGTGCATTTACGGCCCGCATCAGTTCGGCGTGGAAGACCAGGGTTGGGCGGCTCACTTTTGCATCGCCGCCATGAAAGGGCGCGTCATTCGCATCTACGGCAACGGCAAGCAGGTGCGGGACATGTTGTGGATTGACGATCTGATTGGCGCTTATGAAGCGGCTTACGAACGCGCCCAGGCCGTAGCCGGCCAAATCTACAACATCGGCGGCGGTCCGAACCACACCCTGTCGGTCTGGAAAGAATTCGAGCCGTTGCTCCAGAATGTGTTTGGCAAACCGCTCCGGGTGGAATATCACCCGCCCCGGCCCGGCGACCAGCTCATTTACATCAGCGACATCCAAAAGGCCCAGCGGGATTTGGGATGGCAGCCCACCGTGCCGTTCCCGGAAGGTCTGCAGCGATTGTGTCAGTGGATTAAAGACAATGCGGCTGTTTTTGACAAAATTCACTGATGCCCCAAACGCGCTTTTGGACTTCACGCCACCGCCCCGAAAACGGCCGGCGGCCGACCCGCCGCCGCCCTCCGGATTATGAACCCCAAAACCACCTACGACCTGGCCGTGGCGTATCGGATTTGCCCCTTCATGTCGCGCACGCCGCCGCCCGTCCATGCCGATTCCAAGTTCAAACTGGCCCGCCTGTGCCTGCGCTCCTTCAAAGCGGCGCTGGGTCCCTTGAAGGTCAGGCTCTGGGCGATTTTGGATCATTGCCCCCCGGAATACGAAAAATTGTTCACCGATTTGTGGGACCGGCAGGACCTGGTGCTCTGCCCGCAACCGGGCCTGGGCAACGGCGGAACTTTTGTCAAGCAGATTGAAATTCTGACCCAACAGGAGGACGCCGAACTGGTTTATCTGGCCGAAGACGACTACTTCTATCGGCCGGAGAAATTTCCTCTGGCGGTGGACTTGATGCGGCATCATCCCGACGTGGATTTCTGCACGCCTTACGACCATCCCGATTACTACCAGCACGCTTTCCACCTGCACAAAATGCGGATCAAGGTGGAACAAGGACAGGTCTGGAAAACACAGAACGGGACAACCTGCACCTTGTTGACTCGAAAACACATTCTGCAGGAGACCAGTGCCGTATTCCGCAGTTTTGCCCGGAGAAATTCCGATGCCGGCGTGTGGTTGAGCCTCACCAAAGAGCATGTGCGGAATCCGTATGACCTGCTGACTCAGCCCTTCCTTTTCCCTTTCCGCGGGTACAGTCTAATGGCCGCCTGGTATTTCAATTGGAAACAGATTCTTTGGGGCCGGCGTTACTCACTTTGGGTTCCGGTGCCCTCCCTGGCCACTCACATGGTCGCCGGCCTGGAAGCGCCCCACGTGGACTGGCGGAAGGAATTTGAGCGGATGGACGAGAAATATGCGGCAGCATCAACTCACTGACGGCAGGCATAGATCGTGTTGATGCGGGGAAGGACTTCGCAGACAAAGCCGCCGCGTTGCAGGATACGCCGGATCGCATCCACTTCCGCCGAGTGATGGTATTCCATAATCCAGCTTCCAATTTTTGAAAATTCCTCCTCGGAAAGAGACGAGAGAATCGCCAGCTCGCTCCCTTCGCAGTCCATTTTCAACAGGTCGCACCGGGAAATTTTCTGAGTTCTGAAAAAATCACTCAGGCGGATGGTTGGCACTGCACAGGGTTGCCCTTTGAGCTGATTCAGACTGCACCCCGATTCATCGCCGGGGATGAAATAGAGAGTCCCTGTTCCACTTTGATCAGATACCGCGAGGGCGTGAGGGTGAATGCGGTTTTGGAGGCCAATATTCATCCCCAGATTCCTTTGCAATTGTTCGACGTTTTTGGGAAAGGGTTCCAATGCGTGAACTTCAACTTGAGAATTCAAACTGGAAGCATACAGGGCAAAAAAACCCACGTTGGCGCCAATATCAATGATCACTCTGGCCCGCCGAATGTCCGTCTCCGCCCGCCGGTAAATTCCAAAAACAAATATCTCCAAAAAAATCCACCAGTCCGAGGTGCCGGGACGCAGTTCGCCACCGACACCGGGTTTAACCCACAGCGAATAAGGCCGGCGGCGCAATCCCATGCAGTCGGCCAGCAGCCACGGCCAACCGCGCACCTGCCAGACAAGGTGCGGGAGGCTCGACAGGCGCCGCGCCGCGCCGCGCCAGAAGCCAGCTCGCAAGTGTTTCATTTAACCTGTTTATCCCGCAAGGTATCGAAAATTTCCAACATTTGGCGGGCGGCTTTCTCCCACGTGAACTGTTGCGCGTGTTGTCGGTTCTTTTCGCCAATCTGACGGCGCGCCTCCGGCGTCAGCGCCAGCATCCGCTGCATCTTGTCGGCCATGTCACCGATGTCGTAAGGATTGACCAGCCATTCGCCATCCGGCATGACTTCCGGCAGGGAACTGACGTTGGAGGTGATGACCGGACATCGGCAAGCCATGGCCTCGGCCGCCGGCATACCAAAACCCTCATAAAACGACGGGTAAATGGTAAACTCGGCATGTTGATAAAGCGCCGCCATCTGAGGCCCATCTGCGTAACCCCAAAGTCGCACCCGGTTGCCAACGCCCAGCCGCTCGGCCAGCGAGAGAAATTCCCGGCGCGAACCCTCGTTCATGGGACCGGCTACCACAAAAATCACGTCGCTGCGGGACGCGAAGGTGGCGAACGCCCGTAATGCGCCCACCACGTTCTTTCGTTTGGGATGAGTGGTGACGGCCAGAAAGTATTTTTCGGCGACCAGCCGCGGCAAGGGACTCTGGCCCGCCTGAAAATAGTGTTCGGCCACGGCCAAATGAACCACTTCAATCCGCTCGGCGGGGATCCGGTAAAACCGGATGATGTCATTTTTGGTGTGGAGCGAATCAGCCACAATGCGATCGGCCATCCGCGCCGAACGGGCTACCTGCCAGCCGTAATAAACCCGGTGCTTCCAGTCGTAATGCCCCGGCAACACCAAAAAGGCCAGATCGTGAATGGTCACCACATATTTGACGCCGGGCAATTTGCGGAGCGGCATGATGTGCGACGGCGCATGAAAAATGTCCGGCCGCGTCTGCCGAATCAATCGTTGCGTTTGGAAAGAATCGAACCAGGCGGCGCCGGCCAAACCGGGCGGCGCACCGGCCACTACGGTTTCGCCGAGAACTCGCGAACGGCCGGGCTGGAAAAAAATGTATTGGTTGGCCGAATCCAATCTCAGGCACGCCTCGTAAAGACAGGCGATGTAATTCGGCACGCCCGTCCCCTGTTCCAAAAGCATCCGACTGTTAACGGCAATTTTCAAAATCGAAAGTGCAGAAACCGTTGCGCCCATCGTCCTTCCCATTGAGCGGCGGGACGAACGCGTAAAGCTTATGGCCATCGGCGGGAAGGTCAATCTGAAAAGCCCCTGTCCAGGCGGTGATTGACAATCACCGCCGGCGTCCGTGACAATGGCCGTTCACGTTTATGAAAGCTGCGAAAACCACCGTGCCACGGAACCATTCTCATTTTGTCATTCTTCTGGCGGTGTTGCTGGCGGTGCTGTTTGCCAAGAGTTTTCTGCCCGGCTATGTGCATTTCTCCAACGACGGCCCGCTGGGCGCGCAAAATGCCCAGTGGGTGCGCCTGCCGGCAGCTTTCACCGGCGCCTGGGGCGATCTCAACGACATCGGCGCCAGCGCCGGGGCGTATCCTCTGGATTTGACGTCGGCGCTCCGCTGGGCGTTGGGACCGGTCGGGTTCTCAAAATTTTTTCCGCCCCTGGCGATTTTCCTTCTCGGCCTGGGAGCATGGACGTTGTTCCGACAGTTGAAACTCTCGCCTCTGGCGGCCGCGCTGGGCGCACTGGCGGCGGCGCTGAACTCCACCTTTTTTGCCTCCGCCTGTTGGGGTGTCGGCTCGCAGGAGATTGGCATTGCCATGGATTTTTTTGCCCTGGCGCTGGTGGTGTCCAACACGCCGGAAACGGCGGCAGCGGTTCGCTGGACGCGGCTGGCTCTGGCCGGGTTGTGCGTGGGACTGAACGTGATGGAGGGCGCAGACATCGGGGCGCTCTTCAGCATCTTCATCGCCGCCTTCGTTTTTTTCAAAGCGGCGGCGGCAGAAACCGGTCCGGTCCTTTCGCGGCTGGCGCGCGGCGTGGGGCGGGTGGCGGTCATTGCCCTATTTGCCGGTTTTATCGCGGCGCAAACGGTGGCGGCGCTCATCGGCACAGCCATTACCGGCGTCGTGGGCATGAGCCCCAGCTCGGAAACCAGCGAGCAACACTGGGACTGGGCCACGCAATGGAGCCTGCCTAAAATTGAAACGCTGGGGCTGGTCGTGCCGGGCTTGTTCGGTTACAAGATGGACACGCCGAACAACATGCTCGATTTTCTCCAGCCGTATTACCAGGGCGGCAATTATTGGGGCGGCGTGGGGCGGGACCCGATCTTCGACCGCTTTTTGGACAAACGTTTTCAACCGGGCGACCGGGTGACCATCAACTTGCCGGAAGATGAAGGCCGCAACGCCGTTCTGCAAATCGAGCCGGACGGCACGGTCAACCTGCCGGTCATTGGCCGGGTCAAAGTCGCCGGCCTGACCGGCCTGCAATTAAAGGAAACGATTGATCAGGCGTACGCCGCGCGGGGACTCAACGGCTCCGTCCAACTTCCGCCGGCCAGTTTCATGCGTTTTACCGGTGGCGGAAACTACGTCGGCATTCTGGTGGCGCTGGTAGTGGCGTGGACCATCGCCCAGGCGTTTCGACGCCCAAATTCGGTCTTCGATCCGGCGCAACGCCGGCTGATCGGGTTTTTGACGGCGGTGGGGGTGGTCACGCTGCTGCTGGCTTGGGGGCGCTTTGCGCCGTTTTACGGATGGCTTTACCAATTGCCGTATGTCTCCACGAGCCGGAATCCAACGAAGTTCCTGATGATTTTTTCCTTTGCCCTCGTCATTCTGTTTGCCTACGGCATTCATGGCTTGAGCCGGCGTTACCTGGATGTGCCGGCGTCGAACATCAAATCGTCCATCGCCCGGCTGCAAAGCTGGTGGCGGAACGCGCGCGGATTCGATCGCCGCTGGACGTGGGGCTGTCTGATAGTCTTTGCCGCCAGCGTGGTGGCCTGGATTATTTACGCTCAGCAAAAGCCGGCGTTGGTCCGTTACTTGCAAGCCGTTGGCTTTGACAACAAAGACCTGGCCGGGCAAATCGCCGGCTTCAGCATTGGGCAGGCGGGCTGGTTTTTGTTGTTTTTCGCCGCGGCCATTCTGCTCTGCCTGTTGGTCCTGGCCGGCATCTTTTCCGGTCCGCGCGCCAAAATCGGCGGCGTGTTGCTGGGCGCACTGCTGATTGCAGACCTGGGCCGGGCGAATCTACCGTGGATTACCTACTGGAATTACATTCAAAAATACGACATTGATCCCGACCAACCCGGTCAGTCCACCAACCCCATCATCAATTTCCTGCGGGACAAACCTTACCAACACCGCGTGGCGATTCTTCATTCGCAAACGCCGCTGGAACAGCTTTACGAAATCGAATGGGCCCAGCACCAGTTTCTTTATTACGACATCCAATCGCTGGACATCGTGCAGCGGCCGCGCGTGGCGGCGGATATTGCCGCGTATGACGACGTGTTGTCGCCGCGCGGCACGCCGGGCACACTGTATTTGATGGTGCGGCACTGGCAATTGACCAACACGCGCTATCTGCTGGGTCCGACGGCTTATCTCGATTCCTTGAATCAGGACCTTGATCCGGTGCAAAAGCGCTTCCGCATTGTCAAACAATTCGACATCGTCCCCAAACCCGGCGTGATGAATCCCACGCAATACTCCGAACTGACTGCGCGTCTGGACCCCAACGGCCCTTACGCCTTGTTTGAATTTACCGGCGCGTTGCCCCGGGCCAAATTGTATTTCGACTGGGAAACCAACACCGCCGATGAATTGAAACATTTCACCACCAACGGCCTGGACGCCCTCGACAGGGACGCTTTTTTCAAGGCCGGCACGAACGATTTCATCACCCTCCAAAAACTCGTGGCGCCGGCATTCGATCCCTGGAAAACCGTGCTGCTGGCCGTAAGCCCTGCCGTCCCGCCGTCAGGAGACACGAATGCCATCTCCGCCAGCTCCGCCACCGTCCACTTCGTGGCCTACGCGCCGAAGGACATTACCCTGCGCACGGAGGCCCCGGCGCCGACGGTGCTGCTGCTCAACGACAAGTACGACCCGAACTGGCGGGTGACGGTGGACGGCCAGCCCGCGCCGCTGTTGCGCGCCAACTTCATCATGCGCGGCGTTTATCTGCCGGCGGGAGGGCACACGGTGGAATTTCAATTCCGATTGCCCATGCGCCCGTTCTACGTGACGCTTGCGGCCATCGTGGTGGGCGTGTTTTTGTGCGGGTTTTTGGTGGTGTCGTCCCGACGCCCCGTTTCCCCGTCTCGTCAACCGTAAATGTTTTTCGGATGGCGCCTCCGGCGCAAAATTCCGAACAGGTAAACGTCGCGCAGCTCAACGAGGATTTTTCCGGCCGTCCAAAGCGGCCAGCCGGTAATGCGGCGGGCGGCCTGCGCAATTTCGCGGGCATAAACGACGTTGCCGTTTTGCCGGACCCGCTTGGCCTTGATGCCGGAGCGGACGGCGAACAGGCCTTTCAACTTGGCGTTTCGGAGAAAGCCGGTTTTTCGGCTGCGCAGGGCTTCGTTGGTTTGCATCGTTCGCCACTCGTCCAAAACCAGCGCCTGCAGGGTGGGCGCGCGAAAAGTCGTTTCATTGCCGCCGTGCCATCGGTAATTGGCCAGCGCCCGGCGGACATGAACAATTTTCTCGCAATGCGCGCCGAAGGCCGCCCAGAAAATCATGTCCCCCAAAATCGGGAAATCCAGCGGGAAACGGCACGGTGAGGGCCGGAAATTCGTTTTGAGGAGGGTGGCGCAAAAAGCCTGATTGCGAATTTCCGCTTTGCGTTTCAGAAATTCGTCGCGCGTGAGCCGCTCGGTTTTTCCATCAGCCCGGCCGGAGAGGCTTAAAAAGCGATTGTTTTCATCAATCCGCCGATCCAGGCACCAGGCCAGACCGCGACCGGGGCAGTCCTGCAACACGCCGGTCAGGGTTTGGTAAAATTCCGGCTCCAGGGTGTCATCGGCGTGCAGAATCTGCAGAAACTCCGTCTGCGGCGCGAATTCCAGGCAGCAATTGAAATTTTCAAAAAGGCCCAGATGGGCCGGGTGACGAATAAATTCGCAGCGGAGGGCGGTGAACGTTTTCACTATTTCCTCCGTGCGGTCGGTCGAGCAGTTGTCCAGCACAATCACCCGGTCCGGCGGCAACGTCTGGCGCGCCACCGATTCAAGCGTCTGGCGGATGAACGCCTCGCCATTAAAGACCGGAATGACGGTGATGATCCGGAATTTCACGGGGTGACAAAGTGTCAAACGCCGCGGTCGGCGACAAGTTCAGGCTTTGATTGCCGCCGTCTTTTTAGCAGCATGGACCCATGAATACCGCGACCATTCCCGTCTTCATCCTGTGCGGCGGCCTGGGCACGCGCCTCAAGGAAGAAACGGAATTCCGCCCTAAACCGATGGTCCCCATTGGCGAGCGCCCCATTCTGTGGCACATCATGCAGATTTACGCGCGACACGGCTTCCGCCGCTTTGTGTTGTGCCTGGGATTCAAGGCCGATGTGGTAAAGGATTATTTTGTCAATTTCCATCTGCGCAACGCCGATTGCACCATTCACCTGAAAACCAACGACGTGATTGTCCATGAACATCGGCAGCAGGTGGATTGGGAAGTCACCCTGGCCTACACCGGGGAAAAGAACATGACCGGCAGCCGCGTGGCGCAGGCCGCGCGCAAATACCTGGGCGCGGCCCGTCATTTTGCCGTGACCTACGGCGACGGTTTGACCGACGCCAACCTGGCGGAGGAATTTCGTTATCATCTGGCTCAAAAAAAACTGGGCACGGTTCTGGGCGTTAATCCGCCGTCGCGGTTTGGAGAAATCAAGGTTCGGGGCGATCGGGTGGTGGAATTCGCCGAAAAACCCGATCTGGAAAATCACTGGATCAACGGCGGCTACTTTTTTTTCCATCGCGACTTTTGCCAATACCTTTCTGAAGACGAAGATTGTGTTCTCGAACGCGAACCCCTGGTACGGCTCGCGCGCGACGGCCAGTTGAGCGTTCACAAACATCGCGGGTTCTGGGCATGCATGGATACCCAGCGGGACCGGGAGTATCTGACCCAACTCGTCGAATCAGGTAATCCGCCGTGGTTGAAATGAAATACGATGTGGCGATTGTCGGCGGCGGCATCATCGGGCTGGCCACAGCATTTCAGCTTTCTCAAAGACAGCCGCGCCTGAAAATTCTGTTGCTGGAAAAGGAATCGCGGCTGGCGGCTCACCAGAGCAGCCATAACAGCGGCGTTCTCCATGCCGGATTGTATTACCACCCCGGCTCGGAAAAAGCCCGCTTATGCGTCGCCGGACTGCAACAAATGATCGCCTTCTGCCGCGAACACGGCATCCCTCACGAACTATGCGGCAAGATTGTTGTAGCCACCTCCGAAGACGAATTGCCACGACTGGAAACGTTGTGGCAACGCGGCCTGGCCAACGGATTGCAAGGCTTGCGCAAACTGGATGCGCGGCAAATCAAAGAAATTGAACCGCACGCCGCCGGCATCGCGGCCGTCCATGTGCCCCAGGAAGGGATTGTGGACTACCCGGCCGTCTGTCAAAAACTCGCCGAACTGATCCGCCGCAACGGCGGAGAAATCAAACTGAACGCGCGCGTGCTGAAAATCAGGGATGACAGCGGCGGGAAACTCCTGGAAACCGTCGCCGGAACCTTCCACGCCCGATTGGTGGTCGGTTGCGCCGGTCTGCATTCAGACCACGTGGTAAAAATCTCCGGCCAAAAGCCGGCGGCCCGAATCGTTCCGTTCCGCGGCGAATATTATCTCCTCAAAAAGGAACGCCGCCACCTGGTGCGTCATTTGATTTATCCGGTGCCCGACCCCAAATTCCCCTTTCTGGGGGTGCATTTCACGCGGCTCATCAGCGGCGAGGTCGAAGCCGGGCCGAATGCGGTGTTGGCGTTTGCGCGCGAAGGATATCGCTGGACACAATTTAACCTGCGCGATTTTGCCGGCGCGATGACCTTTCCCGGCCTGTGGAAATTTTTATTCCGGTATCCGGGCGTTTCGGCTTACGAAATCTGGCGTTCGCTTTCCAAAGCTGAGTTCACCCGTTCCCTGCAAAAGCTGGTGCCCGAAATTCGGACGGAAGATTTAGAACCCGGTTCCGCCGGCGTGCGCGCTCAGGCGATGGACGCCGCCGGAAATCTGCTCAACGACTTCTGCTTCGTGGAATTGCCCGGTATGGTGCACGTTCTCAATGCCCCGTCGCCGGGGGCGACGGCGTCGCTGACCATCGGCGCAAAAATCGCCGAAAAAATTTTGACCCGCCTTGAGCCCTTCGCAAAAATGGCCGGATGAACGTTCTGGTTACCGGCCACCGCGGTTACATCGGACCGCATCTGGTGGCGCTTTTGAAGGCCGCCGGACACCGCGTCACCGGCGTGGATTGGGGTTACTTCGACGAATGCGCGTGGGAACCCCTGCCCCGCGCCGACCGGGAAATCCGCGCTGACTTCCGCTCCCTCACCGAGCGGGAGCTGGAAGGATTCGACGGCATCTGCCACCTGGCTGCGATTTCCAATGATCCCATGGGCGATTTGGACGCGAAGCTGACCTACGACGTCAACCGCGACGGTTCGGTGGAACTGGCGCGCCGCGCCAAACGAGCCGGCGTGCCGCGATTTTTGTTTGCCGGCAGTTGCTCCATCTACGGCAAGGGGGCGAATCTGGATTTGGACGAAACGGCGCCCTTCAACCCCGTCTCTGCCTATGCCGTCTCCAAGGTGGAGACCGAACAGGCCGTGGCGCAACTGGCCGATGAGCATTTTTCGCCCGCCTTTTTGCGCAACGCCACGGCCTACGGCCATTCGCCGAACCTGCGCATTGACCTGGTCGTCAACAATCTCCTGGCCTGCGCGGTGGCGCGGGGAGACATCCGCATCCTGAGCGACGGCACGCCCTGGCGGCCGCTGGTACATTGCCGGGACATTGCCCGCGCCTTTGTGGCGTTTCTGGAAGCCCCGCGCGAAAAAATTCACAATCAAGCCGTCAACATCGGCGCGAACGATCAGAATTTCCAGGTGCGCCAGATCGGCAACGCCGTGCAACAACTCGTGCCGGGCGCAAAAATCGTCTATACCGGCGAAGTCGGCCCCGACCCGCGCAATTATCGGGTGAACTTCGACAAATTGTATCGCCTCCTTCCCCAGTTCCGCCTGGAATACCATTTGCAGACCGGCATGGAAGAGTTGCTTCGGAAATTCCGCGAACATCGCTTCAGCCTGAACGACTTCGAAGGCGACCGGTTTGTGCGCCTGCGCACCCTCAAGAAAAAACTTGCCGCCCTCAGACCATGAAATTCACCGAAACACCGCTTCCAGGCGCCTACGTCATCGAACTGGAAAAACGCGGCGACGACCGCGGCTGGTTTGCGCGATTCTTTTGCGAACGCGAATTCGCCCGGCACCAACTCAACCCCCGCATTGTCCAGGCGAACAATTCCTTCAGCCGCCACCGGGGCACGCTGCGCGGCATGCACTACCAGCTCCCGCCCAGGGCCGAGGACAAGATTGTCCGCTGCCTGCGCGGCGCGCTTTTCGATGCCATCATTGATCTGCGCCCCGAGTCCCCCACCTTTCTGAAGCATTTCACCATTGAACTGACCGCCGAGAACCGCACCATGCTCTATGTGCCCAAAGGGTTCGCACACGGCTTCATCACGCTGGAACCGGACACCGAAGTGTTTTACCTGGTCACGGAATTTTACGCGCCGGACTACGAACGGGGCATCCGTTACAACGACCCGAAATTCGGCATCCGCTGGCCGCTGCCACCGGCGGTCATCTCCGACAAGGACCGGAATCATCCCGATTTCGATCCCGCGCTCCATCTGCAATGAAAATTCTTTTCACGGGGGCCAGTTCCTTCACCGGTTTCTGGTTCGTCCAAACGCTGGCTCGGGACGGACACGAAATTTTTTGTCCTCTGACCGGCTCGCCGGATCGCTATGAAGGCCTTCGCAAAGAGCGTTTGGAGCGACTCAAGCCGCTTTGCCACCTGATTCCGCGGGCGCCCTTCGGCTCGGAAAATTTTCTGAAACTGGCGGCGGAAAAATTCGATCTGCTCTGCCACCACGCCGCCGAGGTCACCAACTACAAAAGCCCGGATTTTGACCCGCTCCGCGCCCTGGAGCAGAACACGCTGCATCTGCGTGCGGTCCTGGACGCGTTGCGCTGTCCTGTGGTGCTCACCGGCAGCGTCTTTGAAAACGACGAAGGCGCAGGGGAAGAACCGCGGCGCGCCTTTTCGCCCTACGGCTTGTCGAAGGGGCTGACGTTTCAAGTCTTTCGATTTTACTGCGGCCAGGCGCAGCTCCCTCTGGGAAAATTTGTCATCGCCAATCCGTTCGGCCCGTGGGAAGAACCGCGGTTCACGGCTTACCTGATGCAACGCTGGAAGAGCGGCCAAACGGCGGAAGTCCGCACCCCCGATTACATTCGCGACAACATTCCGGTGGATTTGCTGGCGGCGGCCTACGCCCGATTTGCCCGCACCGTCGCCGGCGCCACGGAGCCCTTGCTGAAAAGCGCCCCCAGCGGCTACATCGGCACCCAGGGGGAATTTGCCGGGCGCGTGGCCAACGAAGTGCGGATGCGAACCGGCTGGGCATGTGAATTGAAACTGGGCCCGCAAACGGACTTCAGCGAGCCGCTCCGCCGCGTCAATACCGACCCCGCCAGGCGAATGATTTCCGACTGGAACGAAACGGCGTCGTGGGACGCCTTTGTGGCCTTTTACACGTCGCCCTCGTGAAATCACAACGCCGTGGGGTGATCCAAAAATTCCCACGGCAGCCGGAATTTTCCGGCCAGATACGCCGCCAGCGCTTTCACCCCAAAGGTTTCAGTTGCATAGTGGCCGCCGTAAAATACATTCAGCCCGAGTTCTTCCGCCGCCGCATACGTCCAATGCGGCCCTTCCCCGGTGATGAAGGTGTCCACCCCCTCTGCCGCCGCCTGGGCCAAATCGCCACCGGCGCCACCGGTGACGACGCCGATGCGCTCGCAAATTTCCTTTCCGCCGGGAATGACTTTCGGCTGCGTGTTCGTCGCCCGTGTCAGTCGCGCCGCCAGTTCCGCCCGGGAAATTCTGCTCCGCGCCTGAAAGCCGATTTTTCGGCCGCGGATTTCAAAAAACGGCCGGAGATTTTTCAGGCCAAGCGCCGCGCAGAGTTGCGCGTTGTTGCCGAGCCGGGGATGCGCGTCCAACGGCAAATGTGAGCTGTACACAGCCAAATCGTTTTCAATCAGCAGCCGGAGCAGCTCGTAATTTTTCCCCGTCCACGGCTGGCGAACGCGCCAAAAAAGGCCGTGATGGACGACGAGCAAATTCGCCTGGGCGGCGATGGCCAGCTTCAGGGTGGCGAGGCTGGCGTCCACGGCGGCGGCAATTTTGGTGACGCCCCCGGAATTGCCCACCTGCAATCCATTCACCGCGCCGGGGTAATCATCCACTTCGCGCGGACGGAGAAGGTGGTCGGCGTGGGCAACAATGTTTTGCAGCGGAACTTTGGGCATGGGGAAAACAGGAGCCATTCAACGGACGTTGTCATTGCCCAACGCCCCGGACGGACCGCAGCAGGCCGGCGCGCAACTTCCTGAGCCGGCCAACTCCAAGTCGCCCAGACCTTTGCCGGCCACAGCCGGCGGCCCGGCGCCAAACCGGGTCCGGCCGGTTTTGAGAAGCTCGCCTGCCAGTTTCACGTCGGAAAGAAAACGGCAAGCCGGGCGCCGAAGCAAGCGCGATCGTCCGGATGCCGCGGGCGGAACACCGGCGCGAAAATTTTTCATTCTGCGGATTGATTTCCGCGCGCGACGTTTTATAGTTCGCCGGACGGAACCATTTGAGATGAGCAATTTGCACGACGCGGCGCGTCCCTGGGACATTGAGGCGGCGCGCGCGCTTTATCATATCAGTCGCTGGGGCGCGAAATATTTTGACATCAACGAAGCCGGTCACGTGGTCGCCCGCCCGCTGCAGGAAGCGGGCGCGACGGTGGACATCACCGACGTGATTGAAGAGGCCAAAGGCCGCGGATTGAAATTTCCGCTGCTGATCCGGTTTCAGGACATTCTGCGGCATCGAGTGCAGGCGCTGAACCTGGCGTTTCGCAACTCCATTGCCGAATATAATTATCAGGGCCAATACCGCGGCGTGTTCCCCATCAAGGTCAATCAGTTGCGGGAAGTGGTCGAAGAAATTCTCGACGCCGGCAGGCCGTACGGTTTCGGCCTGGAAGTGGGCAGCAAACCGGAATTGTTTGCGGCATTGGCCCTCCAGAACCAGCCCGGCAGTCTCATCGTCTGTAACGGCTATAAGGACGCCGAGTTCATCAAAATGGCTCTGCTCGGCCTCAAACTCGGCAAGACCGTCATCACTGTCGTCGAGAAACTGGAGGAACTGCGGCAGATCATCGCCCTTTCCAGACAAATGAATGTGGAGCCGCTTATCGGACTTCGCACCCGGCTTTGGTGCAAAGGCTCCGGACGCTGGGCCGACAGCGGCGGCGATCATGCAAAGTTCGGTCTGAGCACGGCCGAAATCCTGGCCGCAACGGAAATGCTGCGAACCGAAAACTTCGGCCACTGCCTCAAACTGCTGCACTTCCACATCGGTTCGCAGGTGCCGGACATCTTAACGGTGAAGAAAGCCGTGCAGGAGGCTTCGCGCCTTTACGCCAAACTGCGGAAGATGGATTTTCCGGTCTCCTACCTCGACGTCGGCGGAGGGTTGGGCGTGGATTACGATGGCAGCCGGTCGGCGTTCGAAAGCTCCGTCAATTACACCCTGCAGGAATACACCAACGACGTGGTGTACTACATCGGCGACATTTGTGACGCGGAAAACGTACCCCACCCGGACATCATCAGCGAAAGCGGCCGCGCCCTCGTTGCCCACCACAGTGTGCTGATCGTCGAAGCATTCGGCACGATTGAAAAGGTACGCCCCGGTGAATTTTTGAAATACGGCGAGAATGAGCACCCGCTGGTCAAGGAACTGCTGGACATCAAAAAGAACCTCGCCAGGCTCAACAAACTGGAAGCCTATCACGACGCCCTGGAACGCCGCGAAGACGCCCAGCACATGTTCACCCTGGGCCTGATGAACCTGCCCGACAAGGCCAAAATCGAAGACCTCTACTGGCAGATCAGCCGGGCCGTCGTGGAGAAATACCGTGACCGGGCCGACGCCCCGGAGGAAATCCGCCAGCTCGAAGATGCCCTCGGCGATCAGTACCTGTGCAACTTCTCCGTCTTTCAATCGCTGCTCGACAATTGGGCGCTGGGCCAGTTGTTTCCCATCATGCCGGTGGCGCGCCTGAACGAACGCCCCACCCGCGAAGGCACCCTGGTGGACATCACTTGTGATTCGGACGGACAGGTCAACAAGTTCATTGATCTCCGCGACGTGCGCGATACATTGCCCCTTCACTCGCTGCAGATGAACGGCAACGGCCAGCCGGAGCCGTATTACCTGGGCATCTTTCTGATGGGCGCCTACCAGGATATCATGGGCGACCTGCACAACCTGTTTGGACGCGTCAATGAAGTCCATGTCTTCCTCGAACCCGACGAGCCGGCCGGCTATTACATCGAGGAAATCATCGAAGGCAACACCATCATTCAATCGCTGGCCGCTGTGCAATACGACGAAAATGAGCTCAAGCGCCAGATGAAGGCGCAAATGGACGAGGCCATCAAATCCGATCGCATGAAACCCAGCGAAGCCATGCGCCTGCTGGATGATTACGAGCGAGGGTTAAAAGCCTACACCTATTTGAGCTTCTGAAAAACGGGATGCACCCGCTCCATTACCGGACGCATTCATATCCCGCTCCCAGCCAGGCCCAAATTGTTTTGCGCAACACCCATCGTCTGGAGTAGGGCGTACCTTGCTCCGGGCAGGCCACGCCCTGTTTCCACACGCTCACGGTGTTTCCGGGCAGGACGACGCTGCCGCGCTGCTAAAAATTTTCTTTACACAGAGCGCCGGCCGTTCCCGGTCAATCTCCCGCCGCTCCCTGGCGGTGAAACAAGGCGTGGCGGCGAGCGGGTTTGAGGAAAATTCTTCATTCGCTTGCATACCCCATCTATCCTCCCTATCCTTCCGGCTTGTGGCAATGAATCAGCTTGCTCCCTCTCCCGACCTTCTTCGTTCTCTGGGCAGATTGGTGCGCGGTCTTTCGGCACTTTTCTGGAGCGTTCCGGCGGCACTCATTGTTTGCGCCGAAACTGCGCACGCCAACTGGTTTAAACCGTGGGGCATGCTCCCGGCACTCGTTGCCACCGCCCTGCCGCTGTACGGCCTTTGGCTTTTAAGCCACTTCCAGAAACAGGAGCGTCCGTGGCGCGATGCCCTTCACCGCGCCGCGCTGGTTGGTCTGACCAATCTCGGTCTTTCTCCCTTTCTCTACTGGCACAGTCAGATGCCCAATGAGCCGTTTTTTAACGCCGCGCTCTGGCTCCTGGCGTTGTCGGCGCTGCTGTTCCTGTTCCACCTCAATCTCGTGCTCAAACAACTCGGCGCCATGCTGCCGGACGAGACCCTGCGGCACGAAACCCGCCAGTTCACCCTCTTCAACCGCTGGTTGCTGGGAATACTTTGCATTCTGGCCGCCGCGGATGCGTCCCTGTCTGACAACACGCAGTCATTCGTCGCGACCGGTCTCGTTTTTTCCCGATGGACGGATTTCAGTTTCTGGATCTTCACTCTCTTGGGCCTTCTGCCGCTGGCCATAACCATGGCGCTGATCTGGAAAACCAAGGAAATAATCCTGGAAAGCCTCTTTGGGGGAAAATAAGCAACTCAGGTGGACAACCCTATCGCCCGCTAATCGGGCACAGGATCCCAAACTGGGTTGCGTCGCTTCGCCCTGAACCCTCGTGTTAGACACTGAACCTTGAGCGCTAAAATTTCCCCTGAACAAACCGCCTCCCGCCCTCTCGATCTAATTCTGGTAAAATTGATCCTTCAGCACGGCGGTCGGGTGAAAACTAATCGCTCCTTTAATCGGTCCTGCAAGAACGTAAAATGTCCGCTTTGTGCGGTCTTAAAATAAAAAGCCACGCATGATGGATAGCATCTTCCCCTCTTGCGGACAGGCACACCTCCGGCTCTCGCTTGCGCGGCGGGGAATTCCCGCCGCGCAAAATACTAATCGCCCCGGCTAAATAAGACGGGTGCTTTACCCCCCCTGCGCAAACTTCCAATTACTGCGCCTTGGCCGCTTTGATCTTGGCCCAGCGCTCCCTCTGCGCGGCGGCAATGCGCCGGCGCGCTTCCGCACTCAGGGTGCGTTTCCTGGGAGACGGCGAACCGCCAGTTTTGATTTTGGCCCAACGCGCCCTGGCCGCTGCTGCCATCTTTCGACGTGCCGCCGCGCTGATCACGCGCGCCTTTCGACCGGGAGCAGCAGCCACAGGCGCAGCGTTGCCCACGATAGCCTGCAGTTGCGCCGAAAGCTTTTCGATTTGTTGCTTTAACTCCAGCACCCGCTTGAGTTTGTCCGTTGATAGATTGAGTAATTCAGTCATAGGCGGTCAAACTACTGCAAGGTCCCATAAATTGTCCAGCATTTAATCGAAATAAATTACACATCCTTTCCGGGGTCGCGGATTGACCCATGCTGCTTTATGGGTTCCAGCAACCCGGACTTTTGAGTCGCCTTGCCAACCACCGGCAATCAATCCGATTTTACCTTTGGCCCGGACGGCGTTGTAAGCCACCGCCCCGGTCGCGTTGGTTTCTGATAAAAATGCTTCAGCGCGTCTTCAGCCGATATTCTGCCGGTGTCATTTTGGTTAATCGTTTGAAGACATGGCAGAAGTACGGCGCGTCGTAATAGCCGCACCGCGCGGCAATTTCATCCAGCTTCAAGTTATAATTTCGCAGCAGATGCTTGGCGCGGTCAATGCGCACATGTGTCAAATAACTGCTAAAGGTCATGTGCCCGTGGGTCTGAAACAACCGGGAAAGATGATTAGGCGTGATGCCGAACTGTTTGGAGACCGAATCGCGGGTGATGTCGTATTGGTAATGGTTTTGTAAATACACGCAGATGCTTTCCAATAGCGCGTGTGCCCGACTGGTGGCGGCCGGTTCGGAGGGCAGTGCAAACAACTGACGCACGCAATGGAGCAACCCCCGCGCCAGATCGGGCAAGACTGCCAAATCGTTGCTCGCGGCCAGTTGCGTCATGGCTTCCAGGACGGAAGGAACCGGGCCGGTGAGTGGACGCGGCACGGAGAATTTCTTCGCCGCCAGTTGCGGCCCCACCCGGCGGCGCGCGGTGACAATGCTCACGCCGATCTGCTTGACGCCAAACAACAGCGACATCAATTCCAGCCCCGGCCTCCAGACCGGCAGGTTCCAGCAATTGGGCGGGGCAAACAAGGCCGCACCGGGCTGCAACTTCACGGTGATCACCCGGCCGCCCTGTTCGATTTGGTTTTCGTAGCAGCCGCGCAGCGGCAGCTCCAGGCGGGGGAAATTGACGACGTGACCGTAGAGCGGCGGATGCAGTTGCCGTCCGCAAACGAAAATCCGTCGCAGGGGATGACACCGCAACAAACGGTCCGGCCACCACGGCACTTCCGGAGGAGAATGGGAATGACTCATGAGGTTCATAATGTTACAAAAATACAACAAAAGATACAACTTTTTCTTTTACAGAAAGGCAGGACGCGCAGAAAGTGGCCTTGTCATCCACTGTACGCGGAGCCGGCATGAAGGAAATGTTGCAAAAACACAAGCAGTATTTGCTGACGGGCGTTTCGCACGTGATTCCGTTCATTGCCTGCGGGGGGATTCTCATTGCGTTGTCGCTGGCTTACGCCTTCCGATTTCATTTGCAGGACGCGCACGGGGGACCGGACGTGTCTCAGGCGCCGTGGTTCATTCAGGACATGTTCACCATCGGCAAGACGGCGTTCACGTTGTTTCCGGCGGTGCTGGCGGGATTCATCGCCCATGCCATGGCCGGAAAGCCCGGGCTGGTCCCCGGCTTCATTGGCGGGTTGATTGCCGGCACGCCGCAGACCATTGACGGCAAAAACGTCAGCGCCGGATTTCTGGGCGCGCTGGTGATTGGCTTTGTGGCCGGCCATGTGGTCAACGCCGTCAAAAAAATTCCCGTGCCGAAGCTTCTCCGGCCCATCATGCCCATCATTGTGGTTCCCATTCTTTCGGCGCTGCCGGTCGGGGCGTTGATGCTGGCGTTGAACGTCCCCATGGCGCAGGTGATGATTGCCCTGAACAACGGCCTGGATCACATGCAGGCCGGCTCGCAGATTGTTCTGGCGATGGTCTTGGGGGCCATGATCGCCTTCGACATGGGCGGGCCGGTGAACAAGACGGCGTTTTTTTTTGGCGTGGCGATGATCCAGCAAAACAACTTTGCGATCATGGGCGCGTGCGCAGCGGCTATTTGCACCCCGCCGCTGGGCATGGGGCTGGCCACGCTGTTGAGCCGCAAGCGCTGGACGGACGAACAGCGCGAATCGGGTCTGGCGGCGCTGGGCATGGGATTGATTGGCATCACCGAGGGGGCAATCCCCTTTGCCGCGGCCGATCCCCTGCGAGTGATCCCGACGATCATGTTCGGTTCGATGGTGGCGGCGACGGTGGCGATGCTGGGGCATGTGGGCGATCATGCGCCGCACGGCGGACCGATTGTGTTGCCGGTGGTGGATCATCGCCTGGATTACATCGCGGCGATTCTGGCCGGTACCGTCGTCACGGCGGTAACCATCAATTTAATCAAACCGCCGGCGGAAAAAACCCCGGCGGCCGAAGGCGTATGAAAAGGTTTGAGACAGCCGGCGAACGGCCGGATGGCGCTGGGAAGCGGCGAGGCGTTCCTGCCCGTTTTCCATCTCGTTCCTCTCCTTGCTGTTTATGAAACTGGTTGCGGTAACGGCCTGCCCAACGGGCATTGCCCACACTTACATGGCGGCCGAGAAACTGGAAAAAACGGCCAAAAAACTCGGTCACACCATCAAAGTGGAGACACAAGGGGCGATGGGCATCGAAAATGCATTGACGCAGGCGGAGATTGACGCGGCGGAGGCGGTCATCATCGCCGCCGATATCGCCATTGAACGCCCCGAACGATTCAGCCGCATCCGGCAAATTCGTGTGCCGGTGCATTCAGCGCTGAAAAATCCCGAGGAAATTTTTACGAAACTGAAATGAACGCGTCGGCGAAACGATTGCTGTCAGGCGCCGTGGAATCGGCCAAGGGCTTGGCCGTTCCGGTTCCGCGGTCTGACCGTTCCACGATTCGATAGCATGCCTCTCAAGCGCCATTTTGTTTGTCCGCTGCCCAACGGCGTTCACGCCCGGCCGGCGAGCGCGCTGGAAGAGGTGGTGCGCGGTTTTGAATCGGAGGTGATCCTGTTCAATCAACGCACGCGCCGCGCTGCCAACAGCAGGAGTATTTTGGCGATTGTGGGAGCGGACATCCGCCATGACGACCCGTGCATCATCACCGTCAGCGGCCCGGATGAACAGGAAGCGATGGCGACCCTGGCGGCGTTTTGGGACGAGCAATTTCCCCACTGCGACGCGCCGCTCTCGCCCGCCCTTCCCGCCGATGACCAGGTGCCGTTGCCGCCATGTCTGCGCGAAGCCGGCGCCACGGTATATCGGGGCACGCCGCTGGTTTCGGGCATTGGACAAGGCCACGCCGTGCGGGCTGGCGGCTTTCACGTGCCCGCCGCGTTGACCGATGGAGAAACGGCGGAACCTGCCGCCGAGTGGCAACGGCTGGAAACGGCGCTCAACAAGCTGACCGAACATTACGAACAGCGCCTGCTGGCGGTGGAGCCGGGCATTGAAAGCGAGTTGCTCAAGGTGTATCGGGCCATTGCCCGCGACGTGGAATTCCGTCGGCAATTGCACGGCGCTGTTTTCAAACACCGCCGCAGCGCCGCCGGCGCCATCGTCGAAGCCCAGACGCATTTCGCCCAAGTGCTCGGCGCCAGCGGCAGCGCCCTGCTGCGCGAACGGGCGCTGGACATCCAGGACGTTTGTTTCCAACTGCTCCGGCAGCTTTACGGCGAGGCTGTCGGTGAAAGCAAAATTGAGTTGACGGCCAATACCGTGGTGGTGGCCGACTCGCTCACCCCCGGACAGTTCCTGGCGCTGAACCGGAATTTTCTGAAAGGACTGGTTTTGACCAATGCCAGCGTCACCTCCCACACGGTGATCCTGGCGCGTTCGTTTAACATTCCCACGCTCGGCAACGTGGAAAATTCGGGCGCCATCCCGTTCAACGGTCAGGAAGTGGTGGTGGACGCCGACGCCGGCGTGCTGGTGACGGCTCTGCCGGAAGCGGCCCGGCGTTACTACGCCATGGAACAGCGGCGGCTGGCCGGCCGACAGGCGCGGTTGCGGCGGTTTGGCGCCCGGCCTGCCGCCACCCAGGACGGCGCCCGCGTCGCCATCCTGGCAAACATCGCCACCACCAGCGAGGCCGCCTCCGCCTTTGCTGCCGGCGCCGAAGGCATCGGCCTGTTCCGCACCGAGATGTTGTTTTTGGATCGCAAAGCCCCGCCGGACGAAGCGGAGCAATTTGACACCTACCGCCGTCTGCTGGTGGCTGCCGGCGACCGGCCGGTGGTGATCCGCACGCTGGACGTGGGCGGCGACAAAAAATTGAATTATCTGAACCTGCCGGCGGAGGAGAATCCATTTCTGGGCTGTCGCGCCGTGCGCCTCTACCCCGAATTTGAATCGCTCTTTCGCGTGCAGGTTCGCGCACTGATCCGCGCCTCGGCGTGCGGAAGGCTCAAGGTGATGGTGCCGATGATTGCCACGGTAAACGAGGCCCGCTTCATCAAAAGAATTATCGCCGAAGAACAGCAAAAATGCGCCGCGGAAAAAATCCCATTCGACCCCGCGATGCCCGTGGGCGCCATGATTGAAGTGCCGGCGGCGGCCTTTGCTTTGGAGCCGCTCTGCCGGGAACTGGATTTCTTCAGCCTCGGCACGAACGATTTGCTCCAGTATTTCATGGCCGCCGACCGCGCTAACGCGCGAGTGGCCAGCCTTTACCAGCCGCTCCAACCGGCGTTTTTGCGCCTGCTCAAACAGGTGGCAGCCACGGCCCGCGCACAGGACCGCGAAATCAGCCTGTGCGGCGAGATGGGCAGCAATGTCCGGCTGTTGCCTCTGCTGGTCGGGCTTGGCCTGGACAAAATCAGCGCCGCGATTCCGTCCATCGTTCACCTCAAAGCCGAGCTGGCGGAATTGAAGCGGGCCGACTGCGTCCGGCTGCTCAACGCCGCGCTGCACTGCGCCACGGCGGAGGAGGTGGCCGATCTCCTGGAAGAATTCACGACGCAACGCGGCGCGCCGCTGCTCGATCCGGAATTGATTTTAACCAGCGCCGACGCCGCCAGCCGCGAAGAAGCCATCAAACTGGCCGCGGACCAATTGTTCGTGGTGGGGCGCACGGAGGAACCGCGGGCGATTGAGGAGGCCATCTGGCAGCGCGAACGCGTTTATTCCACCGGCTTCGGTTACGGTTTCGCCATCCCGCATTGCAAAACCAACGCCGTGCGCGCCAACTCGCTGGTCCTGCTCAAACCGCGCGCGCCGCTGGCCTGGAACTCACTCGACGGCGAGCCGGTGCGCGTGGTCATTCTGCTGGCCGTGCGCGAAACCCAGGCCGCCGTCGCGCACATGAAAATTCTCGCCCGCCTCTCGCGGAGGCTGATGGACGCCGATTTTCGCGCGAGCCTGGAAGCCGAAGACACCCCCGCCCGATTGTGCGAAATCCTGCAAACCGCCGTCGAAGCGGAGGCCAATGAAAAAGCAAACCATGAACCCGTTTATTGAAGTCTTGAAGCCCCGCGTGATGAGCAGCGCCCGGCGCGAATCCGGCCCGGCCGTTCGCCCGAAGGAACACCCCATCCGGCGCGCCCTGCTCGTGACCCGGCTCCAGCCCTGGGCCCTTTTTGCCGCGGCGCTCTTGAGCCTGGCCGCCCAGGAGGCCCCGGCCCAGACTGACGCTCCGCTGGATTTGACCCATCAACCCACGTTGTTTGAAATCGGCTACTCGCATCTGGACACCGAATGGCGCTGGGGCTACCCCCAAGTCATCCGCGAATACCTGCCGGCGACGGTGGACGACAACGTGGCGTTGTTTGAAAAGTATCCGCATTACATTTTCAACTGGACCGGCGCGGGCCGCTACCAGCTCATCCAGGAGTATTACCCGGACAAATTCGCCGAAATTCGTCAGTGGGTGCAACGCGGCCGCTGGTGGCCCACCGGTTCGTCCTGGGAGGAAAACGACGTGAACGTGCCGTCCGAGGAATCCATCATCCGTCAACTGCTGCTGGGCCATGAGTATTTCAAAAAGGAATTCGGCGTGGAGAGCAGCGATTACATTCTGCCCGATTGTTTTGGCTTCCCGGCGTCGCTCCCCTCGATTCTGGCGCATTGCGGCATCCGCGGTTTCTCCACGCAAAAACTCACGTGGGGTTCGGCCGTCGGCATCCCCTTCAACGTCGGCGAATGGATCGGGCCGGATGGCCACTCCGTCATCGCCGCGCTCAATCCCGGCAGCTACGGTTCACGGATCACGGACGACCTCAGCCAAAGCCAGTCGTGGCTCAAACGCATTGAAGCCGACGGTGCAAAATCCGGTGTTTATGCCGACTACGCTTATTTCGGCACCGGCGATCGCGGCGGCGCGCCGGACGAAAATTCCGTGCGCCTGATTGAAGAGGCGGTGACCAACCACGGTCCGGTGCGCGTCATTTGCGCACGCGGCGATGAATTGTTCCGCGCCATTACCGATGCCGAAAAGGCCCGGCTGCCCAAATATCAAGGCGACTTGCTGCTCACCGAACATTCCGCCGGCAGCCTGACCTCCGAGGCCTGCATGAAACGCTGGAATCACGAAAATGAATTGCTCGCCGGCGCCGCCGAACAGGCCGCCGTGGCCGCCTGGCTGCTCGGCGCCGCCCCCTACCCGCGCCAGAAACTCACTGCCGCCTGGGAACTGGTGCTCCGCTCGCAAATGCACGACATGTTGCCCGGCACGTGCATTCCCAAAGACTACGAATACATCTGGAACGACGAAATCATCGCCATGAATTCCTTCGCCGATGTTCTGAAAAATTCCGTTGGCGCCGTGGCGCGCGCGCTCGACACCCGCGCCGACGGTGTACCGCTGGTGGTCTACAACCCGCTTTCCATTGCCCGGGAAGACGTCGTGGAAGCGAAAGTGGATCTGCCGGGCGCCACAAACGTTCAGGTCTTTGACGGCCGCGGCCGGCCGGTGCCGACCCAACTGCTTTCGCACGACGGCGGTCAATGCCGGTTCCTCTTTCTCGCCCGGGCGCCGTCTTGCGGCTTTGCCGTGTTTTCGGTCAAGGCATCCCCGGCCGCCCCCGCGAAAAATTCCGCGCTGCGCGTCAGCGACCGCGTCCTGGAAAACGCCCGCTACCGCGTGACACTCAACGACGACGGCGACATCGCCGGCATTTACGACAAACAGGCCGGGCGCGAACTGCTTTCGGCGCCGGCGCGGCTGGAATTTCTCACCGAAAATCCCGACCACTATCCGGCGTGGAACATGCGCTGGGAGGATCAACGCCAGCCGCCGCGCGGTTATGTGACCGGTCCGGCGAAAATTCGCATTGTCGAAAACGGCCCGGTGCGCGTGGCCGTTCAAGTGCAACGTGAAGCGGAAAATTCCGTTTTCATCCA
>DASRCU010000194.1:0-1011 GCA_035652955.1 Verrucomicrobiia bacterium | reverse complement strand
TGGTAAGGGGGTTCCTTCCTTTCCAATTCCCATTGCGCTTACATCGGTAAACCTAGCTGATTCATCTTATTTTAAATACTCATGCGCCGGTGGTGGAACCCCCGGACGCCCAATTACAACCGCCGTTCGCGCTTCCGCCAGTTCAGGTCCGCACCGTTTCGGCCTCCGGCTGGAGCGCCGGCGGCACGTAATGATCCGGCCCGCCGAGCAATTGCCAATAATGGCGCACCCGCACGATGCCAAAAAGCGAACACGCATAGATCGCAGCGAGGATCAAGTAGACAAAACGATAGGGTCCGATGGGCAGGTCGCCGATAAACGGCACGGGCAAATGCATCACCGTGCCTTTCATGACGTCGAGGAACCATCCCGTCGCCGGAATGATGATCAGACCGATGGCGATGGACTGCACCAACGTGTTGGCCGACGAGATCTGGCCCATCCGCGCCGGATTGAAAAGCTGTTGCGCCAGCACCAGCTGCACGAGCAGCAGAATCCACAACGTCGCCCCGGTGAACAGGCTGGCGGCCACGAACGTCGCGTTGCCGGAAACGAAAAAGAATGAGGCGATGCAGCCCGCGGTCATCGAGGTCAACGCCACGGTCAGAACCGGTATGGGCCCGCGCCGGTCGAGCAGCCGCCCAATGGGGTAAGCCAGCACGATCCACAAAATTGCCGGCCATGCCGCCAGCGTGCTGTCGGTATGGGCAAGGTCGAGGCCCAGTTCTTTTTGCCCGAAAAAAATCAAAAATGCGCCGGATACCGCCTGCGCCGCGTAAATGCACAGCCGCGTCACATAGATCCACCAATAAAGCGGTGCGGTGAACGATTCCGCCGTGAAGTTGAAGCAGACGCGAAAAAACGTAAGCCGCGCCAGCCCGCTTTGCGGCCAGGTTTTCTCCACCACCGGCGGATATTCCCCCTCCTTCACCGACAGGCTCATCGTCAGGTAGCCGATCATGCCCGCGATCGCCACTCCACCGAAGACATACTTGATGTGCCGGTCGGTCA
>DASRCU010000193.1:0-1461 GCA_035652955.1 Verrucomicrobiia bacterium | reverse complement strand
CAGACCAGCCTTGCTCCTTCCGCGAAACAGGCTCTGGCGACGTTCCCCGTCATCAACGGAGCAAACACTGTCATCCAACCCGATTCTGGCGGCGTCTCGACTGTGGGCTCAGGCCTGGGAACCTACGCCACCATCAATGTTTCCTCGCCCCGCCAAACAATCAGTCCCTTCTTGCAATTCGCCGACACCGTAAGTTGGAATCACGGCGCCCATTCCTTCCAGGGAGGATTCGATATCAGCCGCACCAGCTCGGCGGCGTCCAACGCCGGAAATGCTCAAACCACGCGGCCGCTAGTCACGTTGGGCAACGGCCCGGTTCTCAGCTCGAATCTCACCACCTCGAATTTTGCGGGTTTGAATTCCCTGGACCAAGCCACGGCGCAGCTCATTCTATCGACCTTGGCCGGCACAGTTTCCTCCATCTCCGAGCAGTATTGGGTCAATAGCCCCACCGCCGCCAATTGGCTGAACTATCAAAATGGCATTCTGATCCTTCGCGACAACCATTCAAACGCGTGGTCCGCATTTTTCAAAGACAACTGGAAAGTCACTCGCAACCTCACTGTCAACCTAGGCATCCGTTACGACTGGTTTGGCACACCTTATATGAGTCAGGGCCTCGGCGGCAAGTGGATGGGCGGGGCCGGCGGTCTGTTCGGCATCTCTGGCAACAGCTTCGCCACAACCGGAACTCCCTACGCCAATAGCGGGCAGTTGTCGCAGGCCGAATTTGTCGGTCCCAACTCGCCCAACCCCGGCGCGACTGTTTACAATAACGACAATACCAGTTTCGGGCCTTCGGTGGGCATCGCATACCAAATGCCTTGGTTCAAGCGCAGCACCGTCTTTCGCGCCGGATACGGTTTGAACTACGTGTCTCCGTTGCCGGATTACCTGTCGATTAACACGGATATCGGCGGCCTCCCCGGTCAAACCTTGAACACCGCCAATCCGGTGGGCGGTTACGTCAGCGTAGCGAGTCTGGTTGCGAATTCTTCGGGCTTGGTCCCTGTGCCGACCGGAGGAGCGTTGCCGTTTGCCGCCGTGCCCTTAACCAACCGCTCAGCCCCGGCCTACGGCTACGCCGACAATTTGCGCAACCCTTACATCCAGGTGTTCAACGCCTCGATCCAGCGCGAGTTGACTCACACCCTCACCTTGGACGTGAGTTACATCGGCAACAAATCCACCAAGCTCCAGGTGAACCAAAACATCAACGACGTGGACATTATGTACAACGGCTTTCTCGACGCCTTCAACGCAATTCGCGCGGGCGGCGATTCCCCGCTGATCGATTCCATGCTCAACGGCTTGACCATTCCCGGCGTCGGCACGGTGGGACAAAATGGTCTAACCGGATCGTCCGCCTTGCGAAAATACAACGCCACTAACGGCTATATTGCCAACGGCCAAGTTGGAGCGCTGGCGAATTTCCTCAACACTACCGCCGCGTTCGGCCCT
>DASRCU010000192.1:0-3902 GCA_035652955.1 Verrucomicrobiia bacterium | reverse complement strand
CTTTCAATCCCCTTGCTGAAACCGGAAATTGACCGGCGGGTCAATCTGCCCGGTGTTTTACCTGAAAACGAAGTCCTCGGCGGTGTCGCAGCGCTGTCCCACCCCAATGCCTCTGCCACGGGCAAAGTGCCGCGCTGCCGGAAAGCGGTGTTGCCTGGATGGAACCAGGCGCTGAGGCAACCGCATCCGCGTTGCCGGAGGAAACTGGAAGGGGCAAGGCGTCGGCAAAAAACGGCTTTTTACAAACAAAACTTGAAAGTCAAAACTCGAAACTCGAAACTTCCCTCATGCGTTTCATCGGCAATGTGATTGAGAAATTGCAGCGGCATCCCAAACGGGTGGTGTTTCCGGAAGGCGAGGAGCCGCGCATTTTGCAGGCGGCGCGTCAGTTCAGTTCCCTGCGGCTGGGGGCGCCCATCGTGCTGGGCGATCGCGCCAAAGTGCAAAAGGTGGCGGCGGATTTGAACCTTTCGCTGGACGGCATTCGTGTGATTCATCCCGATCAAAGCGAGGACCTGGAAAATTTTGCCCGGCGATTTTTTGCGTTGCGGCGTGACAAAGGCATTAAGGCCCCGGAGGCGCGCGAGGCCATGCGCCAGCCCAATTACTACGGGGCGATGATGCTGGCGATGCACCAGGCGGATGCGTTGATTTCCGGTGCGTCGCACATCACCAGCAGCGTGTTGCGGCCGCTGTTTCAAATCGTAAAGGTGGCGCCGGACATTCACACGGCCTCGTCCTGTACGGTCATGGAAGTGACCGATACGCGCATCGGTGAAAACGGAGTGCTGTTCATGGCCGATTGCGGCGTGATCCCCGATCCGACGGTGGATCAACTGGCGGACATTGCCGTGGTCACGGCGCGGCTGGCGCGGCATCTGTTGGGTGTGCGGCCGCGGGTGGCGTTGCTCTCGTTTTCCACCCGGGGCAGCGCTTCCCATCCCTCCGTGGGCAAGGTGCAGGCGGCGACGGCCATGGCCCGGCGCAAGGCGCAGCAGTTGTTTTTGGAGGCCGACTTTGACGGGGAGTTACAGGTGGACGCCGCGCTGATTCCGGAGATTGCCGCGCGCAAGCTGCATGACAGCAAAGTGGCCGGGCGCGCCAACGTGCTGATCTTTCCCGACCTCAATTCGGGCAACATCGCCAGCAAGCTGGTCCAAATTGTTGGTCGCGCCAACGCCTACGGCCAGATTCTGCTGGGGCTCAACCGGCCGGCGGCCGACGTCTCGCGCGGTTCGACGGCGCACGACATCCTGGGGGTGGCCGCCATCCTCGGTTTGCAGGCGACCGATTACCAGAAACTGTATCCGGGAGCGGAGGCGCGTTTGCCCGGAGAATGATTCGTGGAATGGGGGCGTCGGCCGGGGCCGCTCCAGCGGTTCCACCATTCCGAGTCCAACCATTCAACCCGCCGTGAACACCGTTACGCCCAGAGTTTTCATCGCCGCCACGCGCCAGAATGACGGCAAGACGACGGTGTCACTGGGCCTCATCGCGGCGTTGCAACAATTTTTTCCGCGCGTGGGCTACATTAAACCCGTCGGCCAGCGTTTCGTGGAGATCGAATCCGAAAAAATTGATGAGGACACGGTGTTGATGGACGCGGTGTATCGGCTCAATTGCCCGCTGGTGGACATGAACCCCATTGCCGTGGAACCGGATTTTACGCGCAAATATCTTCAGGCCTCGAACAACGAGGCGCTGGTCAGACGCATTCAAAAAGCCTTCGACCGCGTGGCCTGGGAAAAGGACTTTGTGCTGTGCGAAGGCAGCGGGCACGCCGGCGTGGGCTCGGTGTTTGATCTGTCCAACGCGCGCGTGGCCAGGTTGCTCGGCGCCAAGGTGGTCCTCATTTCGCAAGGCGGCATCGGCAAGCCGATTGACGAAATCGCGCTCAACCAGGCGCTGTTTGAAAAGGAAGGCGTCGAAATCATTGGCGTCATCCTGAACAAGGTGCTCGGCGACAAAATCGCCTACATCTCCGACTTCGCCCGGCGTGGTCTCAAGCGCAAGGGGCTGGAACTGCTGGGCGTTTTACCGCACGAACCAATTCTCTGCAATCCGACGATGGATTTGATTCGCGAGGAGTTGCACGCCGAGTTGCTCAACCACCCGCCCACGCTCAACGGTTTGGTGCATGATGTCATCATCGGCGCCATGGGGGCGCAAAATGCCATGAAATTTTTCCGGCCCGGCGTGCTGCTCATCACGCCCGGCGACCGGGAGGATATTTTGCTGGCTGCCTGCGCCAGCATGGAAGCCCCCCACGCCGAAACGATGGCCGGCATTGTTCTGACCGGCGGCTTCCGCCCCTCCGACGCTGTCCTCAAACTCATTGACGCCCTGCCGGTTCCCGTGTTGCTGGCCGGGGAGGACAGCTACCACGTCACCTCCAAAGTCCACAACCTGACCGTCAAAACGCGACCGTCGGACGCGGAAAAAATTTCGCTGATTCGCAACCTCATTGCCCAACACGTCAACGTAAAAAAAATCATCGAATCCCTCTGATGCCACTGCCGCTTAATCCGAATCTGAAAAACCTGCCGGTTTACCAGCCGGGCCGTCCCATTGAAGAAGTGGCGCGCGAACTGAATCTGCCCGCTGGTTCCATCATCAAGCTGGCCTCCAATGAAAATCCCTTTGGCCCTTCGCCGCGGGCCCTGGCGGCGCTGCGGCAGGCGTTGAGCGGCGTGAATCTGTATCCGGACGGCAACGCGTTTTACCTCAAACAAAAACTGGCCGCCCACCTCGGCGTCGAGCCGGCCAACCTCATTCTGGGCAACGGCTCGAACGAACTTATCGAATTCGTGGGCCACGCGTTGTTGACGCCGGAGACCGAAGTGGTCGTGTCGCAATACTGCTTTGCCATTTATCCCATCGTGGCCCGCATGTTCGGCGCCCGTGTCGTCACGGTGCCGGCGATTCGTTACGGGCACGATCTGCCGGCAATGCTGCGGGCCGTCACGCCGCGCACACGCATTGTCTTTGTGGCCAATCCCAACAACCCCACCGGCACGCTCGCACCGCGCGAGGAGGTCGTCAAATTGGTCAACGACCTGCCCGAGGAGGTGTTGCTGGTCCTGGATGAGGCCTACATCGAATTTTTGGATGATCCGATGGACCTGGTTTCGCTGGTGCGACTGAACGTGCGGCAGAACCTGCTGCTGCTGCGCACCTTCTCAAAAATTTACGGTCTGGCCGGTTTGCGTGTCGGTTACGGCATCGGCCCGGTGGAATTGATCGCCGCGCTGGAAAAAATCCGGCAGCCCTTCAACGTCAACCTCCTGGGCCAAACCGCCGCGCTGGCCGCGCTGGACGATGAAGAGCACGTTCGCCGGACGCGCGCGAATAATTTCGCCGGCTTGGAATTTTTCGAGCGCGCCTTCCGCCAACGGAAGCTGGAATTCATCCGCTCCCACGCCAATTTCATTCTGCTCCGCGTCGGCGATGGGTCGGCGGTCTTCGAAGCCCTGCAGCGGCGGGGCGTGATTGTGCGGCCGATGGCCGGCTATGGATTGCCGGAATGGATCCGCATTTCCATCGGCACGCCGGAGGAAAATGCCCGGGCGCTCTCCGCCTTGGAAGCCGTGTTGAAATAATTTGTTTGAACCGAAAACCGGAACGGTTACTTCTGTTGCACAGAAATGAAACTGACCGATCTGCGAGGCATCCTGCAATACATTCCGCAATTTCGCGACAAGACATTCGTTTTGGCCGTGGACGGCGCCATTGTCACCGACGAAAATTTCCCCACGCTGCTGCTGGACGTGGCCGTGCTGCGCTCGCTCAACATCCGCGTGGTGCTCGTCCACGGCGCCTCGGCGCAAATCAAGGCCCTGGCCGAGGAACAAAAAATCACGCCGTCCAATCTCGACGGCTCCGGCATCACCGACGCCGCCACG
>DASRCU010000191.1:0-11129 GCA_035652955.1 Verrucomicrobiia bacterium | reverse complement strand
TCCGGACGGCCAGGTGATCCGCACGCAGACCAAAAACGACGAATCCACCGATTCGACCACCACCAGCTCCGCCACGGCCGTGGGCATCACCGCCAACACCTCCACCGACACCAACGCGACCCGGACCGCCGCCGCGCCGGTGACCAATTCCAACAACCGCAAGACCACTTCCACCGTCGAATACGAAATCAGTAAAACCACCAGCAACCTGGTTCAAAACGCCGGCGGCATCAAACGTCTGACGGCGGCCGTGAGCATCGCCGCGCAATACCAGGGCACCGGTGCCGACCGCAAGATCGTGTACCGCACGCCGGAAGAACTGGACAAGATCAAACAGATGGTCATGGCCGCCATCGGGGCGGACCCGGCGCGCGGCGACACCGTCACGCTGGAGGAATTGCCGTTCAACGACACGTTTGCCACCACCGTCACGCAGCAACTGGATCAGCAACAGCGCCGGCAGTTCTGGTGGGAACTGGCGCGCAATCTGGTTTATCCCGCCCTGGGGCTGGCGGCGTTGCTTCTCCTGCTGCACATTTTCAAACGCACGCCGGTTCAGGAATTTCCCCTGGGCGCCTCCGCCGGCAAAATCTCCCTGTCCAACGGCCACAATGGCCACAGCAACGGCCACGCCCCCTGGCCCGGCGAACCGCAGGGCGGTATCGTGACCGTGGAGGTGATCAACCGGCTCATCAAGGAAAATCCGGCCAATCTCACCCAGGCTATCCGCGACTGGATGAACCGCGGCACCGGCCCCGAACGATAAGCGAAGAAAACACAAAAATGAGCAACACCGCACCATTCCCGTTCACGGCCCGGTCCGGACCGGTGGCGCGCACGCCCTGAATTCCATTTTGAAAATCATGCCCGTTCCCATCGTCCAACCTGCTGAAGCGCCCGCCGAAGGCGGGGCGTTGAACAAGACGCAGAAGCTCGCCGCGCTGCTGGTCATGCTCGGTCCCGAAAGCGCCGCGGAAATTCTGAAACAATTTTCGCCGCGGGAAATCGAGGCCATCTCCCGCGAAATGGCCCGGTTCAGCCTCATCACCCGCGAACAGCAACTGGATATTTTGAGGGAATTTTCCGAGGTGGCGCTGGCTGCCAGCACTTCCGTACCCGCCGGGCCGGAGATTGCCCGCCACACGCTTGAAAAGGCGGTCGGCGCGTTCAAAGCCGGCGACATCCTCGATCGTGTCATGCCCCGTTCCTCCCGCCACGGTGGCGCCGGCCCCATGCAATCCATCGCCGACATGGATGCGCGAAGCCTTTTTAATCTTCTCCGCGACGAACAACCGCAGACCATCGCCTTCGTGGTCAGTCATTTATCGCCCGAAAAGGCGGCGCAGGTGTTTGCCCTGCTGCCCAACGAGCAGCGGGACGTGGTGATCGAGCGTCTGGCCACGCTCGCCCCCACGCCCATCGAGGTCACCGAACGCGTCGTCAACGTGCTCAACGCCAAGCTGGGCGTCAAACAAACGCGCGCCTTGAGTCAGACCGGCGGCGTCACCCCCGCGGCGGACATTTTGAACGCGTTGGACAAGAACCTCAGCCGCACCCTGCTGGCGGGGATTGAGACGCGCAACCCGGAGCTGTCCCAGGCCATCCGCAAAAAAATGTTCACCTTCGAGGATTTGCTCCTGCTCAACCCGCCGGTCATCCAGCGCATCCTGCGCGAAATCGAAACGCGCGACCTGGCCCTGGCGCTCAAAAAAGCCAGCGAACCGCTCAAAAAACTCCTTTTGTCCAACCTGTCCCGCCGCGGCGCCGAAGCTGTGCAGGACGAAATGCTCACACTCGGCCACGTCAAATTGCGCGACGTTGAAGCCGCTCAACTGCGCATCATTGACGCCGTTCGCAAGCTTGAAGCCGATGGCGAGATTGACCTGGATGAAGCCCGCAACGCCGACTATGAAGTCGTTTAAAGTCCTCACGCTCTCCGAGCCGCTCTGCGACGTGCGCTGGGCAACGCCGCCGCGGGAGGCCGACCCCGACCTTTGCCGCCGCGCCGCCGAACAGGCCGCCTACGAACGTGGCCGGGCCGATGGCGAAAAACATCTCGGCGAACAACTTCTCCGGCAGCGAAACGAATTGCTGGAGTTGCACCGGGGCGTCGTCGAATCGCTCCGCCGCGCCGTGCCGGACGTCATGGCGCAGACCGAAAGCGCCTTGATCCAAATCGCTCTGGAATGCGCCAAAAAAATCGTCGCCGACCTCCCCATCACACCGGAACTGGTCGAGGCCGTCGTGCGTGAAGCGGTGGCTCAAGCCAGGGACACTGCCGAAATTCTCATCCAGCTTCATCCCGACGATCTGACGCTGTTGCGGGCTCATCAATCACCGATTCTTCAGGGTTTGCCCAACGCCGGTCCGCTTCAGTTCCTCGCTTCGCCGGAAGTGGGCCGCGGCGGTTGCCGGGTTCAGACCCGCTTTGGTTTGCTCGACGCGCGGCGGGAGACCAAATGGGAGGAATTGAAAAAAACACTGGAGGCATGATCACCGCCGCTCCTGATTTCAGCCGCCTCCGATGCGCCGCCGAACGCGTGCGTGCGGCGCGCGTGACGTTGACGCGCGGCCGGGTGGTGCAAGTCATCGGCCTGGTCATCGAATCCGAAGGCCCCGCTGCCGCGCTGGGTGAACTCTGCCGGATCGAATCGGCGCGGCGCGACGGCGTGACGCTGGCCGAAGTGGTCGGTTTTCGCGATCAACACCTGCTCCTGATGCCGCTGGGCGAATTGCACGGCATCCATCCGGGCAGCGAAGTTACCGCTACCGGCGCGCCGTTGCGGGTGGGCGTCGGTCCGGCGCTGCTCGGCCGTGTGCTGGACGGTTTGGGCCGGCCCCTGGATGGTTTGGGCGCGGTGCGCCCGGAGCAGATGGTTGAATTAAACCGTCTGCCGCCGCATCCGCTCCGGCGCCGGCGCATCGAGAAATTGTTTCAGACCGGAATCAAAGCCATTGACACCTTTGCCCCGTGCGGTCGCGGGCAGCGTCTGGGCATCTTCGCCGGCAGCGGAGTGGGCAAGTCCACCTTACTGGGCATGATGGCCTCGCACGCGGAGGCGGAGGTGAACGTGATCGCGCTCATCGGCGAGCGCGGCCGCGAAGTCCGGGAATTTTTAGAGCGCGATCTGGCGCCCGCGGGACGTCGCAAATCCGTGGTAGTGGTGGCCACGTCCAACGAACCGGCGCTGCATCGCGTCAAAGGCGCCTTTCTGGCGATGGCCATCGCCGAGTATTTCCGGAATCTCGGTCAGAGCGTGCTGTTGATGATGGATTCGGTGACGCGGCTGGCGATGGCGCAGCGGGAGATCGGGCTGGCGACAGGCGAACCCCCCGCCACCCGCGGCTACACACCGTCGGTCTTTTCTCTGCTGCCGCAACTGCTCGAACGCGCCGGCGCCGGCGAGACCGGCGACATCACCGGCCTGTTCACCGTGCTGGTGGAGGCTGACGATATGAACGACCCGATTGCCGACGCGACGCGCTCGATTTTGGATGGTCACCTCGTCCTCTCGCGCGAACTGGCCGCGCAAAATCATTATCCGGCCATTGACGTGCTGGAGAGTGTGAGCCGGCTGAACCGCGACTTGCTGCCGCCGGAAAAATTGAATCTGGCGGCCGCCGCGCGCGAGCACCTGGCCGTCTATCGGCGTCACCAGGATTTAATCCACATCGGTGCCTATCCGGCCGGCAGCAATCCGGCCATTGACCGCGCCATCGCGCTGCGCGAACCGCTGAATCAGTTCCTCCGCCAGGGCGTCAACGAAGGATTCAGCGCTGAGCAAAGCTGGTCGTTGCTGGCGCAGGCGTTAAATTCCGTTCCTGCCAGGCTTCCCGCTCCCGGCCCGGAAATCGCGCGCGAAGGGCGCCGTGGCGTGTCGGGACAAAATCTTTCCATGCCGATGGCGGGTTCGGGGCGTGAGCCAATCCCCTTTGCCCATAGAGCGTTATGAAACCATTTGGTTTTTCTCTGCAATCGTTGCGCGTCTTGCGCGAGCAAAAGGAGCGCGCCGCACAGCGGCGTTACGCCGAGGCATTGCGGGCCAGTGAAGAAGCTGCTGCCCGACTGGATCGCGAGGCGCGCGAACTGGCCGCGGCCTGGACGGCCATGGCCGGAGCCGTCGCCGGCGGCGTCGCCGCCGCGACGCTGCGCCAGACCGGTGCCTGGTGCGCCGAATTGGAACGCCGCTGCGCTCAATGGACCGCCGCCTTGAAATCCGCCGAACGGGCCGCTCACGAGGCCTGGCACGATCTGGTGTTGGCCACCCGCCAGCGCGAAGTACTCGACAGGTTGCACGAGAAATGTCGCCACGCCTACGACCGCGAACTCCGGCGCGAAGAACAAAAACAACTGGACGAGATGGGCCTTCGCGCGCGAGATCGCCACTGGCCGAGGCCGGGCCGGGAAAGCCGGTTTTCCACTTCCTTTTTCCCTCTCCTCACTGACAACGTCACGCTCCCATGACACGCTACCTCACTTCCGGCTGGGTCGTTGCCCTGATGGGCAGCCTGCTTTATCTGGGTACCACGGCGCTGCTGCTGCGTCCGGCGCGCTTTGCCGCCGAGCGCGCCGCGCTTGCCGTCCGCACGGAAACCTTGACGCCGGACGACGAGCCGTCGTGGCGCTTCCGGAATCCCGAATTCTCTCAATGGGTGGCGGAGCTGAAGACCGAAAAAAGCAATCTGGATACGCGCGCACAACAGTTGCAGGAATGGCAGACGCGGCTGGAGGCGCGGGAGCAGGAATTTGCCGCCGCTACCCAGGCGGTTTACCAATTGCAGGCGGAATTCGACCGAAACGTCATCCGGCTCAAGGCGCAGGAGATGGAAAATTTGAACCGCCAGGCCAAAATCATCGCCGGCATGTCGCCGGAAGGGGCGGCGAATCTGATTGCGCAAATGCCGGACGCCGACGTGGTGCGCCTGTTGGCGGTGATGAAAACAGATCAGGCCGGGGCTCTGCTGGATTCGATGAGCAGGCTCGGCGCGGCCCAGGCCAAACGCGCCGCGACGTTGGCGGATCGGTTGCGCCGAGTGCTGCCGCCGGACGCCGCCGTCAGCCAATCCTCCCCGTGACGGCTCCTCCCTTCACCGTTCCGGCTTCACCGGTCGTCCGCCGCGATACCTTCCCGGCATCGGCTCCGGACGGGAACACCGCTGAGCAGGCGGAGGAAGCAGCGCCGGCGGGAAAGTTCCAGACGCTGATGGAGCACCTCGGCCAGCCACCGGCCACCGCGGCGGGACCTTCCTCTCACGCCGCACCGACGCTTCAGCAAAGTTCAACGCTTCGATTCAAAGAGCGGTTGGCGCAGATTTTTTCAGGCACCTCAGCGACGACAAAAACTAAATCCCCCCTTTGCAAACACTCGATCGAGGAATTTTCCGCTCCGTCTCATGCGGATGTCTCGCCGGTGCTCCCGATTGCCGCCGTTGTGGAGGCGCCGGTCGTTGGCAGCCCCAAAACGGAAGTTGCCCCGGCGGATTTGCCACGGCCGACGTCGGCAAGATCGCTTCAAGTCAATGCGAACGCGGTCGCGTCGGAATGTTCAGCGCCTGTCGCCGCCCCCGTCGCGAATGGTTCGGAGCGAATTTCCGGTTCAGGCGGAAATCAATCTGGAACCTCCGGAACATCGGATTCGCCGCCGCCGATGCAAGGCCATTCAATTTTGCCGCCGGCCGCTGAAGCGCCTCAGGCCGGATTGGCGCCCGCGACTCGCGTTTTGGCAGGGCCGCAAGTTAAACCGCAGCAAGCGGATTTCTTGCCGGAGAATCGAAATTTTGTCGGAACAAAGGGTGCGAAGGAGGAAAATGAAATTCAGTTTCGACAAAATGCGTTGCCCGGCGAAGCATGGAGTGCCGCACTGGCGCAAGGCGATTTTGAGGAACGTGCCGTGGCGAGGAACTCTCCGCTGGCATCGGAAGAGTTCCAGGCTCCCAGCCCGATGGAAACGGAGAGTCGGGATGTGCCGGGTGCCGACAAGAGTGGCCGCGTTGGGGAGCGGGCGGAGGATCAACCGGCGGGAAGAGTGGTTGATGAAGAGCATGGGTCACGGGACATTTCGTCGCTGATTGCCAACCAAGGGCCGGCAATTCGGGCGGTTCAAGGAAAGGCAATTTCTGCCGCCCCGGCGGTGGCGGTTCCGGGGCAAGGAGACGCCCCGCCGGTGACGATTGAAAACGCGGTCAAGCCGCCGATTCCCGATTCAATGTCAAATCCTCCCTCCACAGCGTTGAGCGGCAAATCTGGCGCTGGCACAGCCGTTGCTCAACAGGAAACGACCATGAAAATGGCGGCAAAAAAGAACGATTTTTCCGGCGGAGAGCAAAAATTGCCCGCCGTTGCCGACCGCGCTGGCGAAGCGACGGTTGCCGCCGGTAAAAATTTGCCGGCGGCGGTTAAACGGACTGACGCCGGCGAGATGAATTCGCCGCGTCCGCCGGCGCCGGCTACGATCACCATTCGCGTGGGGCCGGCGGCGCCTCTTGATCCGGCAACTATTGCCGGGGAGGCACCGGCACAAAAAATTTTGCCTGAAACCATGGAGTTGCCGCGGCTGATTGCTCACAGCGTTTTAACCGCGGAACGGACGCAGGAATTGGTGGTGTGGCACGCGCTGCGATTACGCACCAGCGGTGCGGACGAAATGCACGTGGTTCTCCAGCCGGATGCTGATCTGCAATTATCCCTCTATTTGCAGCAACGGCACGGCGAGGTGGAGGCCCGGGCGGTTGTGGAACGTGGAAATTTTGAGTGGTTGAACCGGCACTGGCCGGAATTGCAGCAACAGCTTGAACTGCGCGGCGTGCGGCTGGCTCCGCTGGCCGGCGCCCCCTTGTCTTTTGGAGGCGGAAGCACAGGCTTCCGACATCCCTCCCAGCATCCCCACGGCCAACAGACCGGGGACAACGTTGCGACGGCGAGCACCTTGCCGGCGACGCTGCTCGGGTCACCCCCGGCCGCTGCCACAGCTTCCGCCTCCGGGATTGCTCCACGGCGCTGGGAAAAATGGGCGTGAATCTTATGGCTGGAGCTGATTTATGATTTCTATTTTGAAAACTCATTCACCAACGGTGACCGCGCGCCGTGGCCGGCCACTGATCGTTTCCCTGTCTGGCTCGTTAAAATCCTGAACCCAGGGCTCTCTATGCCTGTCTCTTCCATCACCAATGGCACCGCCGCCGGCGCGCAAAACATTGCCGAGGCCGTCAATTCCGCCGCCTCGCAAACGCTGTCCGAGCAGGACTTCCTCAACCTGCTGGTCACGCAAATGACGTCGCAGGATCCACTGAACCCGATGACCAACCAGGACATGCTCTCGCAAATGGTCCAGTTCAGCACCTTGCAGAGCAACACCGCGATGCAGTCGCTGTTGGCGGGAATGCAAAACACCCAGACGTTTGCGGAAGCCAGTTCATTGATCGGCAAGCAGGTCAATCTGCTGCTGGATTCCAGCGGCGCCACGACGCAGGGTGTGGTCAGCGCCGTGAACCTTTCCTCCGGCACACCGCAAATTGTCGTCAACGGACAGTCCTACAATCTCAGCCAGGTGCTGGCGGTAACCGCCCCTCCGGCGTCCAACCCGTAACCTCAACTCTCCAGGCAAATGATCTCTCCGCCTCATGCAAAGAATCGGATCCGTCCGCTCTTTCGGGATCGGCTCGGTGAAATTCAAAAGGACATTGCCAGCGCGATGATCGGCAAAACGGTCAGTTTGATGGCAGGTGCCCGGGGCATCGCGCACGGCATGGTGGCCGGTGTCATGGTGGAGACCGGCACACCGAAAATCATTGTCAACGGCCGGCGGTACCGGCTGGACCAGGTTCTTTCGGTCTGTCCGGCGGCTGTTCCCTTAACCTCAAACTAACCAGAAAAAATATGATCGGCTCACTTCAAACCGGCGTCAGCGGTCTCCAGCAATTCCAGGAAGACCTCCAGGTCATCGGCAACAACATCGCCAACGTCAACACCGTCGGCTACAAATCGGCGCGGATGTCCTTTGTGGACCAATTGAGTCAGAGTCTGGCCGGCGGCGGGGCGAATCCCCTGCAGATCGGCGAGGGCGTGGCCACCGGCGCCATCAATTCCGACTTCTCGCAAGGCACGGTCAACACCACCGGCGTGACCACCGACCTGGCCATTAACGGCAACGGCTTTTTTGTTCTCAAGGATACCTCCAGCGGTTTGACGTATGTCACGCGCGACGGCGAATTCACGCTCGACTCCAGCGGTTACCTGGTCAATGCCAGCGGTTATCGGCTGCAGGGCTTGATGGGTTCCTCCGGTACGGTGACCGATCTGCAGATCAACAGCGGCACGGCAATCGCAGCCCTCGGCGACACCACCACGCCGCCGCCCACACTGGAATCGTTCACCATCAACGCCAACGGCCAGATTACCGCGGCGTTGAGCGACGGTACCAGCGGCGTCATCGGCCAGATTCTTTTGCAGAATTTTACCAATCCCCAGGCGCTGCTCAAGCAGGGGGGGAACGTCTATGCCTACACTGCCGACGCCGGCCCGCTGTCTGCTCCGGTCGCGCCCAACAGCGGCGGCCTGGGCCGCATTCAATCCGGCGCACTCGAATCCTCCAACGTGGATTTGGCCAGTCAAATGGCCGATCTGATCACCGCGCAGCGCGCCTTTGAGGCCAATGCCAAAATGATCACCACCAGCGACGAGGTGCTGCAGGACCTGGTGAATCTCAAACGCTGATCCCGACCGCCGCTTTTCAGGGTCCAATTTTTGAGCACGTAAAATCCGGAACGGAAATTGAATATGCCCGCAAATCTTCCAGTGCCTGATTCCGACGATGCGGCGGAAACGCCCGCAGCGGCTCCGAAAAATGGCGGAACGCTCCAAGCCTGGCTGCCCCTGGCAGTTACCGCCTTGCTCATGCCGGTGCTGGCGTATGCGATGACGACCTGGGTGTTGTTGCCGCGGATTCAGGCCGGCCTGGGTCTGACGACGCCCGCCGCCGCACCGGCCGGCACAGTCCGGGCGGCTGCGCCCGGCACCAAAAAAATCACCGTGGCCATGAACAAACTGCTGGTCAACGTGGCCGGCACGATGGGTTCGCGTTATTTGCTGGTCAGCCTTTCAGCCGCGAGCACCGATCCGGATTTCTCGCAAAAAATGGCCGACAACGACGCGGCCTTGCGCGATGCCGCCAGCAGTGTGCTGGCGGCCAAAACCCTGGCTGACCTGGAAAAGCCCGACGCCCGAAATCTCATCCGCACCGAATTGCTTACCAGTTTCAATCGCATTCTGGGCGGGGATGAAGTTCAGGAAATTTATCTGACCGAATTTGCCATTCAATGATCACGACACCCGCTCTCATCGGCCGTCCGCCGTTCCCCGCGGCAGGGGCAGGGGAATTGGCCGGCGGCGCTGAAGGGTGAATTCGCCTATGCCGGAAAATCCACCCACGCCTCCAGAAACGTCCGCCGCGGCGGAAGTGACCGTGTTCACGCCGCAAGGGGTTCGCCAGAAGCGCCGGGCCGACGCCGTTCGCAGCCACGATTTCCGGCAGTCAGGTTTTCTGGCGCCCAGCGAGTTGCGCCGCATTCGGCTGCGTCAAGAGCAATTTGTCCGTTCGCTGGCGGCGCGCCTGGCGATTTTTCTGCGTCTGGAATTCACCGTCCAACTGGCCCGGCTGCAGATTGTCGGTTATTTGAAATTTACCGAGAGCCTGGCCAATCCGACCCACATCACGCTGTTCAAAATTGACCCCCTCAAGGGCGTGGGTTTGCTGGTCATCCCGCCGCGGCTGGGGTTGGGGCTGGTGGACCGCATGCTGGGCGGTCCGGGCAAAATGCCGGAAACGGCGCGCGAATTGAGTGAAATCGAAGTGGCGCTGGTGGACCAGGTTTCCACTCTGCTCATTGCCGAATGGTGCGCGCACTGGCCGGAGATGCGCGAATTGCGTCCTTCGCCGCTGGGTCACGAGAACAACAGCCGTTTTCTTCAAACCGCCTCGCCGGAAACGGCCATGCTGGTGGTTACCCTCCACGTCGGTTCGGCCGGTCAATTGGAGCCGGTGCAACTGGCTTTTCCATACGCCACCATCGAACCGCTCATGCGATTGCTGGCGCCGGCGGGTTTGCCGGAAAGCGACAGCCTCGCCGCCGCCACGGCCGCGCCCAAATGGAACCGGGCACTGGACGAGGTGCGCATGCCCATCCGCGCCCAGTGGCAGGGGCTGAAACTTTCGGCCAGCGAGCTGACCCAACTCAAACCGGGTCAGGTGCTGTTGCTCGATCCGGCGTGTGCCGCGCAAGTGCAGTTGAATTTCAACCGCGTGCCCAAGTTTATCGGCCGCCCCGGCACCCGGGCCGGCAACTGGGCCGTGGAATTGACCCATTTTGTGACTGCTTGACGTTATGAACACCTCTGACGCAACCCATTTGAATCTCGTCCTGGACGTGCCCGTCAATCTGACGATTGAACTGGGCAGTTGCCAGTTGCCCATGAAGGAAGTGCTCCAGCTCAACATCGGTTCGGTGGTGCAACTGGATAAACCGGCCGACGCGCCGGTGGAACTGAACGTCAATGGCAAACTCATCGCCCGCGGTGAAGTCGTCGTTGTCGAAGACCGGTTCGGCGTGAAGGTTACCGAGGTCCTGGGCGGCGCCAGTGCCGCCGCGGCGTGAACCGGACGCGGAAGAAAGAATGCCTCATGAAGAATTTCAAAATCAGAACGGTCGGCCTGGTTTCCCTCTTTTTCCTGTTGAATGCCGCCTTTGCGCCGGCCACCCGTGCCGCGGCTTCGCCTGCCCTCGATCCCGCCTGGTCCGCGCCGGACGTAAGCGTTTCACTGCTGCGCGTGCTGGGGGCGTTGGCGTTGGTGATTGGCCTGTTTCTGGCCGGTGTGTGGCTGTTTCGCAACGGTCAACGCCTGGCCATCCCCCGCGGCCGCGCGCCGCAACTGAATATCCTCGAGGTCCGTTCGCTGGGCGGACGGCAGGCAATTTACGTTGTCGGCTACCGACAGGAGCGATTCCTGCTCGCGTCGTCGCCGGCGGGAGTCAGTTTTCTGACTCATTTGCCCGGCGTCTCTCCGGAAGATGAACCCGCATCGGAAACGACCGGGACGGTTCCCTTTGCCCAGGCCTTGGCACGGGTGTTAAGA
>DASRCU010000190.1:0-2942 GCA_035652955.1 Verrucomicrobiia bacterium | reverse complement strand
GACAGGGCGTTTCCCTGCAGGCGTTCGTCAAGCAGATTCTGGCGCCGGAAGGGCTGACGGAGGGAGATTTCGCCCGGTTTGCGGGGCATGACCTGGCTATCGAAGAATTGGTGAACACGCTGGGGCTGCCGGGTGCCCTGGTCACCCCTCAGGAAGCCGCGGCCGATTGGCGCCGGGATCATCAGGAACGCGCCGCCGAGGCCGTGTTCTTCTCCGCCTCGAATTATCTGGCGCAGGTGACCGCGCCTCCCGATGCCGTGGCCCGGTTTTACACCAACAACCTCGCCGCCTACCGCCTGCCGGACCGCGTTCAGGTCAGCTACGTCGAGTTCAACGAAAGCAATTACCTGGCCGCCGCCGAGCGCGAAATCGGCACCACCAACCTTGACCTCGAAGTGGAAAATCTTTACCGCCGCAACGGCCTGGAAGCCGTGCCCGACGCCAGGACGCCCGAAGAAGCCAAGGCCAAAATCCGCGAATTTTTGCTCCACAAGCAGGCCCTGGCCGACGCGCATCAGCGGGCCAACGAATTTGCCAGCGCCGTTTACAACCTCACCCCCGTTCGACCGGAAAATCTCGCCGCCGTCGCCCGGGAAAAAGGTTTGCCCGTCAAGACCACCCGGCCCTTCGGCGAACTTTACGGGCCGGACGAGTTCCCGGCGCCGGCCAGTTTTATCAAGGCCGCTTTCGCCTTGAGCCCTGACAACCCGTTTGCCGGCCCGATCGAAGGACCGTCCGGTTATTACGTCATTGCGCTTGACAAACGGTTGCCCAGCGAAATTCCCTCCCTGGACACCATCCGCGACCGCGTGGCGCAGGATTATCGGATGGCGCAGGCGATTGCCCAGGCGCAGCGGGACGGGACGAATTTTGCGGCCACACTCACCGCCCAACTGGCGGCGGGGCGTTCCTTTGCGGCGGTGTGTGTGGCGGCAGGACGCCATCCCGTCGTGCTGCCTCCCTTTTCGTTGAGCACCGCGGAGTTGCCTGATGACACCGGCCCGGCCACGTTGAATGAACTCAAACAGGCCGTCTTCAGCACGCCGGTCGGTCAGATGAGCGGTTTTGTGCCGACAGAGGAAGGCGGCTTCATCATCTTTGTGGAAAAGGAACTGCCGGTGGACCTGGCGACCATGAACGCTGATCTGCCGCAATATCTTCAAGCCCTGCGCCGTGTCCGCCAAAACGAGGCGTTCGACCTGTGGCTTTCCGCCGAGGCCAAGCGCCAGTTGGGTGGAATTCCGGCCTTCCAGCAGGCCGTGAACGCCGCTCGCGGGGAGTGATCAAAAATCGCCGACTTGCGGGTGAACCCCGGCCAACGGCCGGGTGCCGCTTGGCCCTCGGGCGGCGCGGTGTTGATCATTTCAGGGAGAATTCGGATGATTCGATTCATGAACGCCGCAATCAAACTTTCTTCTCCGGCCACGCGCGAGTTCTGGGAAATCCCCGTCCTTTTTGAGGATGAGCACCTGCTCGCTTTGGACAAGCCGGCGGGACTGTTGACTTCGCCCGACCGTTACGATCCTCAACGGCCGAATTTGATGAAGCTGCTGCACACGGCGATTGCCGCCGGCAAACCCTGGGCGCGCGAGCGTTGTTTGACGTATCTGGCCAATGCGCACCGCCTGGATTTTGAAACCAGCGGCGTGATTCTGCTGGCCAAATCCAAACCCGCGCTCGTGGCCCTGGCCAATCTGTTTGGCTCGGAAAAGCCGTTCAAAAAATACGTGGCCCTCGTGGCTGGCGCGCCGGAATCGGACCAATTTGCCGTGAACGCCCCGCTGGCGGCGCATCCGATGAACCCCGCCCTGATGCGCGTGGATCCGAAAAACGGCAAAAAATCGAAAACGGAATTTGAGGTGTTGGAGCGATTTTCGGGGTGGACGCTGCTGCGATGCCAGCCGCTGACCGGACGCACGCACCAAATCCGCGTGCATCTGCGCCACGTGGGGTTGCCAATTGTCGGCGACTCACTTTACGGCGGCCGGCCGCTCTGGCTTTCGCAGCTCAAAAAAAATTACCGGCTCAAGCCCGGGCGCCAGGAGCGACCCTTGATTTCACGGGTGGCACTGCACGCTGAGGCGCTGGAGTTGCCTCATCCGGTGACCGGCCGGCATTTGAAAATCACCGCGCCGTGGCCGAAGGATTTGAAGGTGGCGGTGAAATATCTCGGTAAATTTGCCGGACAGAACTTTTCCCGAGCCGAAACTCAGGAAGGCAATCCGGGAGAGATTTGATTGACCGCCGTGGCGTTGTTCCGAGTCAAGCCACTGCCCAGTTCAGGATGGCCTTCTGCACGTGCAACCGGTTTTCAGCCTGGGTGAAGATGGTGTCGGCGTGGGCCTCAAAGGTTTCAGCATCAATTTCCTTGCCGCGATAGGCCGGCAGACAGTGCATCACCAGTGCGTCGGCCTTGGCCCGCTTCAGCAGGGCGCGATTGATCTGATAACCGGCCAGCGCCTGGAGCCGGTCGGCGGCTTCGGCCTCTTTGCCCATGGAGACCCACACGTCGGTGTAAAGCAGGTCCGCGCCTTGGGCGGCTTTTTCAGGGTCGGTGGTGCAGGAGATGTTTCCGCCGGCCCGCTCCAGCACCTGGCGCGGCGGCTGGAATTTTTTGGGCGCGGCGATGCGCAATTCAAAATTCAATTTGGCGGCGGCAAAAATCCACGACCGGGCCACGTTACAGGCGCCGTCGCCGATGAAGGCCACGACGTGGTTGGAAATCGGCCCGCGCAATTCCTTGAAGGTGAAGATGTCCGCGAGAATCTGGCAAGGGTGCTCCTCGTCGGTCAGGGCGTTGAGGGTGGGGATGTGGGAAAATTCGGCGAACCGCTCCAGATCGCTCTGGGCAAAGGTCCGCACCACCGCGCCGTGAACCATGCGGCCCAGCACGCGCGCCGTGTCCTCAATCGGCTCGCCGCGACCCAGTTGCAGGTCGTTGA
>DASRCU010000189.1:0-1328 GCA_035652955.1 Verrucomicrobiia bacterium | reverse complement strand
ACCACCGACGCCGGCGGCAAGATTGCTGTGCCGGCGGAGGCGCTGGCGGCGCTCAAGAAATATCTCGAGCTGGCGCCGAACGGACCTCACGCCGGTGATGTGAGGCAAATGCTGGACTACGCCGGCGGGCATACGCCTTAGCGGCGGAATCCCAGCATGATAGCCGGGCGAAACAAAGCGCCCGGTGGCGGACGGGTATCATTAATACTCACGATACCGCCGGTCAGGAAAAACCGCTAGGCTGGTATGTTCCCCTGCCGACGCCGCGGATGAACCGCGGTGCTTTGACGCATCATTGCCCCATGAAAACACCCCTAAGATTCATTCCTACCGGCCTCTTCGGCCTGTTATTCTCAGCTGTGGCTCTGACGAGCTCGGCCTCCGTTTTTTTTCAGAATGACGGAAACAAGGAAGGATGGCCCAATTATCCGCAAACGCCCCAGGCCCACGGCACCATTTCCGATGTGACCAGCCCGGCTTATCAAGGCAACACCGCCATCAAATTCACCCAGACCTGGATTCCCAATTACACTGGTCGTTATCATTCCGAGGTCGATTACCAGGGTACGCAATTCACCGGTTCGACCATGTACTACGGTCTGACGCTTTTTCTTCCCGCCAATTGGGATCTGACCGATTCCAAAGTCTCCATTCAGCAATGGGCGGGTGATGGTCCGTGGATCATTATGGAAATACGCGGCACCAACCTGGTGATCCTGCCGCACATCGCTGGAATCACGACGATCGCGCCGGCCACGCCCGGCGTGTGGATGCGCATCGTCACCCAGCTTACGGATGATACAAACGGCACTCTGGCCGTGTGGGTCAATGGCAACAAGGATTTGAACCTCAGCGGCAACCTCGTGGCGCCCGCGACCAATGGCAATGTCCGCTGGTCTTGCGGCGAATACGTCACTGGTTGGACCGGGGTGACAACCCAGCCGTCGCCGTCCTACCGCGAACTTTTTGAAGATCACTACCGGATTGCCACGACCCAGGCGGAGGCCGAACCGGCCAACTGGAACGAAAGCGGAACCTCACCGGTGGCGGATCCCACCTTCAACCCGGCCGCCGGCACTTACAGCAGCGCGCAGAACGTCGCCATTACCTCGGCCACGAGCGGAGCTTCCATCCGCTACACCACCGATGGCAGCGCGCCGTCAGAGACGGTCGGCACGCTCTACTCCGGCTCGGTCAACGTCGCATCCTCCGAAACGCTCACTGCCATTGCTTTCAAGGCCGGCTCGCCCGACAGCAACGTGACCAGCGCCGGCTATACGATCAATCCGCAGCCCCAGACGGCAGCGCCTGTCTTCAGCCCCGGCGGG
>DASRCU010000188.1:0-16376 GCA_035652955.1 Verrucomicrobiia bacterium | reverse complement strand
GCCCCGGCCCATGGGTCGTGCGGAGGATTTCTTCCATCACCGGCCCCAGAGACGTGGCCTGGCGGTGAACCTTCTCCATGACCGCCTCCGGCGTTTCAAAGGTGAAGTCCGCCGCACCCTTTGCCGCCGGCAAAGTCCCGGACGCACCGCTGTTTTTTGTGTCACCTGCGGCTTGAGGAACTGGATTCACACTCCATCATCCGCCACATTCCAGGAAATTGCAAATCGTCAATCGCCTGATTCGCGATTGGGGTTTTTGCCTATGCCGGAAACCGGCGCCTGACAGCGGAAATAAACATCAAAACGATCTTGACGACGCCGACGTTTTGCCGGAGCCCGCATTGTTCCGGCAGGGGCGATCGTTTTGAACTTTGCCGCGAGGGTGACAATGGAGGATTGAAACCCGCGCCGGCCACCGATACGCTGCGCCCATGAAAAGATGCTCCTGTCTTCCAGTTGCGGTGGTGGTGTTGTGTGGTCTGCTTCCCATCGGGCGGGGGCAGGAGACGGCCTTCAGTTACCAGGGGCGACTTTACGACGGCGGCAATCCGGCTGGCGGAATTTACGATTTGCAATTTGCGATTTACGATGCGGCGACCAATGGCAGCCTTATCGCCGGGCCGCTGACCAACGCCGCCGTCGCCGTCAGCAACGGTTTGTTTTCCGCGACGCTCGATTTTGGCGTCGGCGTTTTCACTGGCCCGGATCGCTGGCTGCAAATCGCGGTGCGCACCAACGGTGCGGCCACCTTCACCAATTTGAGTCCGCGCCAGAAAATCCTGTCGGTGCCCTACGCGATTTTTGCCAACACGGCGAGCAACCTGTCGGGCACGCTGTCCGCGGCGCAACTGTCCGGGACCTTGCCGGCCAGCGCCTTTGCCGGTTACACCAACACCGTGGCGCTCACCAACGGCGCCAATCAGTTCGCCGGCACGTTCACCGGCAACGGGGCGGGAGTGACCAACGTGAACGTGGCCAATCTCACCGGTGTGTTAGTCCCGGCCCAACTGCCCGCCAACACCGCCTACGTCAACAGCAACCAAACCTTCCTCGGCTCGAACAATTTTACCGGGCCACTCAATGTTTCCGGCACGAATTTCTTTCACGGCCCGAACACCTTCACCAACTGGGGCAACAGTTTTGTGGGGAGTTTTTTCGGCAACGGCCTGGTGGGCTGGGTGGCAACCAACGGCACGGCGGTGCAGGCGCAGATTGACCACGGCTATCTGCTCACTGCGGCGCAGGTGGCGACGCTCACGCTGCCCGCCCTACCCAACGCGCCCGGCGACATTGTGCGCGTTTCCGGCGGTGGCGCCGGCGGCTGGCGTGTGGCGCAAAACAGCGGCCAGACGATCCTCGGCAATTTCCTGGGCTTCGGCAACGTCACCTGGTTGCCTGCCAACGCCCCGGCCGGCGCCTGGCAGGCCATCGCCGTTTCCGCGGATGGCGTCAAAATGGCCGCGGCCATCGCGGGAGGCGGCATTTACGTTTCGCAGGATTCCGGCAAGACCTGGAGCGGGACCAGCGCCAGCAGCGGACAATGGCACAGTATCGCCTCCTCGGCGGACGGATCGAAACTGATCGCTGCCAACGGGCTGGGGCTTTACGCCTCGACCAATTCCGGGAGCACGTGGATGCTGTTGACGGGTGGCAACGCGCCGCAGGCGAGCCTGGTGGCTTCGTCCGCCGACGGCACCAAACTGGTCGCCGCCGTTTCGGGCGGGAGCATTTACACGTCGGTCAATTCCGGAGCCAATTGGACGCAACGCATCGGCAACGCCCCCTGGAGCGCCTTGGCCTCTTCGGCGGACGGCCAGACGCTCGTGGCCGTCATCAACGGCGGCCAGATTTACACTTCCAGCAACGGCGGCACGAACTGGACAGCGCGCGACAGCAGCCGCGCCTGGTCCGCCGTGGCCGAGTCGGCGGATGGCACGCGGATGATTGCCGCAGTGGCCGGCGGCGGTCTTTACGTTTCCACCGATTCCGGTGCGACATGGAATTTACAAACCGGCGCGCCGACCAGCGCGAGTTGGAGTTGTGTGGCCATCTCCGCCGACGGCGGACGGATGGCGGCAGGCATTGCCAACGGCAGCATCTACATTTCCGTCAATGCGGGGGCAACTTGGACGGCACAGAATGTGGCCAATGAACCGTGGACCGGCCTGGCGATGTCCGCCGCCGGCACAGGGTTGGCGGCGACCTTCGGCGGCAGCAACGGCGACATTGACTACGCCACGGCCTCGGCCCAATCGGCTACCACGCCGGGCGTGACCGGCGGCCTCACGGGCGCTCTGGGAACAGCGGTGGAATTGCAGTACCTCGGCGGCGGCGAATGGATGCCCGTCAGCGTCGTGGGAACCATCTGGGCGTATTGACTTCGTCGTGAATGGCTCCAGGCCGGTTCGCCGCCGCATTGGCAAATCACGTTTCACATTTCAGCCACCGCAGCACCAGGCGCGCAGCTTCCCGGGTGCCCGAGCCCAGCACGTTGTGATCGGCGCGGTGGATCAGCCGGTAATCGCGCAGCGCGGGACAGTGATGCCGCAGCCAGCGTCGGACCAGCGGCCAGGGAACAATCGGGTCCAGCAGACCCGAAAGCGCAAAAACCGGAAGGTTTGTTCCTCGAGCTACCGATCGGAAATCACTTTCGGCAATCAGGTGCAGCCGATGAACAGCGGCTTGACGATCCAACTCCGTGCGGCGCTCGATGAATTCGTCGAGGCGTTCCAGAATTTCCGGGGAGCGGCGGAAACGGAACCGCGCGACTTTGGCGTAGCCAAAGATGACGGTGATCAGCAGCCGCAACGGGATGACCCCGGCCGCGCGCTCCGCCAACCGCACCAGCCGCTGCAGCGGATGCCGCACAAAACCGCCGGCGAGAATGATGCCGTCAATTTGGAACGGTGCCGAATCGCCTTTTGCCGCGTGTGAATTTTGATTTCGCGCCGCCATCGCCCAAGCCAACTGCGAGCCGAAGGATTCCCCCAGCAACCAGCCGCGCGTCACGCCGTTTTCCAATAGCACCTGCTCAATCGCCGCCGCGTAATCATCCAGCGACCAGGTGAGAGTGCGCGGATAGGTCATTTCAACGAACCGGACACGGCCGGCGACCGCGTGGCGAAACGCGCCGATGAGCGTCCAATCGCCGTGCAGGCCGGGCAGATAAATCAGCGTCGGCAGCAGCTCATCGCCGTAAAGGCGGAGTTGGAGTTTTTCTTCCATCGTTTCGGCCAATTATGTGCATTTAATTGCCGAAAGCGATACCTCTTGAAATTGCCCGTGAACGAACTGAGCCAATAAAACACGTGCCGCGCTTTGCATCAGTCATCGAGGTGCATGGGCGGCGGCCGGGAGTATCAACCGCCCAAGGAGAGGCCCACCGACAACGGTCGCCAATGCAACTCGCGGCGCGGCACTGGCCACCAACCGCGTGGCGGTCAATGGCACTCCGGCCGACCGGAAGGAGGAATACTTCCACCGGCCGATCAGCGTGGCCAACATCAACCAGCCGGTCTGGCAAAGTCCCAGGCCAAAGAAATGCGGGCCGCTGGATCAAAGCAAGGTGTCGTTGGCGATTTTCCTCATTTTACGGAGTTCAATTCCCGTTCGCGGTCGTCCACAATACAGTTATCACGCCCTCACGATGATAATTTTCGGCTGGCGATGGAGTTGATTGATTACCATTTGCTTGATGGCACCTTGATGCGCCGGCCAAAATTGAGGTCAGTGATTTTGAAAACTCCTCACCATCTCCGATGAAAAATTTTCCCCCGTTCGACGACGTGCAACGGAGCAATTTGACAAAACAGTTTGGGCCTGGATTGGCCATCCGGCTGGCTTTATCCTTTTGCCGTCCGTTGGTCACCCGTTAATGCGGGGAGCGATAAAATTGACGTGGGAATAGATTGCCCAATCGTTGGCGAACTGAAGGATTGAAAGTCCGGCTGCGATGGGAAAATTGTAAAAGCGTAAATCATAAATCCTGTCAGAGCCTTTTCATAACGGCTGTTGGTTTCGCAATTTGGGGAAAAATTCCTGCGCCGTCTTGCACGTTGCGGCGCTCAATTCCTCCAGCGAGCAATTTTTCACCTGGGCGGCGACTTCGGAAATTTCCTTGACGTAAGCCGGCTCGCAGCGTTGGCCGCGATAAGGAACGGGCGCCAGATACGGGCAATCGGTTTCCAGCATGAATTGGTCCAGCGGGGTGGCTGCCAGGGTGTCGCGGACGTTCCGGCCGTTTTTGAAGGTGAGGATGCCGGTGAAGCTGACCAGTGAACCGATCTCCAGAACCTGTTTGAGGCGTTCAACGCTTTCACCGAAGCAATGAAACACGCCGCGAATCCGGCCGGCGAACGGCTTGAGTTGCGCCAGTGTGTCGTCGAAGGCGTCGCGCTGATGAATGATACAGTTCAGCCCGGTCTCGGCGGCGACTTCCAGTTGTTGCTGAAAAATATCGGCCTGTTTTTGCTTGTACCGCGCATCATCGGCGGCGGTGAATTCCGGTTTTTCGCTGGGAAGATGGTGATAATCCAGACCGATTTCGCCGATGGCGACGACCTTGGGATGGCGGGCCAATTCCCGCAGGGCCGGGCGCAGATCGGCGGGCGCTTTCGGGGCCTCGGCGGGGTGCCAGCCGATGGCGGCAAAGACGTTCGGAAATTTCTCGGCGAGCCGGACGGCGCGTTCGCTGCTGATCAAATTGGTGCCGATGGAGATGATTTTGAGGATCCCGGCGGCTTCGGCGCGAGCAATCACGTCCGGCAAATCGTTGGCGTAATCGGGATAATCCAAATGGGCGTGGGTGTCGTAAAAAACGGGCATGGGATGGGGCCGGTTGAGGGTCAAAGGCATCATTTCGGAGGCGAGGCGTCGGTGGCGGAAATTTTTTCGCCGAGCGTCTTGATTTTTTCCTCAATCGCTGCGCGGCCGGGGTAGTCCGGCGCTTCCTGAAGCAACAACTGGTAATCGCGGCGGGCGGCTTCGGGGAAATGTTCGGTCAGCAGTGCCTGGGCCAGGGCCAGGCGCAATTGGATGCGTTGTTCGGGCGATGGGGCCAGGCGCAGGGCGCTTTCGTAGGCGTCAATCGCCTGATCCGGTTTGCCGGCCAGTTGATAAATCCGGGCCAGTTTTTCGGTGAGCACGGCGCTGTTGGTGGCGATGCCGATGGATTGCACCAGATTGATCAATCGAGCCGGCGGCGCGCCGCGCAGCAGGTCCAGATTCAGCAGCCGCAGATAGGACCATTCGATGAGCGGACTGTGGCGGTCCGCCAGTTCTTCGTGCAACACCTGCGGTGGTGTGCCGAAAGGCCGGTAGAGGGGGTCGCCCACCACCGTGGTTTGCCACGAGAGGGCGGGTTGCGCCGCCCAGGCGGCTTGGCCAAAAGTAAACTGGTTGATGCTCCAGCGCGCCAGGAAGACGGCGATGTTCGGCGTAAGCGCCAGGTAAGGTTCATACACACAGCCCATCGTGCAGGTGGCGCCTTTGGCCAGCAGGGGGCCGACCCAGAAACGGGTGGCGGTGCGAATGCTGGCGGCGCTGTCCGAATGCAAATGATAGGCAAAGGCGCCGGGCATGAACTCGACTTTGGGCAATGCAAAAGGACCGCAAACGTCGCCAGCGTACCAGCCGGCATAAAAGGCAATCTGGCTCAAGGGAAAATCTGCGGGAAAAACTTCGGGCTTGTCATCCACGATCGTGTCAAAGCCCAATTGCCGCCAGATTTGCGCCGCGCCCAGAATCCATTCGTCGCCGAGGAGATAATTGGTATCGCCGGAGTGGGCCAGGCCGCGGGCGTCGAAGTAGCCGCGTCCCCACAATCCGTCGCGCTCGGCCTGCAACGCTTTGTCCACCAGCCCGCGCGCGATGTCCGGCGTCGGCCCGTCGAGTCGGGTCACAAGCAAAATGCCGTTGGTCGGGGTCAGTAAATCGGCGTTAGTGGTTCCGTAAGTCCAGTTCGGCATGGGACCGTCCAGCGGGGGGCGCATTTTAATCAACGGCAGCCAGGCCAGTTCGGAATCCACGGAGGCTTCATTGCGACGGAAGGGCACCGGCAGGTTGGTCGCGTCCGCTTCCTGCCAGCCCGGATCCGGCGCGATTTTCAGCGGGACGCCCCAGCATAAGACGGCGTAACGGATTTTAGAAGCGACGACGCCGGTGATGGTGTGAGACGGCAACCCGTTTGTGGCCGGAAAAGACGTTTTGCCGAGTTTCCACAGCCCCGCCGCCTGCAACCGGTTCACCAGCGGAATTTGCAAAGAATCCTGGAATTCCGTCCGCGACATCTCTTCGTTGGTGGTCATGGCAAAGCCCCAGACTTGATTTTCGGGGACGGCGCGGCGCCGGGCATAATACTGCGCCACGGCCTCTGATTCCGGCAGGCGCGAGTTGTAGATAACGACCACTTCGCTGCCGTCGGCGCGGAGGTTCGGCGGCGCGAGCGCGAAAATGAAAACGGTGCTGAGCAGCAAAAAATGTCTCATGCGCTGGTTATTTGACCGCCCGCCCGCGGAAATGTGCGGAAAATTTTCGTCCCGCGCGGAAAGGCCATTTGATGAAGAAGCAGCGCGTGCATTTCACTTTCCGAAAAGCGCTTCGTGCATTCCCGGCATGGGCCGATGATTTTTTTCGTCCCAATAACGGAATCCCGCGCTCCAGTCCCAAATGCACCACCCGATTTTATCCTGTTCACATGCCCGCCGCACGGCGGCGTAATAATTCGCGCGCGATTGCGGGTCGGCGGTGGTGAACGCGCCGAATTCGCCCAGGTGGACGGGCCGTCCATAGTAGTCGGACCATTCGCGGCAGTATTTCAGTTTGTCCTCAAACGCCAGCGGACTGCACGGGTTCTGGTCGGTGGGCAGCGTGTTGTATTCCTGGATCCATCGTTTCACGTGGGGGCTGGCGTCGGGCGGCAGTGTCAGCGGCGTGGCCGGCGGTCCGGGAAATCGAATGCCGGCCAGTGGTTTGACGTCCGGCCCGGCCCATGTGGCCCCCTGATGCGTGAAATAGAACGGGTCGTAGCAATGAATCGAGACTATGACGTTGTCGTCCGGCGGCAACACAAGATTTTTCAACTCGCCGATGCTGCCCCAGCCGCCCGGCTCGACAAAGATTGTCCGGTGCGGATTTGTTTTGCGGATCTCGGCGATGGCTTGCGCGTAAAACGGATTCATCACCGCCGTGGTCGCGCGATCGTGCGGCTCGTTGTCCAGTTCAAACGCCAGTTCCGGCGGGAACTTTTTGTAATGTGCGGCGATTTGCTCCCAGATTTTCAGGAACTCGTCCTTTGCCGCCGCCGGATTTTCGTCCAGTTCGTTGAAATGATGAATGTTGATGATGACCGCCAGATGATTTTTCAGCGCGTTGGTGACGACAAAATCCACGCGCGCGAAAATTTCCGGCGCCAACAGGAAATCGGGGGCCGGTCCGGCGTAATGATGCCAACCGATGGGGACGCGCACGTGATCGAAGCCTTCGCGCTTCATCTGAACGAAATCATCGGCCGTGACCGTTACCCCGCCGCTCCGGGGCGGCCATTGTTCGAGATAATTGCCCAGGTTCACGCCGCGCCGGAAAAGTTTCGCCGCCTGCCACGCCGGCGTGTGATGGCTGGCAATCGGTTTCATTTCCGGCGGATTGGCGGGGACAAAAGGGCCGTCCGGAGTCTGCGCGTAAAGTCGTCCGCCCGCCAGGACGGCAGCGGCCAAAATCATGAAAAATGTTTTCATACCAATGTCGCTCCTCACGTTTCACTGCTGATTTTCAGCCCGTCCCACGCCAGCCACACCCCCGGCGGCAATTCCGCCTGGGCACGGTCGTGATCGTAATCGTGGGTCAGGTGGGTGAAAAAGGTTTTTTGGGCGCCGATGCGCCGCGCGGCGGTGAGTGCTTCATCCAGGCACATGTGCGTGGGATGCGGTTTGGGGCGCAGGGCGTCGAGCACGGCGATTTCCACGCCGCGAATTTTTTCCATGGCTTCGGGCGGGATTTCCTTGCAATCGCTCAAGTATGCCAGGCGTTTGCGACCGTCTTGCAGGAACAAATAACCATTGACGGTCATCGAGCCGTGCGGCAGGGGCAGGGGGACGATTTCCAGATCGCCCACGGCAAACGGTCCGTTGACGACGCGGGGTTCGGGTTTGAAATAGCCGCGGGGGATGGGGCGGCCGTCGAAGGCGTAAAGGAATACGCGGCGCAGGGCGTTCATCGTTTCTTCGTTGGCGTAAACAGGCAGCGCCCCGCCGCGCAAATCGCAGAATCGCCGGCAATCATCCAGCCCCATGATGTGGTCGGCGTGCGGGTGGGTGAAAAGCACGGCGTCCAGCCAATTGATTTTTTCGCGCAGGCACTGGAGGCGAAATTCCGGCGGCGTATCCACGACCAGTCGGGTTTTGTCCGTGGCCACGTAAATGGCCGGTCGCGTACGCCAGTTCTTTGGATTGGCCAGAAAATCCGGCGGATACTCCTGGCCGATGAGCGGCACGCCCTGCGAGGTGCCGCTGCCCAGAAATGTCAGTGCAAACGCCATGCAAAATTTTCTTTTGCCGAGCGGCCTGAACCGCTCAAATGTCCGGCAATTTACCGATGTTGACGACCTTGCGCATCAAAAACCTGGCGCTGGTGACCGACCTGACGCTCGAACTCCGGCCCGGCTGCAATGTCATTACCGGCGAAACCGGCGCGGGCAAATCCATCCTGATCGGCGCCCTCAACCTTGTCCTGGGTGAGCGCGCCGATCGCCACCTGATCCGCAGCGGCGAAGACAGTTGCGCTGTGGAAGCGGTGTTCGACGTGCAGACCTTGCGCGCGCCTCTGAAAAGCTTTCTCGAAGAAAACGGGATCGAGCCTTGCGAAGAAAACCGGCTGGTCCTCAAGCGTTCTTTTTCGCTCAGCGGCGCCAACCGCCAGTTCGTCAACGGATCGCCGACGACGCTTCAGGTACTGGCGCGCCTCGGCGAGTGGCTGGTGGACATGCACGGTCCGCACGACCATCAATCGCTGCTGCATCCGGCCAGGCAACTGGCGATCCTGGACGCCTTTGGCAAATTGGAAAAGCAGCGCGCCGCGTTCGCCGAGCAGGTTCGGCGCCGCACGGATTTGGAGAACCAAAAGGCGGCCCTGGTCGTGGACGAAAAAACCTATGCGCAGCAACTGGATTTGCTCCGCTTCCAGGTGAACGAAATTGCCGCCGCGCGCCTGCAGCCCGATGAAGAGGCCCTCCTCCAGGAGGAATTTCACCGCGTCCGCAGTGCCGCCCGCCGGTTGCAGTTGAGCCAAAGCGCGCTGGAGGCATTGGCCGAGGGCGAACAGTCGCTGCTGAACCAGGCCGGCATCGTGGGTCGTGAATTGCAGGAATTGTCTCGGGTGGATTCCGGCGCTGCCCCTCTGGTGGAACTGCACTCGCAAGCCGTCGGTGCGCTGCGCGAGTTGCAACGGGAGTTGTCCCGTTACGCCGGGAAAATCGAGATGGACCCCGCCCGGCTCGCCGAGCTGGAGGAGCGACTGGATTCCATCCATTCGCTCAAACGCAAATACGGCGCGACGCTGGCAGAAGTCCTCGCCTTTGGCGAAGAAGCAAAGCGCAAATTGCAGTTGCTCGAATCGCGTGACGCCGAACTGGCGCGGCTCAACGGCGAATTGCAGGCGCTCGACGCGGAGCTTTTGCGCGCCGGCCGGGCGCTTTCAGAGGCGCGGAGGAAGATCATTCCGCAACTGGCCAGGGCCGTGAGCCGGCAATTGGAGGAGCTGGGATTTCGACAGAGCAAATTTGAGGTGGCCTGGACGGCGCCGTTTGAAGGTTCCCGACTCCCGTCGCCAATTCCGGCCGGCGGCTGGGATGTAATCGAATTCCTGTTTGCGCCCAATCCCGGCGAGCCGGCCAGACCGTTGCGCGCCATCGCTTCGTCCGGCGAAATGGCGCGCGTGATGCTGGCGCTCAAAACCGTGCTGGCCGAGGAGGACGAAATTCCGGTTTTGGTTTTTGATGAAGTGGACGCGAATGTGGGTGGTCAAACCGCCCGCGCCGTGGGCGAAAAAATGAAACGGATTGCCGCCCGGCGGCAGGTGCTGTGCATCACGCATCTGCCCCAGGTGGCGGCATTGGCCGACGCCCATTACGTGGTGACCAAACAGGTCAAAAACGGCCGCACGATTTCGGAAATCACGTTGTTGGACCGGAAGGCGCGGGTGGCCGAATTGGCGCGAATGCTCGGCGGGCAAACCGAGGCGGCGCGCCAACACGCCGCAGCCCTGCTGAAATGAAATTTCCGTTGCTCAAGCTCCGAACCGGGAGTATCTGTTAAACGTGAATCTCCGCAGTTTTCGGCCGGCAAACGCCAGGGGGATTTGGATCGCGCTTCTGGTGTGTCAGTTTGTCTTTCCCGGTTTCGCCCGGGAAATTCGTTTGCGCAGCGGGTTTATTGATCCCGACGCCGCTGCCAACCGCCTGGTGATGGAGGCAAACACCCGGTCGGGCGCCTCCTTGTCCGGCCTTTTTTTAATCCAGTTTTCCGGACCGGTCGGCCGGACCCGTCGGGCGGCGCTGCGGGCGGCCGGGGTGGAATTACTTCAATATGTCCCCAACGACGCCTTCATTGCCAAATTTGACAAGGCGTCGTTGGCGCGAGTGGCGACGATGAATTCGGTCCGTTGGGTCGGGCCGTATGAACCGGCGGAGAAAATTTCGCCACGGTTGGCAGCCTGGCGCGCGGCGACGCCGACCAACTCGACGGTGGACGTCAATATTTTGCTTTCGCCGGCGGCGACACCCGCAGAAATCGCCTCCGTGCGCCCGTTACTGACCGCGATTCACTCTGAAAGTCATTTGCGCCTGGGCGTTATTCTGCGGGGCAAATTGCCGTTGAACCAACTGGACGCCCTCACGCAATCCAGCGCCGTGCTGTGGGTGGAAAAGGCGGCGAAGTGGAAACTGCTGGATGAAGCCGCCTCCAAAATTGTCGGCGGCGACGACGGTCGCACCGCCACGCCGACGGTTACCGAACAAATGGGCTTTGACGGCGCGGGCGTGACGGTCTGCGTGGCAGACACGGGGCTGGACACGGGCGACACGAACACGATGCATCCGGATTTGCGGGGCCGGGTGACGGGGTTCAAATACTACGGCTCGCTGACGGATGGTTCGGACGGTTACGGCCACGGCACGCACTGCGCGGGCATCATCGCCGGCAACGCCGCCACCGGCGAAACCGATCCGGATTCCGGCCAGTTTTACGGATTAGGGGTGGCGTCGGGCGCGGATTTGTTCGTCGAGCGCATTTTTGACAGCGACGCCAACGAAGTCAGCCCGTTTCCCAGTGATGTGACGTTGACGCGCGATGCAGTGCAGGCCGGGGCGCAAATCGGCGCCAACAGTTGGGGCAACGACGTCCAGGGCGCCTATGACCTGGATGCGGCGGAGTTCGACGAGTTGGTGCGCGACGCGGATGCGGATCCGACCAACGGCGACCAGCCTTACATTCTGGAATTTTCCGCCGGCAACGCCGGGCCGAATTCCGAAACGCTGGACAGCCCGGCCACAGGCAAAAATGTCATTGCCGTGGGCGCAACAGAAAATGTTCCCAACACGCCGGCCGAAACCTACGGCTTGTACGCCGACGGCCCGGACACAGTGGCGGATTTCTCCAGTCGCGGCCCCTGCCAGGACGGCCGCGTCAAACCGGATTTAGTGGCTCCGGGAACGTGGATTGCCTCTGCCGCCTCTTCCGCCGCGCCGAACGAGAATGCCATCGCCTGGCTGCCGATTGACAATTATTATGTTTACATGGGCGGCACCAGCATGTCCGGCCCGCACGTGGCGGGCGCGGCGGCGGTGTTTGTGCAGTATTACAGGCGCATGATCACCAATACCGTGCCGTCGCCGGCATTGGTCAAGGCGGCGTTGATCAACGCGGCCGAGGAATTGGACGAAGCCAACGGCGGCCCCGGCCCGGTGCCCAACAACGACGAGGGCTGGGGACGCGTGAACGTGGCCAACCTCATCGTGACCAACTTCGACACCGCACCGCGCCTGTATCAGTATCTCGACCAAACGGTGTTGCTGACCAACGGCCAGGTTTATTCGCAGCATCTTTTTGTGCGCAGTTCCAGCGAACCGTTGAAAATCACGCTGGCTTACACGGACGTGCCGGGATTTCCCGGCGCCATTCCCGCGCTGGTGAACGACTTGGATTTGGAATTGGTGGCGCCCGACGGCACGCTCTACCGCGGCAACCAATTCGGCGCGGGAGAGTCGGTGCCCAACCCGCCGTCATCGGACAAAATCAACAATGTCGAAGGCATTTATCTTTCGGCGCCCCTGCCGGGCGATTACACGCTGCGCGTGCGCGCCAGCAAAGTGGTTCAGGACGCGCGGCTGGATACGCCGGCGATTGACCAGGATTTTGCGCTGGTGTCTTCCGGCGATTTGGCGCGGCCGGGCGAGGGGTTGCTGTTGCTGGATCGGCCCCGGTACACGGCGCCGGCGGTGATGAACCTGGAAGTGTTTGACGCGGGGCGCACCGGCGCCGGCAGCGTGAGCGTGCTGGTCTCCAATCTCACCACGCACGGATTTGTCATGGCCAGCCTGTTGCCGGTCCCCGGAGAGGAGGGGGTGTTCACCGGCGCGGTGGCCACCGTGACCGGCGCGCCGGGCGCCGGACAAATCCAGATTGCCGATGGTGACTATCTGGAAGCCGATTACGTTGATTCCGGCGGCGCAAAACGCGTGGTTACTGCGGTGGCGGACCTGGCGGCGCCTCTCATCAGCGCCGTTGCTTCCGGCACCGATGCCGGGGTGTTGACCATCACGTGGCAGACGAGTGAGCCGGCGACTTCGCTGATTCGTTACGGCACCAACAGCAGCGATTTGAACCTCAGTGTTACCGATTTGACGCTGGTAACCAACCATGTCCTGAAATTAACCGGTCTGGTGCCGGGCGCGACGTATTATTTTCAGGTCGTTTCCAGCGACAGCGCCGGCAACGTGGCAGTGGCGGACAACGGGGGCGCTCTGTTCACGTTTGTCGGTGTGGCCACGCCCACGGTGTTGCTGGTGGATGATTATGACACCCGGGCCGAGGAGGCGGATGGTTCGCCGGTGATTCCCGACGGCGCCTATACCAATGTGCTGGCGGCAGCCGGCATCAACTACGCCTTCTGGAAAGTGATTGACCGGGGCTTCCCGCAACTGGCCGACCTGAAACCCTACCCGGTGGTCATCTGGCGCACGACGGATGACCTCATCAACTACGGTGTGGACGCCGACGGGTTGCCCGATCCCAGCGCCACCAACAATACCTTGAACGCGCAGCAGCAATTCATGATTCAAACCTACCTGAATGGCGGCGGCGCGTTCTTCATGGCCTCCATGAACATTCTCGAGCAACTGGGCGATGTGCCGTTCCGCCGGAATGTTCTGCATGTGGCGGCCTTCAAGCAAAATCCCGACCCGCCGCTGCAATGCTCGGATTGTGACGAGGATTTCGGTGTGCCGGCCTTTTGGGGCGCGCCGGACAGCGTGGCCGACGGCATGAATGTCACGCTCGATTACAGCAATTATCCATCATTTAGCTTGGAAGATTACTCGTTCGGGCCGGATTTTTCGGACACGTTTACGCCGGCATCCGACGCCACGCCGATTGCCTTCGAGTCTGTTTCCGGCAAACCGTGCGGAATGAGTTATCCTCCGCCTGGTGTGGACAGCCCCGGGCGTGTTGTTTTTCTCTCGTTTCCCTTCGATTCCATTCCGACGAACGGCGCCGCACCGAACAACGCGGTCTCGCTGTTGCGGAACATCGTCGCCTTTCTCGCGCCGGGCGCGAATGGTCAGGGCGTGGTCTTCCTCGATAAAAAAGTCTATACCACCAACGACCTGGTGACGGTGGAAGTGGGGGATTCGGACCTGGCGGGTGCGGGCCGGACGGACGCCACGTTTTCAGTCAGTTCGCAGACCAATCGCGTCACCGTCACCTTGTTGGAAACGACACATCCGGGTTTGTTCCGGGGCACAATCAGCCTGGTGGCTGGCAATGCGGGGACCAATCAATTGTCGGTCGCCAACGGCGACACCATTACCGCCACCTATTTTGACGTCTCCAACAATCGCAATGTCACCGCCACCGCCGCAATTGACACCGTGCCACCGGCCATCACCAGCGTGGCGGCCACCACCGATTATTCCAATGCCAAAGTGACCTGGCAGACTTCTGAACCGGCGGATTCGGCGGTGCAGTACGACATCCTGTCCCAGCCGCCGTTGAAAGTGGTTTACGACAGCGCGCTGGTCACCAATCATTCGGTGACCATCAGCGGCCTTCAGGCGAACCGGATTTACAATTATCAGGTCGTCAGCCGCGATCAGGCCGGCAACACCACGGTGGACGACAATCACGGGAATTTGTACACCTTCCAAACGCTCCGGGCGCCGACGCCGCCGTGGTTCGACAACCTCGAAAATGGCGCCGCCGGCTGGTCGGTTGTTCCCGACCCGGTTTACGGTTCGGATTTGAACTGGACGCTGGGCACGCCCCACAACGCGCTGGCCACCAGCGCCTATTCGGGCACCAACGCCTGGGGCAGCGACCTCGACGGCGACCAGAATTTCACCCTGGCCAGCAGCTACCTTTACAGTCCGGTCATTGATCTGACAGGGCTTAAATCGGCCACCCTCACTTTTTGGAACGTGTATGACTTCAGCCGGACCGACCCTAACTTTGGCCTGGAATTTGAAGACGGCATCGTTTATGTAAGCACCAACAGCAGCACCCCGCCCGGCGATCTGCCGATGGTGGAGGATTTTGCCGGCACGGCGGCAGACACTTGGCAGCAGGAGACCGTGGACCTGACGCCGTTCGTTGGGCAGACCATTCAAGTGGTTTTTTACTACCAGGCCGTTCCTGTTGGCGACACCATCTACGGCTGGACGATTGACGATATCCGCATTACCGGCGTGACCGCGGGTGGGAATGTAACCATCACCAAAAATCTGGGGCAGGGGGTCTGGTCGTTGTCTGCCGTTTCTTCCCTCGGCCTGGTTCCGGTTCAATCCGGTGTTGCGCCGTCGGTGACCCTCAGCAATCTGCCGCCGGGCCAATACGCGGTGCAATTTGGAGATGTGCCCTATTACCAAACCCCGCCGGGGCAAACAAACACCCTGACCGTCGGCGGCACGGTCAATTTCACCGGCACGTACACTTTTCTGGACGCCAACCACAACGGCATTTCCGACGCCTGGGAGCAGGAGTATTTCGGCGCCGTCACCACCAACCGCACGCCATTTACCGACACGGATGGCAACGGCATGAGCGATTACGCCAAATTCATCGCCGGCCTCAATCCGACCAATCCCGCCTCCCTGTTTCATTTTACCGGTGTCGGCGTTTCCAATGGTCAAGGGGTGCAATTGCAATGGACGGTAACCGGCAATCGCCTGTATCAGGTGAGTGTTTCCACCAATCTCCAATCCTGGTGGCCGGTCACCGGCTGGCTTCAGGCGACGAACGGGGGTGCCACGATGAATTACATGGTGACCAATCCCGGCGCCGTCCCGGCATTTTATCGCGTGCAGGTTCAGCCTTGAACCACATGACGTCGCCGGCGGCGCCAGATCCGTTCGGCCAAAAAAAAGGCGGCCGCACCCACACACGACCACCCGAACCAATCCCCATGCCGGTTGTAAAAAGTGGCTTGGTGCGGCGAAAGGGGCAGCTCAATGGTCATCGCGCCTGCGCCATAGACGCTGCCGGTTGAGTCGCGGAAGATTTTTCGGACGCGCCCCGAGGCGTCCACCCAGCACGTCACGCCGTTGTTGCAGCAACGCACCAGAGGCAGGCCGTTTTCCACCGCGCGAAACAGCGCGTTGGCCATGTGTTGCCATTGTTCGGCGCTGTTGCCGAACCAGCCGTCATTGGTGAGATTGACCAGAAAACCGGTGTTTCGCCGCGCAGCGGCGCGGGCCAGCGAGGGAAACGTGTCCTCGAAACAAATCACCGGCGCGGCCTGAATAACGCCGAGGTGAAACTGTGCCGGCCCATTTCCGGCCGCGAAACTGCCGCTGATGGGCGTGAGCCATTTGGTGAACGGCAACCAGCGCGCCAGCGGAATGTATTCGCCGAAAATGACGAGATGTTGCTTGTGATAAACGCCGGCAAAATGGCCGGCGGGATCGAGCAGGAACGCCGCGTTGAAGACGTCGTTGTCTAATTCATTGGTGGCATTCGGGCGCGGCACCACGTCGTCGGCGTTGAAAATCAACCAGAGATGATGGCGGCGGACCAGGTTGGTGATGGCGGTGTACGCGGCTTCGTTCAATTCCGGCACGGCGGATTCGGGCCAGACGAGTAAATCCGGCCGCTGAGCAAGCGCGGCTTCGGAGA
>DASRCU010000187.1:0-2191 GCA_035652955.1 Verrucomicrobiia bacterium | reverse complement strand
GGATGGGAACGGCTGGGAATGCATCGCGCGGCTCAAGGACGTCCTGCCGCATTTGAGAGTGGTTCTGGTGGGCGGCCGAGGGGAGGCGGAGGGGATGGAATCGGCGCGAGACGCCGGCGCCGACGCCTGGCTGGTCCAGCCTGTGCATGCTGAGCAGTGTCTGGCCACCTTGCGATGGGTAGCGGTCCAGCGGGCCGGGCCGGGCCGGCGCACCGGCGGGGCCTGTTCTTCTGTGAGGCCGGTGGAGGGGGCTTTACCAATCAGCCCGCGGCAACAAGCCATTCTCCAGGGGCTGGCGGCCGGGTTACTCTACAAGGAGATTGCCCAACGCCTGGGGCTGAGCTACAGCGCCGTTCACAAACACCAGCATCAAATATTCCGAAAACTCCGGGTCAACAACCGCTCGGAAGCCATTGCCCTGTGGCTGAAGCAGGTTTTGAGGAGGCAGGGAGACTGAACCTGGAGCGGAATGGGGGATAGCATTTTTGTTGCCAAACGACCGTGTTCAGGGGGTGACGATTTCGTCACCTGTTCGGGAAGTGGAAAGGGAGTTAAAGTCTGCTTCCATTCACCGGACGTGGCGGGACGGCTTGAGGTTTACGGAAAGCGGTGGAGACCGAAGGTGCGTCGGGAGGCCGGTGACGGAACCTGAGACGAGGTGTGCCATGAAGACTTTCAGCGTGAAGATGACGGCCGGGCTGTTGATCGTGACAGCCGCCGGGGCGCAAACGTCCCTGTGGGCCGATCCTGCAACTTCCCTGCCGGCGCCGACGCCGTGGGGGGTGGTGGAACGGGGCGCTCATCACAACGTTTGGGAACGAACCGTCTATGAACCCGGACCCAACGGGACGGTGGTGGGCAAGCTCCATCGCTACACCGAACTGGCCACGGGCTTGAACTACCGCGACCGGCAGAGCGGCCAATGGAGACCCAGCCAGGAGGAAATAGACCTGTTGCCGGCCGGGGGCGCCTATGCCGCAGCCGCCGTGGCCGGACAACATCAGGTTTACTTTCCCGGCGACATTTACTCCGGAGTGATGACGCTGGTCACGCCCGATGGGCGGGAACTGTCCAGCCGGCCGGTGGGCTTGTTTTACGAAGATGACAGGAACAGCGTGCTGATTGCGGTGCTGACCAACAGCGTGGGCGAACGGCTCGGTTCCAATCAAGTGATCTACCCCCAGGCCTTTGAAGGGGCGGAGGCCAGCATCCGATACACCTATACCAAAGCCGGATTGGAGCAGGATATTCTTGTCCAGGCGCAACTGCCTGCGCCAGAGTCCTATGGACTTGATCCGGCCCGCACGCGATTGGAAGTATTGACTGAGTTTTTGGACACCAACCGGCCGGTGGAAACGACGGCGGCGGTCAATCCGCCGGACGGCCTGAGCGACGTCACGTTGACTTTCGGGAAAATGAAAATGACGCGGGGCCGAGCCTTTTTGATTGGAAAGCCCTCTGGCTCCCCCGGCGGGGGAGAGGGTCGGGGCCAGGGTGCAACGCCGACCTGCAAACGGTGGTTGAATCTGAAGGGGCGGCATTTTCTGCTGGAGGAAGTTCCCTATTCCAAAGTGGCGCCACAGTTGGATCAGCTCCCGCCGGCCACGGGCCGGGTCAAGAGGGTTCAAACCAATTTACTGGCTGGTAATTCCATTTTGAACAAGGTCTCGGCCCGGCGCTTGTTACCGCCCGCCCGCCGGGTGCAGGCCAGTGCCTGGAGGAAAATGCAAGTGGCGCAAACAGATTTGAGCCCCAAGCGCAGTTTCGTGCTGGATTATGTGACGCTCAATTCGAGTCTGACCAATTACGTGTTCCAAGGCGACACGACCTATTACCTCACCGGGCCGGTGATCATCTCCGGCACCACGACGTTGGAAGGTGGCACGGTTATCAAGTTTGCGCCCGGCGCCGGCGCCAAACTGTCGGTGGACCAATTGATATGCCGGACCGGGCCGTATCGGCCGGCGGTGTTGACGGCCCGGGACGACAATACCGTGGGGGAAACCATTTCCGGCTCCACCGGTGTGCCGTCGGGTTTCTATGCCAGCCGGGCTTTGGAAGTGAACAACACCACTGGCATCGGAACGACCGTGACGAACCTGCGAATCGCCTACGCCGCCACCGCCTTTTACGACCTGGGCGAGTATGACCCCTACCAAACCGATAGCGCGCGGGACGTGCAACTGGTCCG
>DASRCU010000186.1:0-1365 GCA_035652955.1 Verrucomicrobiia bacterium | reverse complement strand
GCAACGATTTTTTTTGCTGTGATCCTGTGCGGCGTTTATCCGCTGATTGTGTTCGCGCTGGCCCAGATGCTGTTTCCCCGACAGGCCAACGGCAGTTTGTTCACCGATTCCTCCGGGGCGACCCGCGGTTCGGCATTGCTGGCCCAGCCGTTCAGCGGGCCGCAGTATTTTCATCCGCGACCGTCGGCCAACCGGTTCGACGCCGCCGATTCCGGCGGCAGCAATCTGGGGCCAACCTCGGCGCGCCTGGCCGCAGAAATTTCGCAACGCATCGCGGATTACCGGCGCGAAAATAATTTGCCGGCCAACACCGCCGTTCCGGCTGACGCCGTGACGGCTTCGGCTAGCGGCCTGGACCCGGACATTTCCCCGGCCAACGCCGAAATTCAGGTCCCGCGCGTGGCCAAAGCCCGCGGCCTGCCCGAAGAGCTGGTTCGCGCGTTGGTGCGTCAAAACACCCGCGGCCGCGACCTCGACTTGTTCGGCCAGCCGCGCGTCAACGTGGTGACGCTGAACTTCGCGTTGGACCGGTTGACGAACCGTCCGTCCACTGTTTCCACCAGCGTTCAACGGTGAATCCGCCGCGCCAGTCAGCCTGTCCGCCGTCCTTGAAACTTCCTGCTTCCGCCAACCGCACGGCAACCAACAAGTCCGCAGAAATTTTTGGGAACCAAATTTTTTAGCCGGAAACCAATTGCGCCAACAAAACACGACGTCAAGCATTGACGAATTTCCGGATTGTGTCATTTTGCCGCAGTTGATTTGAATGCTCATGGCGACTGCGAAATCCAGTTTTCTTGACAAGGTGCTGGGCCGGATCGGGCGATTGGACACTGAGGGGCTGCAAACTGTGGTGCAGCGTCTGGCCCGCGAGCGCAATTTTCTGGAAACGCTGTTCAACACCATCGAAGACGGGGTGCTGGTGGTGGACGAAACCGGGCGCGTCATTTACTTCAACCAGGCCGTCACGCGACTCATTGGTCTGCAACCGGGCGATGAAGAACGACATTTGACCGATGTTTTGCCGGAGCTGGACTGGGAAAAAATCGCCGCCGCCGACCGGGCCGGCGGTTCGCGAGTGACCCGGCACGAATTTGAAGTGCACTATCCGCGATCGCGGTTCCTGCGACTCTACACCGCCCCCCTGGACGGCGAAGCCATTGGCAGTTCGGGTGTGGCCTTGATTTTGCACGACGCGACGGAAGCGCGGCAGAAAACCTTTGAGGCCATTGAAAGCGAGCGCTTACAGGCGCTCACCCTCCTGGCGGCCAGCGTGGCTCACGAAATCGGCAACCCGCTCAACGCCCTCCACATCCACTTGCAACTCATCGAACGGGAACTTAAAAAACTCCACGGCCCGGAGCG
>DASRCU010000185.1:0-5188 GCA_035652955.1 Verrucomicrobiia bacterium | reverse complement strand
TTTAGCCAGAGGTTCCCCACCTGCAAATGACCGGCGACCCTTTCCCCGGCAAGCAGGCTCTGTCCCAAATTATTTTTTCAACAGCAAGGCAAGCCGGGATTTCTTGCGATTGGCGGTGGGGCGGGGGAGCACACCACTTTTGACCGCCTTGTCGAAGGCGGAATGAAGACCGGGCAGCAGCCTGGCGGCTTCCTCTTTCCGACCGGCGGCGAGGGCGGCGCGATAATTCTTCTCGAGCCGGCGCAGACGGGACTTCACACTGCGATTGTGCAGACGTTTGCGCTCGTTGCTGCGCATCCGGCGTTCGGCAGACTTGGTGTTCGGCATAATGATTTCTCGATCGCTAAAGGGGGTGAATTGTGACGGAACACCAGCGAATGTCAACGCCGGAATTGGCCGGGCGCTGCCCCAGGCCGGCGCCACGGTTTTCGCGCTCCGCCAGGCCGCCGGCCGGCGGTGGTTTGCGCGCGCCTTCCTCTTTGAGGCTGCGCCGGAAGCCGATTTGTCAAGAGAAAAGTAAAGCGGTATTCCGCGGCACTTCCAGACTTTACTTTTGATGAGCTTGAGGCTTTTTTATGGCATGGGCTGAGAACAGAGGCGATGAACCGTCGGCTGCACATTTTACATTTGGAAGACGAACCGGATTTTGCCGAGTTGGTGCGCCTGCTGTTTGCTCAAGACCACCTGGAGGCGGAAGTCAAACGGGTGGGCACCCGCGCCGAATACGAAGCCGCGCTGGCCGCCGGCGGGGTGGACGTGATCATTTCCGATTTTCATCTGCCGGGTTTTTCGGGTTTGCAGGCGCTGGCGCTGGCCAGGCAAATGCTGCCGCACGTGCCGTTTATTCTGGTCTCCGGCACCATCGGCGAGCAGGCGGCCATTGACAGTCTCAAGGCGGGGGCCACCGACTACGTGCTCAAACAGCAGCCCGAACGCCTTCCTTCCGCCGTCCGCCGCGCTGCTCATGAGGCGGCCAAGGCCGCCCAGTTGCGACATGCAGAGGCCGAACTGCTCCGGCGTGAAAAATATCTCCGCGCCCTGACGGAAAATTCGCTGGACATCCTCTGCATCATCAATCGCGAAGGCCGGCTGACTTATATCAGCCCCTCGGTGAAAAACGCGCTGGGATACAGCCCGAGTGAATTGGTGGGGGGCGACGCGTTTGCCCGGGTGCACGCCGAAGACCTGCCGCGCGTGCGCGAGGTGTTTCAAACGGCGCTGAAACAGCCCGAACAAACCGTCAAAGCCCAGTTCCGCCACAAAAGCAAGGCCGGCGAATGGCGCTGGCTGGAAATGATGGGCAAAAATCATCTGCACGATCCGGACATTGCCGGCGTGGTGGCCGACTGGCGGGACGTGACCGACCGCTGGCGGGCCGAGGAGGAATTGCGCGACAGCGAACGTCAATACCGCCTGCTCTTTCACGGCAACCCCAATCCCATGTGGGTTTTTGATCTGGAAACCCAGTCGTTCCTGGAAGTCAATGACGCCGCGCTCCAGCATTACGGCTACACGCGCGAAGAGTTTTTGCGCATGACCATTGCCGATCTGCGGCCTCCGGAACAAAACGACGGCACGCCCGTCGCGGAAACCGAAACCTTTGCCCGCGACGTCATCTGGCGGCACCGCCGCAAAGACGGCCGCCTCATTGACGTGGAAGTCATCTGGACTCCCATGGTTTTTCAGGACCGGTTCGCCGCCCTGACGATGGCGGTGGACGTGACGGAACGCCGCCGCGCCGAGCAGGCGCTTCGCGAAAGTCAGCGCCGCTTTCGCGATCTGTTTGAAAATTCGCCCGATGCCATTCTCGTCGAGAACCTGGAGGGCACGGTGTTGGACGCGAATTTTGCCGCCTGCGTGCTGCACGGCCTGACGCGCGAGCAATTGATCGGCAAAAACGCCATCGAGGACCTCGCGCCACCGGCGCGGCGGGAGGCGGCGCGGCAACAATTTCAAAAGATGGCCGCCGGCGAGATTTCCTGGGCCGAGTCGGAAAGCCTGGCCAGCGACGGCCGTGTCGTGCCGGTCGAAGTGCGCGTCAGCCGCATGGAATTCAGCGGCCAGCCGGCCTTGCTGTTGCATGTGCGGGACCTTACCGAACGGCGCGTCGCCGCCGCCGCGCTGCAAAGCTCCGAGGCCATGTTCCGTTCCGTCTGGGAAAATTCCGTGGACGGCATGAGGTTGACCGATGAAAACGGAGTGATTGTTGCCGTCAACAGCGCCTACTGCAAACTCGTCGGTCTGGAGGAAGCGGCCCTGAAGGATCAGCCTTTCACCGTGGTTTACGCCGCCACGGAAAACAAGGAAGCCATGCTGGAACATTATCGCCGGCAGTTTGCCGCGCGCCAGCCCACCCGCCGGCAACAAATCCAGCGCACGCTGCACGACGGTCGCGTCCTCATTCTGGAAAACAGCGAATCCTACATCGAAGTCCAGGGTCGCGCGTTGCTCAAACTGTCTCTGTTTCGCGACGTGACCGCCCAATGCCGCCTGGAAGAACAGTTGCGCCAGTCTCAGAAAATGGAAGCCATCGGCCAGCTCGCCGGTGGCGTCGCGCACGATTTCAACAACATCCTTACCGTCATCCACGGCCACGCCTCGTTGCTGGCGTTGTCAGACCTGGACGAGGCGGCGGCGCGTTCCGCCCAGCAGATTGCCCAGGCTGCCGAGCGCGCCGCCGGACTGACGCGGCAACTGCTCACCTTCAGTCGCCGCCAGCTTATCCAGCCCAAACGGCTCGACTTGAATAAAATCGTCGGCAACATGACCGATATGTTGGGTCGGCTCCTGGGCGAGGATATTTCGCTGCAATTGAATTATTGTCCCACGCCGGCCATCGTCGAGGCCGACGCCGGCACCATGGAACAGGTGCTGTTGAACCTGGCGGTGAACGCCCGCGACGCCATGCCGCACGGCGGCACACTCTCTCTGCGCATCTCCATCGTCCAGGTGGATGCGGCCCGCGCCCGCCTGCACGCCGAAGCGCGTGAAGGATGTTTTGCCTGCCTGAGCGTGACCGACACCGGCTGCGGCATCCCGCGCGAAAATTTGAACCGCATTTTCGAACCGTTTTTCACCACCAAAGAAGTCGGCAAAGGCACCGGCCTGGGGCTGGCCACCGTGTACGGCATCGTCAAACAGCATCAGGGCTGGGTGGAGGTTGAAAGCACCGTCGGCAAGGGGAGCACCTTCCGCGTGTTCATTCCTTGTCTGGGCGCCGAAGAACCGGCGGCGGAAAAACCCACCGCCCAGCTTCTGGTCAAAGGCGGCACCGAAAGCCTGCTCGTCGTCGAGGACGAAAAATCGGTTCGCGAACTGGTGGCCCGCATCCTCGAAAAACAAGGTTACCACGTCCTGCTGGCCGGAACCGCTGCCGAAGCCCTGGAACTCTGGCGCGCGCATCGGGAGGAAGTCGCGCTCCTGCTGACCGATCTGATTATGCCCGGCAACATGAACGGACGCGACCTGGCGGAGGCGCTGCGCAAAGACCGGCCCGATCTGAAAGTCATTTTTACCAGCGGCTACAGCGCTGACATCGTCGGCAAGGATTTCAAACTGGAATCCGAAATGTATTTTCTGCAGAAGCCGTATCCCCCCCAAACGCTGGTGCTCATGGTGCGCCGCTGCCTGGACGGCAAGCCGAAGTCCTGAAACCGCCCGGCGCCGCCCCGGACGGCGAGTGGAAATTTCCGATGACGAAATGCGCGGCGCGTGCCCGCCGTTCACTTCACCAGCGCGCGGCAGAAACGTTCCAGGCGCTCCAAACCTTTCTGGAGATTCGCCAGGCTGGTGGCGTAGCTGAGACGGATGTAATCGTCGGCGCCAAAGGCGATGCCGGGGACCGCCGCCACTTTTTCCGCCTCCAGCAGTTTTGCGCAAAACTCCGACGACTTCAGGCCGGTTCGGGAAATGTTGGGGAACAGATAAAACGCGCCTCGGGCGTTCACGCAGGAAATCCCCGGAATCGAATTCAGCCGGGCGTGGGCAAACCGGCGGCGCCGGTCGAACTCCGCCAGCCACGTTTTCAAATGGTCCATCGGCCCGGTGATGGCCGCCAACGCGCCTTTTTGGGCGAACGAGGTGGGGTTGCTGGTGCTGTGGCTTTGGATGGCGTCAATGGCCCGGGCAATCGGCTCCGGCGCAGCCAGAAATCCCAGCCGCCAGCCGGTCATGCTCCACGCCTTGGCAAAGCCATGCACGATGATGGTATGTTCCTGGTGCGCCGGCGAAAAACTGGCCACGCTCCGATGGACCGCGCCGTCGTAAAGCAGGTGTTCGTAAATTTCATCGCTCATGATGAGCACGTCTTTTTCCACGCAGACGTCGCCAATGGCCTTGACTTCCTCCGGCGTATAAACCGAGCCGGTCGGATTGCTGGGGGAATTGAGAATCAACAGCCGCGTTCGGGGGGTGATGGCGGCGCGGAGCTGTTCGGGCGTGATTTTGAATTCCGTCCGGTCGGTGGTCTCCAGAATCACCGGCCTGGCGCCGGCGAGCTTGACCATCTCCGGGTAACTCAACCAATACGGCGCGGGGATGATCACTTCGTCGCCCGCTTCGCAGGTGGCCAGAATGGTGTTGTAACACGAATGTTTGCCGCCGCAGGAGACGATGATTTGCGATGGTTGATAGGTCAGGCCGTTCTCACGTCGGAACTTGTCGGCGATGGCCTGGCGCAGCTCGGGGATGCCGCTGCTGGGCGTGTATTTGGTGAAGCCGGCGGCCAGGGCCCGGGCGGCGGCCTCCTTGATGAAGGGCGGGGTGTCGAAATCCGGCTCGCCAGCGCCGAAACCGACGACGTCCTCGCCCGCGGCTTTCATGGCCTTGGCCTTGGCGTCAATGGCCAGCGTGAGCGAGGGCGAGAGCGCGGCGGCGCGTTGAGAAATTTTGTAGTTCATCTGGCGGCGGGAAATTTACGCCCCGTGCGGCGCAGTGCAAGGACGGATTCTCACCGCGGCAGATAATACTTCCGCGTGTATTCCTTGACCATGCGGTCGGTGGTGAAGCGCGGCACCAGCGTGACCATCGCCCGGCGGATGCGTTGCAGCCACTGGCGGGGCACGCCGTGGGCGTCGCGGTTGTAGAACAGCGGGATGACCTGTTCGGTGAGCGTTTGGTAAAGGTTGGCGCTGTCCCGGCGGTCCTGCTCGGCCACGTCGTCGGGGTGTGAATCGTCGCCGATGGCAAA
>DASRCU010000184.1:0-2977 GCA_035652955.1 Verrucomicrobiia bacterium | reverse complement strand
CGGAAGGACCAGACAATTTCCATCAGTTCCCCGGCTTGAAGAATGAAACGCGCCGCCGCCCAGGTTGTGAAGCTGGGGCTCCTCCAAACCGCCTGCTCGGCCAACCCCGACGCCAACCTCCGCAAAACCCTCCGCCTGGCCGAAGGCGCCGCCCGGCGCGGCGCGCAAATCCTTTGCACCCAGGAACTCTTCCGTTCGCAGTATTTTTGCCAGAGTGAAGACCACAAAAATTTCGCCCTGGCCGAAACCATTCCCGGCCCCAGCACGGAAGCCTTTTGCCGACTGGCAAAAAAATTCCGGGTCGTCATCATCGCCTCGCTCTTCGAGCGCCGGGCCGCCGGCGTGTATCACAACACCGCCGCTATCATTGACGCCGACGGGTCGCTCCTGGGCGTCTATCGCAAAATGCACATTCCCGACGACCCGTTGTATTACGAGAAATTTTATTTCACCCCCGGCGACACCGGCTTCCGCGCCTGGCCGACCCGCTACGGCAAAATCGGCGTGCTGGTCTGCTGGGACCAGTGGTATCCCGAAGCCGCACGATTGACGGCGCTGCAGGGCGCGCACATTTTGTTTTACCCCACGGCCATTGGTTGGCATCCGGCGGAAAAGAAAAAACTCGGCGCGCAACAGCACGACGCCTGGGAAACGATCCAGCGCAGCCACGCCATCGCCAACGGTTGCTACGTCGCGGCCGTCAACCGCGTCGGCCACGAAAAATTGACCGGCGACGGCATCGAATTCTGGGGCCAAAGCTTCGTGGCCGGCACCTCCGGCCAAATCCTGGCCAGAGCTTCGGCTCACCGCGAGGAAATGTTGATCGTGCCCGTGAACCTGTCGGAAGTGGACGCCACGCGCACGCACTGGCCGTTTCTCCGCGACCGGCGGATTGACGCCTATGGCGATTTAACCCGCCGACTGGCGGATTGAACGATCATGAATTTGGCCGCCCTCAAGAAACACCTTCCGCTGGCGGTCTGGATCGCTGTGGCGGCCACCCTCCTTTGCATTCCGCTGAAAATCATCAGCTACGGGTTTTTGCCGATGGACGACGCGTTGCGTCACGCGGCCAAGACCATTTCCGGCAAGTCGTGGCAGCAAATTCTGGTGATGCGCCCCGGCTTTCCCATAGATCCCAGTCCGGGCTGGCAAGAGATTTTGAAATGGGTGCATGCCGGCTTCGGCGGCAATGCCGAATCGCTGGTGGTGTTTTCCGTCGTGGCGCTGATGGGGTTGGTGTTCTTTTGCGCCCTGCCGTGGTTTCGCCGGCCGGAAGCCTGGCTGGCAGCCCTGGCCATCGCCGCGGTGTTCACGCCGGAATGCACCACGCGCTTTGCGCGGGGGCGACCGTATTTGGTGACCGACGCGGTGCTGATGACGATTCTCTTCCTCTGGTCGCAGCGGGAGGAGGACCGGCCGGGGCGCGCGGCGTTGATTTTCACGCCGCTGCTGGTGGCGGCTTCGGCGTGGATTCACAGCGCGTGGTATCTGCTGTGTCTGCCGGGAGCGGCCATTTTGTTGGTCGGACGCTGGCGTTCGGCGCTGAGTTACGGGGCGTGCTGGCTGGCGGGCAGTTTTCTGGGCTGCGCGCTCACCGGCCATCCGTGGGAATTCCTGTTCCAATCGGTGCGGCACCTGTTCGATGTCTTTGGCGAGGTCACCGTGGTCCGCCAACTGGAACCGGAATTGCAACCATCGGACGGCGATGTTCCGGCCGTGTTGTGCGTGGCGGTTTTGTTGTTGTGGCGCGGCGTTTCGGGCGGCTGGAACCGGCGAGCGCCGGGGGATCCGATTTTTGCGATGATGGTTTTGGGCTGGGTGTTGGGTTTGAAAACCCGCCGGTTCTGGTGGGACTTCGGCATCCCGGCATTTCTGATGTGGGTGGCTCTGGAATTGCAAGCGCACTGCGAGCGGCGCCTTTCCGTGACGTCGGTCGGCAGATTGGGTCTCACGCTGGCGCTGGCCGCCGCCGCTTTCCTGGGATTCACCAGTGATCGCCAGAGTCGCTGGACGGAAAATCTTACCACGGAATATTTCATGCCCGGCAATCCCGACGCCGCCGGCTGGCTGCCGGCGCCCGGCGGCATTATTTACAACACCGACATGGACATTTTTTTCCAGACCTTTTTCAAGAACCCCACCGCCGATTGGAAATACATTCTGGGCTTTGAATCCGGCTGGATGCGTCCGCAGGACCTCGCCGTGCTGCGCCAGGCCCAGTGGAATTTCGGCGACCTGCGCGCGTTCGAGCCGTGGGTTCGGGAAATGCGCCCGCAAGACCGCTTCCTCACGCACTCGGCAGGCGTGCCGTCCGGTCTGCCGGAACTGCAATGGCATTACGTGGGCAGCGGCTTGTGGGTGGGCCGCCTGCCGCCAACCCATTCCCCGACCGATGGGACAAAATAAACTCGCCTGGATCACCGGTGCCGGCGGGTTGATTGGCCATTGGCTGGCCCGGACCGCGTCGCAATGCGCGCCCACCTGGCGGGTGCGGCCCTTGACGCGCGCCGACCTGGATTTGCTCGATTTCGCCGCCGTCACCCGCGAATTCAACAAGGACCGCCCGCAGCTCGTCCTGCATTGTGCCGCTCTCACCCGCGTGGACGCGGCCCAGGCCAATCCCACGCTGGCGTGGCGGATCAACGTCGAGGTCACCCGGCACCTGGCGCAACTGGCGGCGGAAATTTCATTCGTTTTCTTTTCAACGGATTTGGTTTTCGACGGGCGCCAGGGCCATTACCGCGAAACCGACGCCCCCCAGCCACTGCACACGTATGGCGAGACCAAAGCCGCCGCCGAGGAAATTGTTTTGAAAAACCCGCGGCACCTGGTCGTGCGCACCTCCCTCAACGGCGGGATTTCGCCGACGGGCGACCGCGGTTTCAACGAGCGGTTGCGGCGTGAATTGCGCGCCGGGCGCATTCAGAAATTGTTCACCGACGAATTCCGTTCGCCCATTCCCGCCTCCGAAACC
>DASRCU010000183.1:0-1746 GCA_035652955.1 Verrucomicrobiia bacterium | reverse complement strand
GGTTCCATCCCGCGATGACGGCAATGAGCGGACTGCTCAGCGACGGCAAGCTCGCCGTCGTCCAGAACGTCGGCTATCCGAATCCGAACCGCAGCCATTTTCGCTCGACCGAAATCTGGGAGACCGCCAGCGACAGCAGCGAGTACCTCCCCACCGGCTGGATCGGCCGGTTCATGGACAATGCCTGCAACGGCTCGCCCGCCGCCGATGCCGATCCCTGCGCCGTGCACATCACCAGCGGCGTTCCGCAATCCTTCCTCGCCGGGCACGATCACAATACATTTGGCCTTTCGCCTTACGGCAACGGCCGCCGCCGGGAAAATCTGGAGCTTTTGGAAAAACTCGTCGACCGGCCCGGCGCGGCCGAGAACGAAAGCGCCAGTTTCCTCAAGCAGACGATGATGGACGCGCTTGTCACGGAAAAGCGGGTGCAGGGCGTGCTGGGCACTTACCGCCCCGCCTCGACCTACCCGGCGACGCCGTTCGCCGCCTCCTTGCGCAACGTCGCCGCGCTCATCTCCGCCAATCTCTCCACCCGCGTCTACTTCGTCTCCCTCAGCGGATTTGATACGCATGCCAATCAGCTCAACACCCAGGCCAACCTTCTGAAGGTGCTTTCCGAGGGACTCGCCGCCTTCCAAAAGGACCTCGAGGCGCACAAGCTTGATCAGCAGGTACTGACCATGACCTTTTCCGAGTTTGGCCGGCGCGCCAGCGAGAACGGCAACAAAGGTACCGACCACGGCACGGCCGCGCCGCTTTTCGTCATGGGCTCGCGCCTCAAGGCCGGATTGCACGGCTCCGCGCCGGTGCTCGATCTGCCAAAAAATCAGGACATCACCTTCAGCACGGATTTCCGCCAAGTCTACGCCACCGTGCTCGACCGCTGGCTCGATTGCCCGGACGTCGCCGTGCTCGGCAAGAACTACGAACCGCTCGCTTTCATCTGAAAATCGCAGCTGAAGTAGCGTAAAATGGCCGCAAGTGATTTGCGGTTGAAAATGAGAAAACTAACAATTTTTTAAATAAAAAATTATCTTCTAGTTCTTTTTGCAGCATATTTTATAAAACATTAGCAATTTGGTGGCGTTATAATAGGGGTATAACCCTAGGTAAAGGGTTGACAAAAATGGCGGAAATCCGTGAGATGCGGCCAGCGCCCCAGCCTAATGAATTCCAGTCGTTCCCGCCGTTTTCGGTTCGCTTCAGCGAGCGTCAAGCTGGCTGCTGGCATGGCTCTGTGCGTGGCGATATCCACCCGCCTGCCGCTGAGCGCTCAAACTGTGTGGAATGGCAATTCCACTGTCTGGAACACTGCTGGCAACTGGAGTCTTGGCCTTCCCAGCGCCGCCCAGGCGGCGAGCTTCGGCAATCCTTCCGGCGGCAACTATAACCTGACCTTCACCGGCGCCGGCACCGCACTGGGCCTCACTTTCACCAACGCCGGCACCAGCGCCTACAATTTCAACACCAGTGGCTTCACCCTCACCGTCGATGGCAACGGCATTACCAACAACAGCACCTTCAATCAGACTTTCAGCGGCACGGGAGCGGTGTCAACGGGCGCCACGCAAACATGGACCGCAACTTCGGGCGATCTTATCTTTAACCAGTCGACCCTGAATATCAACAACACGCTCACCTTGACCGGAGCTAACGGCATTTCCGTCAGCAGCACCACTGCCTCGAGCGCAAATATTACCTACACTGGTTCCGGTACCGGCGCCAATGGCGCCAGCTTTAGTG
>DASRCU010000182.1:0-19716 GCA_035652955.1 Verrucomicrobiia bacterium | reverse complement strand
TACTCGAACGGGTAATTTCTACCGCGGCCAATTCCACGAACGATTCTCGCGTTCGTTCGACAAAACCGGCGCCGGTGTGGTAAACCCCTTTTGTGACTGAATTACGCATCACTGGAATGACCTGCGCCAACTGCGCGCGCCATGTGGCCGAGGCCATTCAAAGCGTGCCCGGCGTGCGCAGCGCCGTGGTTTCGCTTGAAAACGCCCGCGCCACCGTTCACTGGAGCCCTGGCGCCACGGAAAACATTCCCGCCATTCTTCAAGCCGTCCAAAACGCCGGTTACCAGGCCGCCGAGCTGTCCCCTGGCGGACATTCCCCGGCGCCCGGCCGGCTTCCCATCAAGTGGCATTGGCCGCTGGTTTTGGGTCTGGTCGTCACCACCCTTCTGATGGCGGGCGAATGGGGTCTGGGTTTGATGATGACGCCGTGGTTCCGCTGGCTTTCCTTGGTGCTGGCGGGCGCGGTGCAGATTTTTTCCGGCGCGCCTTTCTATCGCGGCGCCTGGCGACAGCTCAAAACCGGCCGCTCGAACATGGATACGCTGGTGGCGCTCGGTTCCACGACAGCCTTTGGCTACAGCGCGTGGGCGTTGTTCTCCGGTGCCGGCGGTCATTTGTATTTCATGGAAGCCGCCGCCATCATCACGCTCATCAGTCTCGGCCATTTTCTGGAAGCGCGCATGAGTGAAAAAGCGGGCGACGCCCTCCGGGCGTTGCTCACCCTGGCGCCGCCGACAGCCCGGAAAATTCAACGGCCGTCGCCCGGCAATCCCAAACCGGACTTCGACTGGCGAACCGCTTCGCTCTCCCCATCCGAAATTCCCCATCCGAACTCCGAAAGAGAAATCGAAGTGCCGGTCTCCGAATTGAAAATCGGCGACGAAATTGTCCTGCGCCCCGGCGACCGCGTGCCGGTGGACGGAATCGTCGTGGAAGGCGCTTCCGCCGTGGACGAATCCTCGCTCACCGGCGAGTCTCATCCGGTGGACAAGGCGGCCGGCGCCGAATTGTTTGCCGGCACGGTGAATTTGAACGGCCGCCTGGTGATGCGCGTGACCGCCATCGGCGAGGCCACGGCGCTGGCGCACATCATCGCCGCCGTGCAACGCGCCCAATCCAGCCGCGCCGCCATCCAACGGCTGGGCGACCGCGTCAGCAGCGTGTTTGTGCCGGTCGTTGTCGGTCTGGCGCTGGTGGCCGGTATTTTCTGGGGAATCCATTCCGGCGCGGAACGAGCCTTCGTCATCGCCGCCGCGGTTTTAATCGTCGCCTGCCCCTGCGCCATGGGGCTGGCCACGCCCGCAGCCATCATGGCGGCAGCCAACGCCGCCGCGCGACGGGGCATTTTGATCCGCGACGGCATCGCCCTGGAAAAAGCGGGAGACATTTCGGCCATTGTTTTCGACAAAACCGGCACGCTCACCCTGGGCCGGCCGGAACTGGCTGCCATCTGGCAAGCCCCCGGGCGGGAATCGGAAATCAAACCTTTGGCGGCGGCGCTGACGCGTGATTCGACCCACCCCATCAGCCGAACAATTTCCAGGCTGGCCGACGGCGCCCCGCCGGTTTCAAATTGGAAGGAGATTCGCGGTTGCGGTGTGGAGGCCTATCGGGCGTCCGCCCTCCAGCCCTCCACCTTGCTCCGGCTCGGCTCGCTCCCCTGGCTGCGCGAAGGCGGCGTGGACTTGACCGCAGGCGAACCGTTCATCGCCAAGTGGTCGGCTCAAGGCGCCACCGTCGTCGGCCTGGCCGAAGCCAGCACCCTCCTGGCGCTGTTCGCCGTGCGCGATGCCGTCAAACCCCACGCCGCCGACGTCCTCGCCCGATTGAAGGAGAACGGCTGGGACCTCTACCTGGTCACCGGCGACCACGCCCCCGCCGCCGCTCACGTCGCCCAACAAACCGGCATCGCTCCGGAGAATGTGCTGGCCGAAGCGCGGCCGGAACAAAAGGCCGAATTTGTGAAAAAACTTCAGGCACGAGGCGCGCGCGTGGCCTTTGTGGGCGACGGCATCAACGATGCCCCGGCCCTCGCCCAGGCCAACCTGGGCATCGCCGTCAGCCGCGCCAGCGACATCGCGCGCGAGGCGGCGGACGTCATTTTGCTCAAATCGGAAATCGAGGCGGTGCCCGAAGCGCTGGGGCTGGCGCAGGCCACCCTGCGCGCCATCCGGCAAAATTTATTCTGGGCGTTTTTCTACAACGTCGTGGGCGTGCCGCTGGCGGCGCTGGGCTTTCTCAGCCCGGTCTTCTGCGCGGCGGCCATGGGCGCCTCGGACCTGATTGTGATCGGCAACGCGCTGCGGCTGTTGCGGTGGCGGCGGTGATTCCAGATTCCGCCGCGCCACGTGCGATGCATTGTTCGCGGGCATGTTTTGGTGAGGCGAATGGGTTTCACCGTGCAGACCGTTTTATGTTTTTCCCCGCGCGTTCCGCAACCTTGCTCGACAAACCCCTGGCTCCGCGCCATGCTGGTTGCATGGCTTTTGAATCGGAAACCAGTTCGCCACTGGATTCGCTCTGGCAGGAATATGGCCGGGCGTTCCGCGACTGGGATGACCTGACGCTGGCGCGTTGGCTGGCGCAAACCCTCGGCCAACTCGAAGGCAAGGTCTGGCGGCTGTCGCATCCGCTGGTCGGTGCCTACCGTCTGGCGGCCCAATTGGGCCACGAACGCGCCATCTGGTTCAAACGACTGGCCACCCCGCCGGCGGCCTACGCCGAATCGCCCTGCTGCCGCGCTCCCTTCCTGCCCCTGCTCACGCGCGACGTCCGGGAAGCAGGCTTGATCTGCCAGCATTGCAACGAAACCCTGGTGCCCTTCGCGGAAATTCCCGCCCCCTTGCGCGAGGCGCTGGAGGCCTGGGGACAACGCTACGAATCGGTCCATGCCGTCGCCCATTGGGACGACCGCCAGCGCCGTCGCGCCGGCAATTACGACGCCGCCTACGAGGCCGCGGCGCAACAGGCCGAAACTTTGCTGGCCCGCGCCGGAAACGAGCTGGCCCCGAAACTGCTCAATTTCTACCCTGCCGCCGTCTGGGAAGATCAGGATGAATGCCTGGACGTACGACCCGAAGACGTTTCCCTGTAACGCGTTGACCCGCTAATGCCCACTCCTTCCCGCCACACCACCCTCCGCCGCTTCCGCCAATGATCAAATTCATTTTCAAATGGCTGTTCCGGCTAGTGCTCGCCGCCCTGGCACTGGCGGCGGTGGCGGTTATTGTTTTTCTGCTGACTTACAATTCCCTCTTGCGCCTGCTCATCGAACGCAACCTGCGCGCGGAGACCGGTCTGGACGCGGAGATCGGGCGTTTCCACCTGGCGCTGACCGAGCCGACTGTCGAAATCCAAAACCTCAAAATCTATAATTCCAAGGATTTCGGCGGCACTCTGTTCCTCGACATCCCCGAAATCCACATCGAATACGACCCCGCCGCACTGGCCCGACACCAGTTGCATCTGACGCTCCTGCGGTTCAATCTGGGAGAACTGGACATCGTCAAAAACGAAGCCGGACGAACCAATCTTTTTTTGCCCGGCCTCCGGCGGCCCGCCCGCACCGCCCCCGGCACCGGCCTGGCCGCCTTCCAAAAACAAACCGGACTGAACTTCACCGGCATTGACGTGCTGAACGTTTCCGTGGGCAAAATGAAGTTCGTGGACCTCAAGAACCCGCGTCAGGATCGCGCCGTGAACCTGGGACTGGAAAATTGCGTGATAAAAAACGTCCGGACGGCCGCCGACCTCACCGGTCTGGCCGTGCTCGTTGCCCTGCGCGGCGGCGGTTTTTTCGGCTCGCTCATTAACACCAATTTGTGAGGCGTAAAACGCGAAGCGCAGATTCGCGCCGCGGTTTCACGTTCCGGCTGCCAGTTTCACCTTTTTTACGCGCGGCATTTTGTCTAATCTGGCGGCGTGCATCGTGAAGCGCTCAAAACCGCCGCCCGCATCGTCGTCAAATTTGGCACCGGCGTGCTCACCGACAGCCGCAAACAGCCCGACCCGGCGCAACTGGAGCAACTGGTGGCGCAAGTCGCCGCCCAACGAAAGGCCGGAAAGGAAATCGTCGTCGTCACCAGCGGCGCCGTCGGCGCCGGCATGGGCGCGCTCGGCTACGAAAAACGGCCCGCCGGCCTGGCCGAACTCCAGGCCTGCGCCGCCGTCGGCCAATCGCGGCTGATGGCCCTCTACGAAAAATTGTTCGCCGCGCACGGCCTGCACACGGCTCAAGTGCTGCTCACCCACGAGGATTTGGAACATCACGAGCGGCACCTCAACGCCCGCAACACGCTGGTCACGCTGCTGGACCGCGGCGTGGTGCCCGTCATCAACGAAAACGACGCCGTGTCCTTCACCGAAATCAAGTTCGGCGACAACGACAAACTTTCCGCGCTGGTCGCCGCTCTCCTGCCCGCCGATTTGCTGGTTATTTTGACCACCGTGGACGGAGTGCTGGAAAATTTCGGCAAGGCCAATCCCAAAACAATCCCCACCATCGAAAAAATTGACAGCGCCATTGAGAAACTGGCCGGCGGCACCTCCAGCGAAACCGCCGTCGGCGGTATGCGATCGAAAATCGAAGCGGCGAAGATCGTCGTGCGCTCCGGCATCCCGCTGGTCATCGCCTCCGGCAAAAAGAAAAATGCGCTGGAGCGGATCCTCACCGGCCAGGAGGAAGGCACCCTGTTTGTGGCGCCCCCGGCAAAATTACGCGGACGCAAACGCTGGATCGCCTTTTTCCATCATCCCCAAGGCGCGCTGTTTGTGGACGAGGGCGCGAAAGCAGCGCTCCGCGAAAAAGGCAAAAGCCTGCTGCCGCCGGGCGTGGCCCGATGCGAAGGCCATTTCCAGCCGGGCGAGGTCGTCCGCATCTGCGATCTGGACGGCACGGAATTCGCCCGCGGCATCGCCCGATTTTCCAGCGACGAAATCCGCACCCGCCAGCTCGCGCGCGTGGAAGTGGTTCATCGGGATGATTTGGTGATTTTGTAAAATCATCGAACCGCCCCGCCGGCCCGACAACCGCCGCTCTCCCCAATGAAGAAAAAATCCGCCCTCGAAAATTTGCTGCGCGTCATGGCCCGGCTGCGGTCGCCGGCAGGCTGTCCCTGGGACCGCCAGCAAACCCACCTGAGTTTGCGGCGACACGCCGTGGAAGAAGTGTATGAATTGGTGGACGCCATTGAAGCGCGCGACGACGAAGAGATGGCCGAAGAACTCGGCGACCTGCTGCTGCAGGTGGTTTTTCACTGCCAGTTGGCACGCGAGCGCGGCGCGTTCGATTTTGAAACCGTCGCCCGGCGCCTCACTGACAAATTGATCCGCCGCCACCCGCACGTCTTTGGCAAGACCCGTGTCCGAACCGTGGACGAAGTCTGGGCCAACTGGGAAACCATCAAACGCGCCGAAAAACACGGCACCCCTCACGCGCGCCCTTCAATGCTGGACGGCATTCCCAAACATCTGCCGGCCCTGCTGCGCGCCGAAAAACTGATCAAAAAGGCCCGGCGGGCAGGATTGCTCGCCGGGAAAACGCCGCGCCCCAAAATCTCCCGCGCCGCGCTGGCCCGAAAATTGTTCGCGCTGGTGGACACGGCACAGGCGCGAGGCTGGTCGGCCGAAGAATTGCTTTCCCATGAAATCAAAAGGCGCGAACGCCAGCTCCGCCGCCGTGAAAAAACTGAACCGGCAGACGGCTCCTCGCGTCACCGGCCGCGCGCGGCTTGACAACCCGCGAAACCCGCGCGAGGTTTGGGTGTTCAACCGTCAGGCATTGATTATGAAAGCTCGAAATCTTCCCTCCCGGTTTCCGCTCCGGGTTCTGGCTTTGGCCGCCGCCCTCGCCGTTCCCGTGGCTCATGGTTCTGCGCAGGATTCGTCCCCGGCCGCTTCCGCTCCGCCGCCGTCGCTCTCTCACGGCGTCGCTCAGGTGCTGCAGTTGTCGCAGGCCAAAGTCAGCGACAACGTCATCGTGCAATACATTCAGAATTCCGGCACGATTTACCCGTTGAGCGCCCAGGAAATCGTTTATTTGAAACAACAGGGCGTATCTGACGCGGTGCTCAACGCCATGCTGGACCAGCGCCGCCGCATCACCGGTTCCAGCGAACCTCGCACCCCCACGGCACCCGCCTCCGCCCAAAACACCACCACTTCCACGGCGGACAGCGCCCCGACCGTCACTTACGTCGAGACCACGCCGGCTTACGTGCCGTCCTCGACGGTTTATATCATCCCCGACACGCAGACCTACAATTACTACGTCTGGTATCACCGGCCTTATTACTACCCGTATGTCAGCCCTTATTGCGGCTGGGTTTATCCGGGCGTTACCATCTCGTGGGGATTCGGCGGGCGATGGGGCGGGTATTATCATCCGGGCTTTCACGGCGGCTGGCATCATCGGTAATTCCCGGCCGGCGCAAGGGCGCGGTTGGCAGGAACACACCGGCGGAAACTCCAAGCGGGAGAGTCATTCGCGCTTTGTTCTGCAACCGGAGACCGGTCGGCAAAGCCAAGCAACGGACCATGTTTTGCCGTGGCAACAAAGTTCGCGGCGGCGCGACGCCAACGTCCTAGGGGAAAACATTCCCGCTCCGTCCGGAACAGGCGGGATACGCCGCGCACCGGTTTTTGAAAAAAGGCGATTGACAGGTCGAATTCGCTGTGGCTCAATGGTCGGCCCGTCAGGGTACCATTTATGTACGCAGTTTTAGAAACCGGTGGCAAACAGTATCGCGTGGCCGCAGGCGACACGCTGGAAATCGAACGTCTCGACATCGAGGCGGGCAAACCGTTCACGTTTGACCGCGTGTTGCTGGTCAACAACCAGGGTCAGGTGTCTCTCGGCGCACCGACCGTGCCGGGCGCCAGCGTGGTGGCCGACGTTCTGGAACACAAACGCGGCCCGAAGGTGCTCACGTTCAAAATGAAGCGCCGCAAGGGCTACCACAAAACCCTCGGCCACCGCCAGGAGCTGACGGTGGTGAAAATCAAGGAAATTAAAATTTAACGGAATTCTCAAACCGTTGAACCGCGGCATCGAAATCCGATTCCGCGGCCGCGCAACAACCGAACAAAGTTATGGCACATAAAAAAGGTCAAGGCAGCGTCCACAACGGGCGCGACAGCGCGAGCAAACGGCTCGGCGTGAAGGCATTTGGCGGCGAATGGGTCCGCGCCGGCAGCATCCTCGTCCGGCAGCGCGGCAGCCGGTTTCACGCCGGCCAGAACGTCGGCATCGGGCGCGATTGGACGCTTTTTGCGCTGGCTGACGGGCGTGTCCAGTTTGACAAGCACGGTCGCCGGGTGAACGTCGTGGCCGAGAAGTCGGCGGCAAATTGAACGACCCAACGAAATCACACGGCGAGGCAAACGGCCTCGCCTTTTTTGTTAAATGGCCGAATCGTTGGCCCGTCCAACCGGTTTACCGGTTGCCCCATTTGACGATTCAACGGCGCCATGTTCGTTGACGAAATCAAAATCTACGCCCGCGCCGGTCACGGCGGCAGAGGCTGTGTGGCCTTCCAGCGCGAAAAGTTTCGCCCCAAAGGCGGCCCCAGCGGCGGCAACGGCGGCAACGGTGGCAGCGTTATTTTGCAGGCCGACCACGACCTTAACAATCTGGTTGCGCAGTATTACCAGCCGCGTCTCATTGCGCCGGATGGTCAGCCCGGCCTGGGCAAAGGCATGGATGGGCGGGCGGGGAAGGATTTGATTGTCAAAGTCCCCTGCGGCACGCTGGTGTGGAGATTGGCGCCCACCCCGTCGAAAGAAATGGCGGGGTCAGATCACCAGCCGAAGTCTGGTGAAAAAACAATGCTCGTGACCAGCGCAACCGCCCGCCCGATGATTCGCCATGCCGGCAGTCTCCTCGCGCAGGAGATGGATTTGAGCGCGGAAGAGAGGGTCCGTTCCTCTGCCTCCCTTGAAAAAGGCGAACTCCTTGCCGACCTCACGCAGCACGGGCAACAATTCATTCTTTGCAAAGGCGGGCGTGGGGGATTGGGCAACCGCAATTTTGCCACCGCCGTCCGTCAGGCGCCCCGTTTTGCCCAGCCGGGCGAGCCGGGCGAAGAGGGCGAGTTTCTTCTGGAACTGCGCCTCATCGCGGAAGTCGGGTTGGTCGGCTATCCCAATGCCGGCAAATCCACGCTCCTGACGGCCATTTCCAGGGCGCGCCCCAAAATCGCACCCTATCCGTTCACCACCCTGCACCCACAAATCGGCATTGTGGAATATCCCGACTGGCACCGGCTCACCGTGTGCGACGTGCCGGGTCTCATCGAAGGCGCGCATCGCAATGTCGGCCTCGGCCACGCCTTTTTGCGGCACATCCGGCGCTGCAAAATCCTCGTGCTGCTGCTCGACATGGCCGGCACCGACGGACGCAAACCGTGGGACGATTACCGGCAATTGCTGCGTGAATTGGAGCTTTACGACCCGGTGCTGCTGGAAAAACCGCGCCTGATCGTGGCCAACAAAATGGACGAAGCCGCGGCCGAAAAAAATCTCAGGCAGTTCAAAACCAAAATCAAAAAGGTCCAGGTCCTGCCCATTTCCGCCGCCTTCGGCGAAGGCCTCGAACCCTTTAAAAATCACATCCGGACGGCAGTGGCGGAAGCCTCGGCGTAACAGCCAAGGCGGCGATGCGCCGGAGCCTTCTTCAAGACGCCGGCGCGTCGGCGCATTCCAAAAAACGCATCACACTGTCGCCATGCCGGAGCGCCTTCACCTCGCGCCACGGCGGAACCAGCTCCAGGGCGTCGCGGCGGGCGTGGCCGAGCACAAAGCGACCGCCCGGGGCCAGCAACTGGGGCAGATGCCGGTCATCCAGCAATTGTTGCGCGAGCGATTCGGAGCGGCGTCCGATGTTTTTCCCGCCATACGGCGGATCCGCCAGAATCAGATCGAACCGTTCGCCGGCGGCGGCCAGTTGCGCCAGGGCGGCAAAGACATCCTGTGTGCGCACCTGCAGGTCAGCCCCGGCCAACACCGCCGCGTTCTGCCGGATGTAATGGGCATGTCTCGACGATTTTTCGATGCACAATGCCGACGCCGCACCGCGACTCAAGCAATCCAGGCTCAACGCGCCGCTGCCGGCGAACAACTCCAGCACCCGCGCGCCGACGACCCGCGCGCCCAGCGAGTTGAACACCGCCTGTTTGACCCGATCGGGCGTCGGCCGAACGCCCCAGCCCTTCGGCGCCTTCAAAATCCGCCGCGCCGCCCGGCCGCCGGTAATGCGCATGAGCCTAATTAACAGCAACGGCGCCGCGCAGCGAAGCGAATTTTTTCGCCGCTTTGTTCCGGCGCTGCTCTCGCTTAAACTCTGCGCGTGGCGCAGACCAAAACCATCCTCGAAATTTCCAATTTGCGGGTCGAACGCGGCGGAACGGTCATTCTGAACGACGTGAACTGGCGCGTCGAACCCGGCCAGCACTGGGTCATCCTCGGCGCCAACGGCTCCGGCAAAACCTCCCTGTTGAGCGCCTTGACCGGTTACCTGACGCCGACTGCCGGGGAAATCCGCCTGCTCGGCCGGAACTACGGGCGGTTCGATTGGCGGGAATTGCGCAAACAAATCGGTCTGGTCAGCTCCGCCCTCCGGCAGTTGATGCACGACGATGAACCCGCCCTGCAAACAGTCGCCAGTGGCAAATGGGCGATGATTGATTTTCGAGGCCGGCTGTCCCGCGCCGAAGCGATTCGCGCCCGGAACCTCCTGCGGCAGATCGAATGCGCCTCCCTGGCCGAACGCCCGTGGCGCGTGCTTTCACAAGGCGAACGGCAACGCGTGCTGATCGGCCGGGCGCTGATGGCCCAACCGCGGGTGCTCATCCTGGACGAACCCTGCGCCGGACTTGATCCCGCCGCCCGCGAACATTTTCTCCAGTTCCTCGATCGCCTCGGGCGCCGGCCGGCGGCTCCCACGCTGGTGTTGGTAACGCATCATGTCGAGGAAATCATGCCCGTCTTCACGCACGCGCTCCTTTTGCAAAACGGCCGCGTCCTGGCTGCCGGCGAAAAAAACAAAATCCTCACCCCGCGCCGGCTGTCCGCGGCGTTCTCGGCGCGGCTGCGGCTTCGCTGCCGTGGAAATCGTTTTGCGCTGGACATTCTCTCGAAACCCAACGCGGTGATTTGAGGGACACGCATTTTGAGGCGACGGGGCGACCGCTCGCGTTTCGCCTCAACCCGCCAGCCGGCTGACGACCTGATAAACCAGGAACGCACAGACATAGGCCAGCCCCGTCATGTAGAAAATCTGGAACAGCGGCCATTTCCACCCGCCGGTTTCCCGGCGCACCACCGCCGTGGTGGAAAGACATTGTGCCGCCAGGATGTAATATATCAGCAGGCTGGCGCACGTGGCGGTGGTGAACATCGGCGTGCCGTCGGACCGTGTGGCGTGCCGCAGCGAATCGTAAAGCGACGCGCTGTGATGCTCCGCCGCATCCTGTCCGACGCCATAAACGATGGCCAGCGTCGAGACGATGACCTCGCGCGCGGCAAATGAACTGAGAATGCCGATGCCGATCTGCCAGTCGTAACCCAGCGGACGGAGCACCGGTTCGATGAAACGTCCAATGCGTCCGGCGGCGGAATTTTGCAAGGCTGATTGTTGCGTCAAATGGTCGGCCTCCGCCCGAAGTTGCGCCGCCGCCGAGGTTTGGCCGGATTGGTCCAACTGGCCGGCCTGTTGCTCCAGCGCCACGGCCGCCGGCGGCGGGGGCGAGTGCGGATAATGCGACAAACCCCAGAGCACCAGCGAGGCCAACAGGATGATGGTGCCGGCCTGTTTGACGAAAATTTTCGCGCGGTCGAACGCCGTCAGCAACGCCGTTTGCAGACTGGGCAAACGATACGGCGGCAGTTCAATCAACAGCGGCCGGCTGCCGCCGCGCAGGATCGTGCGGTTGAACACCAGCGCCGCCCCCACCGCCGCCAGCGCCCCGGTGGCATAGGCCCCGGTGAACACCAGCGCCGCCTTGAACGGTGAGTGCGGAAACAACAGCGCCGTCACCATCGCATAAACCGGAATTCGCGCCGAACAGGTCAGCAGCGGCGTGATGAGAATGGTCAGCAGACGGTCGCGCGGATTCTCAATGACGCGCGTGGACATGATGGCCGGAATCGCACAGGCATGCGCCGAGAGCATCGGCACAAACGCCTTGCCCGGCAGCCCCAGCCGCCGCATGATCCGGTCCATCACCAGCGCCGCACGGGCCAGATAGCCCGTGTCCTCCAACAGCGACAGCGCCAAAAACAAAATGCAAATCTGAGGCAGAAAGACCAGCACTCCGCCGACGCCGCCGATCACGCCGTTGACCAGCAAGCTTTGAAAATCGCCCGCCGGCGTGTGCGCCGCAACCCATGCCCCCAGATTTTCAAACAGCGCGCTGATCAAATTCATGGGAATCTGCGCCACCCAGAAAATCAGCGCAAAAAGCGAAAGCATCACGATTTGAAAAACCACCACGCCGGCGACCGGATGCGTGAAAATTTCATCCAACTTTTCCGTCCGCGCCGAGCGCCGCGCCTCGGCAGCGTTCATCACCCGCATCGAAATTTTCTCCGTCCATTCGTAACGCGCCTGGTAGGGGCAGCCGGCACAGCCGAGGGCGCAAGCCGGTTTGGCGCGCGCGGCCACGGCGGATTTTTTGCCGGTGGCGAGCCGTTCCAATTCCTGCTTGAGCTCGGCCAGGCCGAGGCCGGAGCGCGCGGAAATGGGAATGACCGGACAGCCCAGTTCGGCGCGCAACTTCGCCACGTCAATGTGAATGCCCTCGCGCCGCGCCATGTCCATCATGTTCAACGCTACAATAACCGGGCAGTCCAACTCCAGCACCTGGCTGACCAGGAACAGATTCCGCTCGAGGTTGGTGGCGTCAGCGACCACGAGCGCCGCGTTGGGGGCGGGATGATTTTCCAACCGCCCGCGCAGGGCGTCGCTGGCGATTTTTTCCTCCGGCGACGAACTTTCCAGGCTGTAAAGGCCGGGCAAATCCACCAACACGATCTGTTTTTCGCCGAGCCGGACCCGGCCCACGCGACGTTCGACAGTTGTGCCGGGGAAATTGGCCGTCTTGGCCCGCAAACCGGTCAGGGCGTTGAACAAGGTGGTCTTGCCGGCATTGGGATTGCCGACGAGCGCGACGGTAAAGGCGTGATGCGGCACCGGCGGCGGCGACGATGGTTCGCAACAGGCCGGTGCGGGTGAACTGTTCAAGGTCTCATTCATGCGCCTGCGTTTCCCGCAACGCGCAATGGTCCGGCGCGCAAACCTCCAGCCATACCCGCGAAGCCAGCGCGGCAGACAATCCCACCCGCGAACCGAAGACGCGCACGATGAGCGGGTCGCCGGAACGGACCACTTCCAGGCGGCGGCCGACGCAAATGCCGAGCGCCTTGAGCCGCTGCACGTCGTCGCCGTCGGTCTCAATCCGCCGCACCACCGCACATTGTTTTGGGGGCAGCGCGTCCAGCCGGGTTTCCGGCGGCGATGTGGATAAAGTCGTTGCCATCGTCAAACAAACTAATTCCTGCGGCGGAAGCCCGCTGTCGGTAAATTGCGATTTTTTGACGGTCAATTGCCTCGGCCGGCCTCCGCCGCAGATTGAACATCATAAACGAAACCGGCACGGGGGTCAAACCTTGCGGCATTTGCAATTTGCAATTTTTGTCCGCTCAATGCAAAAAAAGTGCCGGAGACGGGGATCTGGCCAAAGCCCGCCTCGCGTCTGACATGTTTTTCGCCATGCCGCGCACTATTTACCTGGATTACAACGCCACGACACCGCTTGATCCGGCGGTGCGTGAGGCGATGTTACCGTTCCTGGACCAGGTGTGGGGCAATCCTTCGTCCATCCACCACGTCGGACGCAAGGCGCGGGCGCTGCTGGACGAGGCGCGCGAGCGGGCCGCCCGATTTCTCGGCGCCAAACCCGGCGAAATCATCTTCACCAGCGGCGGAACCGAGGCCAACAACCTCGCAATCTTCGGCACCGCCCGGCTGTTGAAATCCAAAGGTCGCCATCTCATCACTTCCGCCGTCGAACATCACGCTGTTCTGCACTGCTTCGATTACCTCGAAAAAAACGAGGGTTTTGCGGTCACCCGCCTTCCGGTGAACGCCGAGGGTCGTGTTTCGCCGGAGGATTTGAAACGCGCCATTCGCAACGACACGATCCTGGTTTCCATCATGGCGGCAAACAACGAAATCGGCACCCTCCAACCCGTTGCCGAACTGGGAGCAGTTTGCCGCGAATGCGGCGTTTTGTTTCATACCGACGCCGTGCAGTGGTTCGGCAAGGAACCGGTAGAAGACATTCACCAGTTCAATGCGGACCTGGTTTCCATCTGCGCCCACAAATTCCACGGCCCGAAGGGAGCGGGTCTGCTCTGGGTCAGATCGCCTCTGCATCCCGATCCGATCCTTTTTGGAGGCGGACATGAGAATGAACGTCGGGCCGGCACGGAGAATCTGGCCGGCATCGCTGGCTTGGTGGCCGCTCTGGAAAGGTTCGTCAAACCACCGGTTTTCGATCGTTCAGAACTGGAGCCGCTGGCGAAGCAACTGGCCGCTTCCATTGAAAAAATAAGCGGCTGCGAACTGGTCAGTCCTCGAAGCGGAGCTCTTTCCAACACGGTTTCCTTTGTCGTCCAGGGCACAGACAGCATTGCCTTGCTGGCGGGGCTGGATGTTGAAGGAATCTGCGCTTCTTCAGGCTCGGCTTGCTCCGCCGGTTCCTTGGAACCGTCGCACGTGATTTCGGCCACAGGCAGAAGAAGTTTGGCCAACTCCCTCGTCCGTTTCTCCCTGGGCCGCGAGACAACCGCGGAGGAAATTAAGTTTGTTTGTGTGGCGCTCCCGGAAATTGTCCGCCGCTGCCAGTCCCGGCGTTGCCCAACAACCTGCCAAAAGACGCCTGAATTTCTGTGAATGAATGGTCAACATTGTGAAGAACTTTGTCTTTTCATTCTCCGGCTCTCCCTTATCCTGAATTGTCAAAAGTTCGAGAGCTTTAAAAATACTGTGACGACCTTGATGACCGCCTTGACACACAAAGTTGTTTGGCTTATTCACAGCCCATAATACTGTGAGAAATTCAGCAGAAAGAAATAATAATATCCGCGCATGAACCTGATCATTTCCAAGGAGCAAATTCTCACCGGTCTGCAGGCCGTCCAAAATATCATCAGCACCCGCACGACGCTGCCGGTTCTTTCCAATGTGCTTCTGCGCGCCGAAAAGGACCGGGTCGAATTCACCGCGACGGACCTGGATGTGACCGCCTCGTGCTCCGTGGAGGCGAAGGTCAAGAAGAGCGGGGCCACGACGATTCCAGCCAAAAGACTGTTCAGCATCGTGCGCGAGTTGAATGGCAACGAAATAGAGCTGGAGACTGATGACAAAAACATGACGGCCGTGCACTGTGGTTCCTCGTTCTACAAGCTTCATGGCCTGAGTGCGGATGAATTTCCGCCGCTTCCGAAATTCAAGGATGACAGGAAAGTCCTGCTGCCGCAGGAAACCGTCAAGGCCATGATGCGCAAGACTTCCTTTGCCATCTCCACCGACGAGTCCCGCTACGTCCTGAACGGCATTTTCATCAGCCTCAAGGATCACAAAATGACGATGGTGGCGACTGATGGGCGCCGGTTGGCGCTGGTGGATGAGGAGGTGGAAATTCCCGAAAAAAGCAGCGCCGAATTCATTGTGCCGGCCAAGGCCGTTGGCGAACTGAACCGCCTGCTTCAGGAAAATGGAGAAGTAGAGATTAAATTCAGTGAAAATCAGGCGGCGTTCACGCTCAAGGGCGAGAAGGAGTTTTCCGTCCTGCTCATCACCAAGCTGATCGAAGGCAATTACCCGAACTATCGGCAGGTCATTCCCACAGAAGCCAAGGAGCGGGTGACGTTGGTGCGCGAGGAATTTTTGCAAGCGCTGCGGCGGGCGGAGATCATGACCAGCGAGAAGGCCAATTCGGTCAAGCTCACGTTCACTAAAAACAATCTCTCCATCACCGCCAATTCACCGGAGGTTGGCGAGGGGCGGGAATCACTGGCGATCAATTACAAGGGGAAGGAGATGGCCATCGCCTTCAACCCGCGATATCTCATCGAGGTGCTTGCAGCGTTGGATGAGGATGAGGTATTTTTTGAACTGATTGACGAACTGAGTCCGGGCGTGCTGAAAGTCAACGGACCCTTCCTTTACGTTGTTATGCCGATGCGATTGAGCTGATGTTCCGCGCCGCTTGACGACGCGCGACAAGCGGCGCAATTTTGTTTCATGCCGATTTACGAGTTTGCCTGTCCCAGGTGCCGAAGGATTTTCAGCTTTCTCTCCAAACGCGTGAATCCCGCGCACTCACCGGTCTGTCCCCGATGTGGAAACAGAGACCTGGAAAAACAGGTCAGCCGCTTCGCCTTGTCGCGCCGTTTCAGCAAGTCCGGAGCTGGAGACGAAGACCAGGCCGGCGAGCCGCCGCTGCCGGATTTTGACAATCCGCGCGTCGAACGCGCCATGCGGGAATTGGAACGCGACATGGAACATCTGGACGAAAACAATCCGCGTCACATGGCCCACGTGATGAAAAAAATGAGGGAGATCATGCCTCCCGGCGCCGTGCCGAAGGAGTTGGACGCGGCCATTAAACGACTCGAAGCCGGCGAAGACCCGGAGAAAGTCGAAGCCGACCTGGGCGACGTTCTGGACAATATGTTTGGCGGTGGCGAAGAAGGGGCTGCAGATGGCGGCTACACGCGCGACAGCGGGCTTTACGATTATTGATCGGATGATTCGTGAAACTCAAAAGAGTGACGGCGGCGGGCGATGAGTTTTCCGATTCAGCAAAAAGCGGGAGGGCGGCGGTAATTTTCAGCCCTCGTTTGGGCTTTGTTTGCCGATGTTATTGTGATTGAATTTCCGCATGGCTGTTGAGGAGAAAGATTTGAAGGGCAGGAAAACGCTTGACGAGCGCGCCCGGATGACCGAGTTGGAACGCCTTCGCCATTCCTGCGCCCACGTGCTGGCCACGGCCATTCTGCGCCTGTGGCCGGACGCGCAGTTTGCCGCCGGGCCACCTGTGGAAAACGGGTTTTATTACGACGTGGAGCTGGCGCATCGCATCTCGCCTGACGATTTCCCGCGCATCGAGGAAGAGATGAAAAAGGAAATCCAGGCAAACCACCCGTTTGAAAAAATCATTGTCAGCCGCGAGGAGGCGCTTGAGCTGGCCCGGAAAGGACGGCTGGGGGCGCTCGGCGAACGGCCGCAGCCGAGCAAATTCAAACTGGACATCATCCAAAATATTCCCGCCACCGAGCCGATTTCCTTGTATCGCAACGGCGATTTTCTGGATCTGTGCGCCGGGCCGCACGTGATGCGCACCGGCAACATCGGCGCCTTCAAACTGACCCATGTGGCCAGCGCGTATTACAAAGGGGACGAGCGCAATCCGCAGCTCCAGCGCCTTTACGGCACCGCCTTCAAAACCCGCAAAGAACTGGAGGATTACTTTGCCCTGCTCGAAGAGAGCAAGAAACGGGATCACCGCAAAATCGGCGCCGAGATGGGATTGTTCATTCTGGATCCCGAATACGTCGGTCCCGGCCTGCCTTTGTGGCTGCCCAAAGGCGCGGCCCTGGCAGAGGAACTGGAGAAACTGGCCAGGGAAACGGAATTTGCCGCCGGATACGTGCGCGTCAGAACGCCTCACATCGCTCGCCAGAAAATGTATCTGACCAGCGGCCACCTGCCGTACTACGCTGAATCCATGTTTCCGCCAATGGAGATGGACGAGCACCGCGACGAGCGCCGTCAACTCGAACAGCGTCTCGCCGAACTGGAAAGGCAACTGTCCGAATACGCGAAGAAGTTAAGCTCGTCTGGCACCGCCGGGGCGGTCTGAAGGCCGTTTCCGGAGACCCCGACTTACAACAGGTGTCCCATTTTTTCCCGTTTGGTCTTCAAATACCGTTCGTTGTACGGATTGGGTTTGATTCGAATCGGCACCTGCTCGACGATTTTCAGCCCGTAGCCTTCCAGGCCGACAACTTTTTTGGGGTTGTTTGTCAGCAGCCGGATGGTTTTCAGGCCGAGGTCACACAGAATTTGCGCGCCCAGGCCGTATTCGCGCAAGTCCATGCCGTAGCCAAGCTGCCGGTTGGCTTCGACTGTATCGTAACCCTGTTCCTGCAATTTGTAGGCCTTGATTTTGGGGGCCAGACCGATGCCGCGGCCTTCCTGCCGCATATACACGATCACGCCGCGGCCGGCCTCGGCCACCTGGCGCATGGCCTGATGCAATTGCGGGCCGCAATCGCAGCGGCGCGAGCCAAACACGTCTCCGGTCAAACACTCGCTGTGCACACGCACCAGGATGTTTTCCCGACCGGCCACGTCGCCGCAGACGAGCGCCAGATGATGCTGGCCGTCAATTTTCGAGCGGTACAAATGCAGATCAAAATCGCCGTAATCGGTGGGCAGCCGGACAACTTCGATCTTTTCGACCAGCTTTTCGCGCGTGCGGCGGTAATGGATCAGATCGGCGATGGAACAGATTTTCAGGCCAAATTTTTTGGCAAACTTCTTCAGTTCCGGCAGCCGCGCCATGGTGCCGTTGTCATTTAAAATTTCGCAAATCACGCCAATCGGCCGGCAGCCGGCGAGCCTGACCAGATCCACGGCGGCTTCCGTGTGGCCGGCGCGCTGGAGCACGCCGCCAGGGCGGGCGCGCAGGGGAAAGATGTGGCCGGGTTGCACCAAATCATCCGGCACGGCGGTGGGCGAAGCCATCACCTGGATGGTTCGGGCGCGGTCGGCGGCGCTGATGCCGGTGGTGATGCCGCGGGCGGCGTCCACGCTCACCTGAAAATCGGTTTTGAACGTCTCGCGGTTCTGGCGAACCATCCGTTCGATGCCCAATTGTTCCAGCCGTTCACTCGTGGTGGGCACGCAAATCAGACCGCGTCCGTGTTTGACCATAAAATTGATCGCCGCCGGCGTGGCGAATTGTGCGGCCATGATCAGGTCGCCTTCGTTTTCGCGGTCGGCATCGTCCACGACAATGACCATTTTGCCCTGGCGAAGGTCGTCCAGGACGGATTCGATGGAGTCAAATTTTTTTTTCATCCGGCAACAGGCTAATCAGTTGCCCTGCAAATGCCAGCGACAAAACGCCGGCCTCGCGATGGGAGATTTGGCTCAAGCCATCCCCGGCGCTTCGGGCGTGCCGGCGGGTCGGCCGGGTGGGATGCCGGATCGGTTGTCTGCGGGAAAAACTTCGGCGGTGGTCGCAGCACCTGTTCGAAACCCTGCGTGGAAGCCCTGGGCCGGCGCAAGTGTTTTTTTGTTGGTTGCTCTGCGGAAAAACGTTTAAGTTCATCTCGTCCGGAAGTTTCAGGACATGAAAGTGAGGGTCGGCGGGTATCCGTCAAATTGTTGTTGAATTGGTCCATGTCAACCGGCAGCTCCAGCAAGGAACCCGGCAAAAGCCCCAGCGGCAGCCCAGCCAGTCTCTTGAATGAATGTCTGGCCTGCGGCGTTCTTGTGGTGGGCGTGCAGGGGCGGCGTCGGGCCGTGATTGCCTGCACCGCGGAAGCTGCCGCCCATCTGCAAACGCCGGCGGCGCAGTTGCGGAACCTGCCGCTGGATTCCCTGCCGGTGCCGCTGCCGGAGTGGATTCGCACCGCCGATCGAACCGGCCGGCCGCTGATGAACCGGGAGATCATTGTGCAAACGCCGCGCGGCGCCGTTCTGCTTCGCGCCAGCATCCTGCCGGTCAAAAAGCGCACTCAATCTCAGGTGGTGGTGGTGCTCAATAATTTTTCCTCGGCGCCGGTCTTTGAACAAAACATCCGGCGATTGGACCGCCTGGCGGGCCTGGGCACCCTGTCGGCGGGCATGGCGCATGAAATCAAAAACGGTCTGGTGGCGGTCAAGACCTTTGTGGATTTGCTGGCCCAGAAAAATCCCGACGCCGAGTTGACCGCCATCGTGGGGCACGAATTGCAGCGCATCAATCTCCTCCTCACCCAGATGCTGCGGTTTGTTGCGCCGCGGCCGGAGGCGTTCGCCGTGATCAGCGTCCATGAATTGCTGGACCATTCACTTCGCCTCCTGCAGCATCAGTTCGGCGCCAAGATGATTTCGCTGCAAAAAAGTTATCAGGCCCGTCCGGACACCGTACGCGGCGACGAGGCGCAACTGCAGCAGGTGTTCATGAACCTGCTGCTCAACGCCCTCGAAGCCATGGGCGTCAACGGCGTACTGTCGGTCAGCACCGAAACGGTTCCGGGCGAAGGGGGCGCGCCCTTGCTGAAAATTCATTTTCGGGACAGCGGCGTGGGCATTACCCCGGAAAATCTGGCGCGGCTTTTCGAGCCGTTTTTTACGACAAAGAAGAACGGCACCGGTCTGGGGCTGGCCATTTCCAGGCGCATCGCCGGGGAACATCGCGGCGTCATTGACGTGCGCAGCGAGCCCGGCAAAGGTTCGACCTTCACTCTCACGCTGCCGGTGGAGGAAACGGCGCGTCCCTCGGCAGTTTCGGAATTGACGGCTCAAACCGCGGCTCCAGCCTCGCCTCCCGGCCGTTCCCTTTCGGCTCGCTGAGACATCGGGCCACTTCAACACCGCTGGCAGCCGGGGCAGAAATAGGTGCCGCGCCCGCCCAGCACGATGCGCTCAATGGGTGTGCG
>DASRCU010000181.1:0-2843 GCA_035652955.1 Verrucomicrobiia bacterium | reverse complement strand
CGCCGCGCAGGTCCTGTCTACCGCGGCTGTATCCGCCCAGGGAAGGACAGAATGCCGAATGTTTGGTGTTTATCGTGAAGCCATGAGTCTGCCTCTGCCGCCGGTGTTGATCGTGGACGACGAGCGCAACATGCGCCTGTCTCTGCAGACGATGTTGTCGGATGAAGGCTACGCTGCCCAGGCCGTGGACTCCGCCGAGGCAGCCTTGGATTGGCTGGCGCGCGAAGAGTGCCTGATGGTCATTACCGACGCCCGGCTCGGCGGCATGAACGGTTACGAATTTCTCGGTCGGGTCCGCCACCAATGGCCCGAGCTGCCCGTGCTCCTGATCACGGCCTACGCCACCCCCAGGCTGGCCGTGGAAGCCATCAAGGCCGGCGCGATAGACTATCTGGCCAAACCATTTGCGCCGGAGGAATTGCTGCACGCCGTGGCCCGCTGCGCCGAACACCACCGGCTGCGATGCGAAAATGCCGCACTCCGCGCCCGCGCCGGCGGAGTGGTCTCCCTCGACCAGATCGTGGGTGAATCGCCCCCCATGCGGGAACTGCGGAAATTGATCCAGACCGTCGCGCCGACCGATGCGCGGGTGCTGATTCTGGGCGAGAGCGGCACCGGCAAGGAACTGGTCGCCGGCGCACTGCATGGGTTGAGCCGGCGCCGCGAAAAAAATTATGTGCGCCTCAACTGCGCCGCCATTCCCGAAACCCTCCTGGAAAGCGAATTGTTCGGCCACGAAAAAGGCGCCTTCACCGGCGCCCTCAAACAAAAAATCGGCCGCGTCGAGGAAGCCGACGGCGGCACCATTTTTCTGGATGAAATCGCCGACATGAGCAAGCCGTTGCAGGCCAAACTGCTGCGCTTCCTGGAAGACGGCACCTTCACGCGCGTCGGCGGCACCGAAGAACGCCGCGTCAACGTCCGCCTGCTCGCCGCCACCAATCGCGACCTCGCAGCAGCCATCGCCGCCGGCGATTTCCGCGAGGATTTGTTTCATCGCCTCAACGTCGTGCAACTGCTTCTGCCGCCGTTGCGCGAACGCGGCGACGACGTCCTGCTGTTGGCGGAACATTTTCTGAGCCAGTTCCGCACGACGATGAACAAAAATGTCACCGGTTTTTCCGCCGGCGCGCGGCAAAAATTGCTGGCGCATCGCTGGCCCGGCAACGTGCGCGAACTCCGCAACGCCGTCGAACGCGCGCTGATTCTGGAAACGACACGCGAAATTCAACCCACCAGCCTGCCGGATTTCTCCGTCGAAACCCGCCTGACCCGGCCCGCACCGGCCACACCCGAACGGGAGGAATCGCTGGACGAAACGCTGGCCCGACTGGAACGCGAACTGATTTCCGAAGCGCTGGCGCAAAGCGACTTCAACCTGACGCGCGCCGCCGAACGGCTCAAACTCACGCGCCATTCGCTCCGCTACCGCATGCAGCGGCTGGACCTGAACCCCGGCGGCGCGATTCGTGAAACCGGAGATCACTCATGAACAACGGCGTCATCCTCCCCTCGCAGCATACCTGGCCGGGCTGGCTGGATTTCCTCATCGTTCTCGGCGCCATTGCCCTGCTGAGCCTCCTGTTGTTTTTCTGGGTCCTGGTCTTCCACCAGCCCCGGCGCCACCGGAAACATCGTCATCACCACCATCACCACCATCATCACGAGGAAGCGTTCTCAGCCGGCTCCGGCGGCGACCGGCATTGGTTCAGTTCCTCGCGCCGCCGGCGCCGTCGCCGCGAACACCGGCCGCTCAATCCCACCCTGGCTCAAACCGGCGGCCTGCCGCCCATTCGCGACGAAAAATCGCCCCCGCCTCCGCCCCCGCCCTGATGCTTCACAGCCGCGCCATCACCCGCAACAGCGCTTCAAACCTGGCGCTGGCCTTTGTGCTGCTGCCGCGTCCCCAACGCGATGCCATGTCCGCCCTTTACGCCTTCTGCCGTGAGGTGGATGACATCGCCGATGAGGACGCCGCGCCGGTGGAACAACGCCGCGCCCGACTGGCCGAATGGCGCGCCGACGTCAAACGCGCCTGCCAAAACCAGCCGCCCCTGTTTCCGGTGAATCGCGATTTGCAACCCGTCATCCAGCAATTCCATCTGCGCTTCGAGTGGTTTGACGAACTGATCAAAGGTTGTGAAATGGATTTGGACATCCACCGCTACGAAACCTTCGAGCAACTGGAGCTTTACTGTCACCGCGTGGCTTCCGTCGTCGGCCTCCTGAGCATCGAAATTTTCGGCTACCGGAATCCGGCGACCCGCGACTATGCCGTTTACCTGGGCCGGGCGCTCCAGTTGACCAACATCCTGCGGGACATCCCGAGCGACGCCGCGCGTGGACGCATTTATCTGCCGCGAACCGAATTGAAACAGTTCCAGGTCACCGAAGCGGAAATCCTGCAGGGCCAATACTCCGAGCGTTTCCGTCAATTGGCCGGCAGGGTGGCCGACCGCGCGCGCAGTTTTTATTCGCTGGCCCGGCTGACGCTGCCTGATGAGGACCGGCGGGCGATGGCTCCCGCCGAATTGATGGGCGCCGTGTACTGGCGGTTGTTGCAAAGACTGGAGCGCGCCCAATTCGACATCTTCGGCCGGCAACCCGTCCGGTTGAGCCGTCCGCACAAGCTGGCGCTGATTTTTCGTTCGTGGCTGCGCGCTGCCCTGGGCGCAACGACTTCCAATTACGGAACACCGTAAGATGCCCCCATCAGCCCCAAAACCGTCCCCCCGCCGCCGCCTGATTGTCAACGCCGATGATTTCGGCCTCTCGCCCTCCGTCAATGCCGCCGTCATCCGCGCCCATCGCGAAGGCATCCTGACCAGTGCCAGCCTCATGGT
>DASRCU010000180.1:0-9954 GCA_035652955.1 Verrucomicrobiia bacterium | reverse complement strand
TGGCTGTCAAATGCCGGATGCTCGCGCTCATTGCCTGCTGGGACTTCCTGCGCTTCGAGTTTACGGAACAGATCAATCATGCCATGCGGATTGACATGGGCGGCGACCAGATAATTCCAGCCCACCGCGTCGGCTTCGCGTTCGTATTCCTGGGAAAAACTCTCGTAGGCCAGCAGTTCGGATGGAAACGCCAGTGCTTCCAACGCCCGGTTGCGGCCGCCCGTGAGAATCCGCACCAGGTAGATCGGCCCGAGCCCTGAAATCTCGTGTCGCAGCGCGTGCCGCTGCGTCACGTGCGCCATTTCGTGGGCCAGCACGCCGAGCAATTCCTCCGGCCGATCCGCCAGCTTCAGCAGACCGGTAGTGACCACGACGTGGCCGCCGGGCAGCGCAAACGCATTCGCGTCCGGATCGGCGAGAATGTGAAACTGGAACTGCACACGGTTGGTTGGAATTTCCCGCGTCAGCGGCGCGGCAAAGGCGGTCAACTGCGCCACGGCATTGGAATCGGTGACGAACGGGAGTTTTTCTCCAGTTTTTTGATCAGCGCGTTGCCTTCCTTCGCATCCCAGGACAGCGGAATCCGGCTCACCACGGCGCGCATCGCCGCGCCCGTCGCCAGCGAACCGAGCCACGCAATCAAAACGCACGCGGCGAACGCGTAGAGCACCAGCCGCCAGCGCTGTTTCAGGTCGTCGCGCTGCAACCTCGCCCGCACCTGCGCGCGGATGCCCGGCGCGCGCAACAGCGCCCCGTCCCGCAAAATCGCGCCGTCGAACGTGAAAAATTTCACGTCCGGCTGCTCGAAATGGCTGAAACCCACCGGCCCGTCCTTTTCCGTGAATTCCACCGCCACGCGGTCCAACGGGATTTCCAGCCGGCCCGTGTCGGCGACAAAACACAGCTTCCATGGAGCAATGAAGACCCGTCCGGCGACCGTTCCCTCGCCAAGATCGGGATGAGCAGCGTAGCCTTCGTAGCTCTGGCTCGAGGCGTTCATAGCGGGATTCGTGTTGGCTTACGATTTGTGGGCGGAAGGGAATTTTCAAGCCTAAATGGCAAATCATAAATTCGGGATTGAAGCCCGGCGCCGGTTGCGGCACATTCTGTGCGCCAGGGCCCGCGGAATGTGGACTGACGAACCCCGCCAGGGCCGGAAGGCAGCAACGGTAGTTTGCTCGACATTTGCCGCGGTCACCCTGGCATGAGAATAGTGAAAGCGGCTGGCCGGAGGCGGAAGCAACGACACCCTGCCCGGACGCCGCGCTTCGCACGCCAAAATCCGCGTTCGAATGAGTTATCAGGTCATCGCCCGCAAATACCGCCCGCAGCGTTTCGCCGATGTGGTCGGGCAGGAACACGTCACGCAAACGCTGGCCAATGCCATTGCCCGCAACCGCATTGCGCACGCTTATCTGTTCTGCGGTCCGCGCGGCACGGGCAAGACGACCATCGCCCGCATCTTTGCCAAGTGCCTGCGCTGCGTCCAGGGACCAACGCAGACGCCCTGCGACGTCTGCGACGAATGCCGTTCCATCATGGCCGGCAATAACCTGAACATGCTGGAATTCGACGCCGCCTCCAACACGCAGGTCGAAAAAATCCGCGACATCATCATTGACCACGTCAAATACGCCCCGTCGTCCGGCCGGGTGAAACTCTATTTGATTGACGAAGTCCACATGCTGTCCAACTCCTCCTTCAACGCCCTGCTCAAGACGCTGGAGGAACCGCCAGCCCACGTCGTTTTTCTCTTTGCCACCACCGACCCCGAAAAGCTGCCGCCCACGATTCTTTCGCGCTGTCAGCGGTTTGATTTGCGACGCATTCCCGCCGCGCTCATCGTTCAGCACCTGGCCCGCATCGCCCAACTGGAAAAGGTGAAGATTGACGACGCGGCACTTTACGCCATCGCCCGCGGCGCCGACGGCGGGTTGCGCGACGCCGAATCCACGCTGGACCAGCTCATCAGCTTTTGCGGCGACAGGATCGAGGAAGCCGACGTGCTTGCCATGTTTGGCCTGGCGGCGCAAAGCCAGATTTTGGATTTAAGCCGGGCCGTTTTGACCGGCGAAATTCCGGCGGCGCTGGCGCAGTTGAATGAGCTGGCGCACGGCGGCAAGGATTTGGGCCGGTTGCTCTCCGACCTGCTGAATCACTTCCGCAATCTCCTGGTCTTCCAGCTTTCGCGCGGCGACCGGCAACTGTTGGAAGTCTCCGAGGCCGAAGCCGCGGCGCTCCAGGAACAATCTCCCCTGGCCGGCGCCGAGGCACTCACCCGCATTTTGGAAGTTTTGACGGATGCCGAACTGCGCCTGCGCGACGCCATGTCCCGAAAAATCCTCGTCGAAGTGGCGCTGATCAAGGCCATCGAAGCCCGGAACGCACTGCCGATTGACAGCGTGTTAAAACAATTGAACCATCTGCGCGGCGGCTCAAACAACACCGGCGAGTCATCCGCAACACCCGCCCCCGCCGCGCGTAAAACCGGAACCGCAGCCCGGCCGGTCCCGCGGGAAAAGGTTGAGCGGAGTGTGGCCGATTTATCGGTTCCGCCCTCGCGCGACCCGGCGCCTTCGGATTTATCCGCGCTGTGGACCCAATTGGTCGGCGCCGTGGGACGCGCCAGCCAGTTTGTAAAAACCTATCTGCTTGAAGCGCGTCCCCTCTCCTTTGAGAAAAACGTCCTGGTGATCGGCTTCGACTCCGAATTTGAAAACCATCTGGGGCTGGTGGATGTTCCCCGGCATCATACGCTGCTGCAAACCAAACTGGCTGAACTGGGCTGGCCCAACTGCCGGATTAAATTTGTAAAAACGGAGACCCCGGCACCTCCACCCCGAAACCTGCCCGCCGCGGCCATCACCGCTCCGTCCGAAACGCCGGCGGCCTCGGTGGCGGCGCCCGCGGCACCGTCGAAGGAAAAACTGTCCGCACCGATGAGTAAGAGCGACTTCAAAAACGACCCGTTGATCCAGCGCGCGCTGGAAATTTTCAAAGGCCAGATTGTCGAGGTGCGTGCCTGAACTTCCGTTCCACCCTTTAACCTCACGGCAAACATGTCGAGCATCGGAAAATTAATGAAACAGGCGGCGCGGATGCAACAGCAGATGCAGCAAGTGCAGGCACAGCTCGCCGCCCGCACAGTCGAAGCCACCAGCGGCGGCGGAGCCGTCAAAGTGGTTGCCCGGTGCGACGGAACGATTTCGGCGATTAAAATAGACCCGCAGGCGCTTAATCCGTCGGACGCCTCGCTGCTGGAGGATATGATCCTCTCCGCCGTCAACCAAGCCCTCACCCAGGCCAGAGATATTTACAATACCGAAATGGGCAAAATTACGGCCGGCCTGAATCTGCCCGGGTTCGGCTAAAACGGAATTCACGGAACGTTGAATCGCTCGTTTGGATTGGCCCGGGGTGCGATTCAACCGTTCAGCGATTGCACAACTCCATCATGTTGCCCGGCTCCATTTCCGCGCTCATCTCCGTGCTGAGCAAATTGCCCGGCATCGGCCCGCGTTCGGCCGAACGCATCGCGCTGCATCTGGTTCAAACCGGCGACGACACCGTGCAGGAACTTGTCGAGGCCCTGCTCCAGGCGCGCCGGAAAATCCGCTTCTGCGAAACCTGCGGCGCGCTGACGGAAGTGTCGCCCTGCGCCATTTGCACAAACACGCAACGCGACGCCGCCGTCCTTTGCGTCGTCGAACGCGCGGTGGACATTTTGAGCATCGAACGGACCGGCTCGTTCCGCGGCAAATACCACGTCCTGGGCGGGAAAATTTCGCCGCTGGACGGCGTGGAGCCGGAAGATTTGCGCATTGTCGAACTGGAAAACCGCCTCGCCCATGAACCCATTCGCGAAGTCATTATCGCCTTGAGCACCGATGTGGAAGGCGACGCGACCAGCTCGTATTTGGCCCGGCGCCTGGCACGGCCGGGTCTGAAGATTTCCCGTATCGCCTACGGTCTGCCGGCCGGCAGCGGATTGGAATCCGCCGACGAGCTGACCTTGAGCCGCGCCCTGGAAGGGCGGAGAGACATGGCAAAACCCGAATGACCAGGTCCGGAAACGGACACCGCGGCCCTGCATGGCGCGATTTTGAACATGAACCCCGTCGTTGTTTTCGATCTCGGCAAGGTGCTGGTGGATTTCGATTACCGCCTGGCCGCCCGTAAAATCGCTGCTCGCAGCACCCGACCGCCCCGGGACCTGGCTGATTTCCTGAGCACCTCGCCGTTCATCGTTCAGTACGAGCGCGGTGAAATCACCCGCCGCCAGTTTTTTGAAGGCATTCGCCAGGCCGTGGGATTCCAGGGTTCACTGGACGAATTCAGCGGTTATTTCGCCGATATCTTCACCGAAATTCCCCCGATGATCGCCATCCACGCCGCACTGCGCGCGCGCGGCTTCAAAACCTATATTTTCTCAAACACCAACGACCTGGCTGTGGAACACATCGCCGGAAATTTCCCGTTCTTCAGGCATTTCGACGGCTACGTTTATTCCTATCGGGCGGGCGCGATGAAGCCGGAAACGAAAATTTATGAAGTGATGGAAGCTCTTTGCGGGCGGCGCGGCGCAGACATCGTTTATCTGGATGACCGCCGGGAAAACGTCGAAGCCGGCCTGGCCCGTGGCTGGAGGGCCTTCCTGCACGAAACACCGGAAAAAACGCGGGCCGCCCTGGAGAAAATGGGGATGGTCGGCGCCGACAACGGATTGCCTCCCCCGCTCAACGAGCTTCCGGCGGCTTGAGCCGTGTCAAACCGACTTCGCGGGCGATGTCGTCGAATTCCTGGCGGGTGAGGGTTTCGAGCTGCTTGCCGCGGCGCTTGAGCTTTTCGTTGATCTTGACGACCTTTTCGGTCATGATTTCGTGAGTTTCCTGCGTGCCGCCGAAGAGCGCGAAATTTTCGCCCAAAGTGATCCGTTTGTGGCCATCGGAATCCAAACCCAGTCCCAGAAGGGCGGCTTTGCGTTTTGATTTGGTGTTTGACATTGCTTCAGAATAACTCAATTTCACGAGCCGGTCAAAGGTTTCCGATGGCCGTCAATGGATTTTTGAAGAAAGCCTCGGCTTCGGAGGCCGACCGACCGCCGCCAGGCAAAATCTCACCTGATTCGTAACATCGCCGGGGAATTTCCGCTCCCCGCCGTTTGACGGGCGGGACAGCGGATTCTAAATTGGCCGCGTGCAACTCATCACGCTGACCACGGATTTTGGCGTCCAGGACTGGTTTGTGGGCACGATGAAAGGGGTGATTTTGAGTCTGGCGCCGCGCGCCACCATCGTGGATTTGACGCATGAAATTCCCCCCGGCGATATTGGCTGCGGCGCGTTTGCGCTGGCGGTCAGTTGCCGGTTTTTCCCCAAAGGCACCGTTCATCTGGCGGTGGTGGATCCCGGCGTGGGCAGCGCGCGGGGGGCCATTGCCGTGCAAACGGCGGATTATTTTTTCGTGGGGCCGGACAACGGCGTGTTATCCTGGGCGCTGGCGCGGGAAAAAATCAAATTCATCTGCCGGCTGACGAATGAAAAATTCTTTCTGCGCCCCGTCAGCCAAACCTTCCACGGACGCGACATTTTTGCGCCGGCGGCGGCGCATCTGTGCCGGGGCGTTTCCCCGGCGCGATTGGGGCCGGCGGAAAACGATTTCGTCCGGCGGCCCTGGCCGCAGCCGGTGGTCCGGCGCGACGGCCTCCTCGGCGAGGTGGTGTATATTGATCATTTTGGCAACGCCATTACTAATCTGGAAATTTCCCAACTGGAACCGGCCGACGCCGGGGAAATCATTTGGGACGGCGGACGACGGCGGTGTCCTGTCAAGGCGTTTTATCAAGCCGTGCCGGCGGGGCAGGCGGTAGCGGTGCGCGGTTCGAGCGGTTTCCTGGAAATTGCCGTCAACGGCGGTTCCGCGGCGCAACGTTTTAATCTGAACATTGGCCGGCGGGTGCGCCTGCGCTGGAAACGGGCGGCGGAAGGGCCTTCCGCCGCGCCGACGGCCGGGCAGGCGGTCAGTCGCGGGGATTGAATCGCGATTCGCGTTTTAACTGTTCCCACAATTTTTTTTCGGTCTCGGACAGCCGGGTGGGCACCACAATTTTGGCGACGACAAACAGATCGCCTTTGCCGGCCAGACCGCGCCCGCGCAGACGGAATTTCTGACCGCTCTGCGTGCCGGGCGGAATTTTGATGCTCACACGACCGCTCAGCGTGGGCACGGAAAGCTCGGTGCCCAGCGCTGCTTCCCACGGAGCCAGCTCGGCCTCGTAAATCAAATCGTGGCCTTGCACTTCAAAATCGGGATGTCGGGCCAGCCGGACGCGCAGATACAGATCGCCGGCCCGCCCGCCCCCCACTCCGTGCTCGCCGCGACCGGCCAGACGCAATTTCTGGCCTTCGGTCACGCCGGGCGGAATGCGCACCTGATAGGTCTCGGTCTGGGAATCATGACGGACGGTGACGGTGCGAATGGAGCCGTGCGCGGCTTCTTCGAGTGTGACCAGAATGTCGCCTTCCACGTCGCGCCCGCGTTCGGCCGGTTCCGCTTCATCCAGATTTCCGAAGCCGGCAAAACCGCCGCGCCGGCCGCGCATGGAGCCGAACAGTTGCTCGAAAAAATCGCTGAAGCCGGTGCCGCCAAAGTGAAATTCAAACTCCTCGGTGCGCGGTTGTCCGCCGCGAAAGGCCCGGCTGCCGGCGAAACTTTCCCAGCCGGGCGGCGGACGAAATTCGGCGCCGGCTTTCCAATCCGACCCCAGTTCGTCATAGCGTTTGCGTTTTTCGGGGTCGGAGAGGACCTCGTAAGCCTCGTTGATCTCCTTGAATTTTTCCTCGGCGCGTTTTTTGTCCTGGGCAACGTCCGGATGATATTCGCGGGCCAGTTTGCGAAAGGCTCGTTTGATCTCGGCATCACTGGCTCCCCGCGGCACGCCGAGAATTTCGTAGTAATCTTTGTATTGGACGGGCATGGGTTGGCGATTCGTTGAACCGTCACCGGCGTCGCATCCTTCAGCCGGTTTGACGAGTGAAAATAAAACGTGAAATGCGAAAATCAATCCGCATTTCCCGATTCCACCATCCGGGAATTCAACGAATCACTGCTTCGGACGTTTGGTGTTGTCCACACTCAGGAAGAGCGTGCCGGCCATGCCGTTGTCGCGGCGCCAGATTTTCAGCAGGATATGGTCAGTGGTGGCGTGATTGCAAACGTTGACCGCCTCGGAGGCGTTGCTGACGGGATGACGGTTGATGGCCATGATCACGTCGTTAACCTGCAAGCCGGCGTCGGCCGCGTTGGAATCAGGGTCCACGTTGGTCACCAGGGCGCCTTTGACATTGTCGGGAATTTGCAACTGTTGACGGGCATCAGGCGTCAAATCATCCACCGTCACTCCGTCCAGTTGATCATAGTTGGCGGCGCGGTTTCCCATCTGGCCATTCTGGTTGCCAGCGGTTTCACCGGGCAATATGCCCAACTTGACGCGCACGGTCTTGGTCTGGCCATTGCGAATCAATTTAATCGCCACTTCAGTGTCCGGGTTGCTTTCGGAAACGGCCATTTGCAAAGCCTGACCGTTCCGCACCGGTTTGCCATTGAAGTCAATGATGATGTCGCCGGCTTCAATGCCCGCCTTGTCGGCAGGGCTGCCGGGTTGGACATTCTGCACCAGCACGCCATATTTTTGATCCGGCACGCCAAATTCTTCGGCAAAATCCGGCGTGAGGTCCTGCATCAGAATACCGAGATAAGCGTGCGTGATGCTGCCGTGGGCAATCAGCCGGTCCATTACATGGCGGGCCAGGTTGATGGGCACGGCAAATCCCACGCCTTCATTGCCGTAGGTGCTGCTTTTGATCATGGTGTTGATGCCAATGAGCCGGCCCTCGGCGTCAATCAGCGCGCCGCCGGAATTGCCGGGGTTGATGGCGGCATCGGTCTGAATGAAATCCTGGATGGCATAGCCTCCAGTGGGACTGCCCACCCGACGGCCCAGCGCACTGACAATGCCCATCGTCACACTTTGGCCAACTCCGAAGGGATTGCCCAGCGCCAGCACCACATCGCCCACCTCCAACTGGTCGCTGTCTCCCAGGGTGATGGCCGGCAGACCGGTCGCGTTGATTTTCAACACGGCAATATCGGTGACCGGGTCGGCACCGACCACTTTGGCCGCGTATTCCTTTTGGTCGTTGTTACCCAGAGAAACCTTGATTTCATCGGCTCCTTCAATCACATGATTGGCGGTGAGAATGTAACCGTCCGATGAAACGATCACGCCCGAACCCAGGCTCTCTTCCCGGCGCGTCAACTCGCGGTCGTTTGGAAAACGAAAGCCGAAAAACTGCCGGAAAAACGGATCATCCTCAAACGGCAAGCGGAAGGGTCGCATGTGAATGATCTGCGTGGAGTAGATGTTCACCACGCTGGGTGCCGCTTTCTTGATCACCGCGGCGTAACTGGTCACCGGCCGGGCGTCGCGATTGAGCGGCGTGGTGTCCACGGCGATGTCGGGGCTGCTGTCCTTGGCCCAGGCGGTAAAATAAAGCAGCGCCAACACCGCCGCCGTCCCTGCCATGCCCGCAAAAAATCCAATTAATGATTTGGTCAGACTTCGCATAAATTCAACATTCTAATCGAAAGAATGGACAATGCCACGGTGCAAACGTTCAAAGCGCGGGCCACCGGCTGAAATGTTGAGGCCTCAAATGACCGGCCGCATGCCGATCCGACGTGCCCGTTTACCATTCAACGATTTGGCTGCCAGGGTCAATGGCTGCCCGATGCGTTGGTCTGCTGCATCTGTTGTTGGAGCTTCGGCAATTCGGAGGCTTTGATGGTGTACGGCTTGGCGCCCTTTTTCATTTCCTCGGCCGACGGCACGGCGATAATGTCGCTGGTTAACGGTTGTGCGGGCGGCGCCGGATGCGTTTCGGCCGGCGGCAGGGGATGCTCCACCGAAAGCAGCTCCACATCAAAAATCAATGTGGAGTCGGGTTGAATCTGCGGCGGCATCCCGCGTTCGCCGTATGCCAGATCCGGGGGAACAAACAATTGCCATTCGGAACCGGCCTTCATGTGCTCCAACGCCTCCGTCCAACCCCGAATCACGCCGGTCACAGGAAACTTCGCCGGCTGACCGTGCCGGTAAGAACTGTCAAACTCCGTGCCGTCAATCAACGTGCCGCGGTAATTCACCGTGACGATATCTCCGGGCTGCGGGATCGGGCCGTTGCCTTCTTTGAGGACCTTGTATTGCAGGCCGTCGGGGAAGGTTTGAACACCGGGCTTGGTTTTGTTTTCAGCCAGAAAAGCCTCGCCGGCCTTTTGGTTGCGCGCCAAAAGTCCCTGATGCGCTTTCTGCGCGTAGGCATTCAACGTCTGCTGCATTTCCGCCTCGGTCAGCAACAGTTTGTTGCCGCTCTGCGCATCCTGCAGTCCGCGCGCCACCCAATCCGGATCCACCGTAATCCCCTGTTGTTTCCACGCCTCGCCGAATCTCATGCCGATGGCGTAACTGGCGCGGGCCTTGTCATCGGCCAAAACATTCGTGCCGTCGGCCAATAACGGGGCGACGGCGCTCAGACTCAACACTGCAATCCAGGCGATGGTTTTCATAATCGTTAGTCAGTGGCCATTGTGGTCTTTTGCCAAGAAAACGCAATCTCGTTTTATCGCGGCGCCGCTTTTGGGGAATGTCAAGCGGCCCTGCGCACCACCGGTCAAACCAACCGGGTCAGGCGCAGGCCGAGGCGAAGCAGTTTCTGCACGCGCGCCTCGGATGCCGCCTCGGCGTAAATCCGCAGGATCGGTTCGGTGCCGGAACCGCGCAGCATAAGCCAAGAGGAGTCCCGCGCGACAAATTTCACGCCGTCGAAGGTTTTCACTTCCGCCAACGGCGAGCCCAGCAATTTGTCCGGCGGATTGGCTTTCAGAAAGGTCATCAAC
>DASRCU010000179.1:0-18462 GCA_035652955.1 Verrucomicrobiia bacterium | reverse complement strand
TGCTCCGGGTATAACTATGCCGACACCAACATTCTCGGCTTCAGCCACACGCATCTCTCCGGCACCGGCGGCATTGACCTGGGCGAATTACTGGTCATGCCCGTTATCGGCGTCCTGGAAACCGGCGGTGATTATCAGCCGTTGAGCGACGAACGGTTCAAATCCGGCTTTTCGCACGACCGCGAACTGGCACAGCCGGGTTATTACCGCGTCTGGCTGGACCGCTACCACGTGCTGGCGGAGTTGACCGCCACTGCCCATGGCGGGATGCACCGCTACACGTTTCCGGAGTCGGACCAGAGTCATCTGTTGATTGATCTGGTGCACGGCCTCGGCAACCAGCCGACCGGCGCAGAGTTGAAAATTGAGAGTTCCACGCGGCTTACCGGCTGGCGCAGCAACGACGGTTGGGCGAAAGGCAAAGTGCTGTATTTCGTCATCGAAAGCTCAAAACCCTTCAAATCGTTCGGCCTGGAACTGAACGGCCAACCGCTGCCGGCGGATCAAACAGAAGCCACCGGCAAAAATGTCCGCGCGTATCTGGATTTCACCACCGACAAAGACGAGCAAATCGTTTTGCGCATCGGTCTTTCGGCCACCAGCGTGGCAGAGGCGGAAAAGAATTTGCGGACGGAGATTCCCGGCTGGGATTTTGACGCGGTGCGCGAGACGGCGCGCCGCGTCTGGAACGAGCATCTGTCGCGCATCGAAATCACCTCGGATAATCCCACCTTCCGCCAGACGTTTTACTCGGCGATGTATCACACGATGATGGCGCCGACGCTTTACAACGACGCCGACGGCTCCTACTTCGGCGCGGACCGGAAGGTGCATTCGAACGCCGATTTCCAGAATTATTCCACCCTGTCGCTGTGGGACGTTTTCCGTGGCGAGATGCCGCTGCTGACCATCACCGAGCCGGAGCGGATCAATGATTTCGTCCGCTCCATGCTGGCATTTTACCAGGAGTCGCCCACCCACGCCCTGCCGGTGTGGCCGCTGGCCGATTACGAGACCTGGTGTATGCCGGGCTATCATTCCGTGCCGGTGATCTGGGACGCCTACGCGAAAGGCTTCCGCGATTGGAACGCGGAGCTGGCGTTTGAAGCCATGACCAATACGGCGATGGGATCGAATCCGGTCATCGCCGGTCCTCGTCGGCTGAGCGAGTATTTGAAATACGGCTTTATCCCGTGGGTCAAAGGCAAGGACGCCGCGACTTCCACGACGCTGGAATACGCTTACGACGACTGGTGCATCGCGCAATTCGCCCAGGCGCTGGGCCACACCAACACCGCCGCGCGGTTTCTCGCGCGATCCCAAAGCTATAAAAAAGTCTGGGACCCAACGACGCGCTTTTTCCGTTCCCCGCAGCCGGACGGCACGTTCCAGGAGCCGTTTGATCCCAAGGAAGTTTCCACCGGCGACGACGTGGCCAGCGGCTATTACACCGAGGCGGACGCCTGGCAATACATGTTTTTCGTGCCACAGGACGTGCCGGGCATGATCCAGCTTTACGGCGGGAAAAAGGCGTTTATCAAACGACTCGACGAATTTTTCAACGAGGATTCCGACATGACCCACTGGCGGATTGATGTGACCGGACTCATCGGTCAATACGCCCACGGCAACGAACCGGACCAGCAATGCGCTTATCTCTACGCCCTGGCCGGCGCCCAATACAAGACCGCCTGGCGCGTCCGCCAGATTCAATTGATGTGCTACGACAATTCGCCGGAAGGCCTCTGCGGCAACGACGATTGCGGCCAGGTTTCTGCGTGGTATGTCTGGAGCGCCCTCGGGCTGTATCCGGTGAATCCGTCCAGCGGCATTTACGTCCTTGGCGCGCCGCTGGTGGAAAAGGCGGTGATTCATCTGGACCCGAAATTTTATCCTGCCGCGCGCGGCGGCGCGTTCACCATCATCGTCCACAGCAACTCGAATTACGCCCGCTGTGACAAGATGGACAATTACATCCAGTCCGCCAGGCTCAACGGCCGGCCGCTGGACCATCCGTGGATCACCCACGAGGAGATTGCTCACGGCGGCACGCTGGAACTGGTGATGGGAATTTTGCCGAACAAGAATTTATGGGCGGGAAACTGATTATGCGTTTCAACCAATCTTCAAACCGGCGCCAGGTTTTGGAGGGTAGCGGCAAGCGAAGCGCGACGCCGCTTTCGCGAGGTGCGGGCCGCGATTTTATCGCGGGTCATGCTGCGGGCCAAAGTGTTGTTGTCGCGGCGGTGATTTTAACTTTGGCTGTTTCCGGCTGCGCTTCGCACCAAACCGGAAAATCCTGTTGTGCGGCGTCATTGCCGGCCGTGGCAACAGTTCAATGCACCAATGCTTCAACCCTGCCACTCTTTGCCCTGGCCAACCCGCTGCAAGGCACCGATTCGAAAATCAGCTTTTCACACGGCAACGAATATCCTGCCATCGCGCTGCCGTTCCCGATGAACGTCTGGGCGCCTTACACGGAACCGGCGCGCAATTCATTTTACTACCAGTATCGTCATCCGCAGATTCTGGGCATCCGGCAGACGCACCAGCCCAGTCCGTGGATCGGTGATTACGCCAATTTTTCGCTCATGCCCGTCTCCGGCAAACTGGTGGTGACCGAAAAGGACCGCGCCTCCACTTTCCGGCACGCGGCGGAAATCGCCCGGCCGGGTTATTATAAAGTTCACCTCGACACCTGGGCGGCGACGGCGGAAGTTACGCCGACCCTGCGCGGCGCACGGTTCCGGTTCACATTTGAAAAACCGACGGACGATTACGTGGTGCTGGATGTTTTCCAAAGTGAGAAACTTTCGTCTGTTGAGATCATTCCGTCCGAAAACAAAATCGTCGGCGTGGCGCGGAACAACCAAGGCGGCGTGCCGGACAATTTCGGGAATTATTTCGTCATCCAGTTTGACCAGCCGTTTGCCGCTTACGGCGTTTGGTCGGGAAACAGCATTCAGCCCCGGGTGACGAAGCTGGAAGGCCGGCACGTTGGCGCGTTCCTGAAGTTCGACACCGGCAGAAGCCAGGTCGTTGGCTGCAAGGTGGCCTCCTCATTCATCAGTCCGCAACAGGCGGAACTGAATTTGCAGCGTGAAATTGGCAATGCGGATTTCGACATGATCCGCGCGCGGGCCGAGAAAGCCTGGAACCAGGCGCTGGGCCGCATCGAGATTTCCGGCGGTTCGCCCGAACAGCAACAAACCTTTTACAGCGCGTTTTATCGCAGCCTTTTGTTTCCGCACCGCTTTTACGAATTGGATGCCGGCGACCGGCCGGTTTATTTCAGTCCCTACGATGGCCAGGTCCATTACGGTTATCTCTACACCGACACCGGCTACTGGGACACCTTTCGCGCCGCTCATCCGCTTTACAATTTGCTTTTTCCCGAAATCAGCGCCGAAATTCTACAGGGCATCGTCGCCGCCTGGGAACAAAGCGGCTGGCTGCCCGAATGGGCCAGCCCCGGCCATCGCGCCTGCATGATTGGCAATCACGCCTTTTCGCTGCTGGCCGACGGCTGGATGAAAGGCATTACCAATTTCGACGCGCGCCAGGCCGTCGCCGCGATGGTGCATGACGCCAACACGCAGGCGCCGGACTGGTGCCGCTCGATTGGCCGCGACGGCGCGGAATTTTACAACGCCATTGGTTACGTGCCGTATTCCAATGTGCGCAGCGACACCCGCAGTTTCCCCGAAGCCTGCGCCAAGACGCTGGAATACGCTTACGACGATTTCTGCGCCGCGCAACTCGCTCACGCCATTGGCGACGACGCCGATGCCACCGTATTCGCGCGACACGCGATGAATTACACGAACCTTTTTGATCCCCATACCGGCTTCATGCGCGGACGCAAGGCGGATGGTTCCTGGGATGAACCGTTTTATCCCGACGAGTGGGGCGGGCCGTTCACCGAAGGCGATTCGTGGCAGTGGAGCTGGAGCGTCATGCAAAACGTGCCGGGGCTGATCCAACTGCTGGGTGGCGATGAAAAATTCTGCGCCAAGCTGGACGGCTTATTTGCCGCGCCGCCGACGTTGCGCGCCGGCACCTACGGCCGGCCGATTCACGAAATGATCGAAATGGCGGCCATCAATCTGGGGCAATACGCCCACGACAACGAGCCGGTGCATCATGTGCTTTATCTTTACGATTACGCCGGCCAGCCCTGGAAAACACAGGTGCATTTGCGCCAGGCCATGGCGCTGCTGTATCAGGCCACGCCCGACGGCCTGTGCGGCGACGAGGACACCGGCCAGATGTCCGCCTGGTATGTGTTCAGCGCGCTGGGCTTTTATCCGGTTTGTCCCGGCGATGTGAATTATCTCATCGGCAGCCCATTGTTTGACCGGGCCACGCTGCATTTACCGGGCGGAAAGACGTTTGTCATTACTGCCGAGCACAACGGCCCGCAGGAATTTTACATCCAAAGCGCCACGCTCAACGGCGAGCCGTTCGATCGGACGTTCCTCAGTCACGAACAAATCCTGCGCGGCGGCGAGTTGAAGTTTGAAATGGATTCGGCGCCGAATGAGGACTGGGGCGTTTCGCCGGAAAGCCGCCCGCCTTCGCCGCTGGCGGAACTGCAGGCCGCATTTTCCGCTGGCGGGAACGGGCGACAGCATTAGACTGGGGGCGTCCCATTTGTGAAAACCGATCAGCCAAACCACCAAACATGCACCCTTGACTTATGAGACTGCAAACCTTGCCAATCTTTTTAACGTTTCTGCTGATGGGTGTGGCCGACGCCATGGGGCCGTTGTCCGACGCCGTCAAGAACCAATACCAGCTCAGCAACGTCGTTTCCACGCTGCTGGCGTTTTTTGTGTTCATCGCCTTTGCCGTCTTCAGCGTGCCGGGCGGATTTCTGGCGGCGCGCATCGGCAAGAAGAAGCTGCTGCTGCTGGGTCTGGCGCTGAACGTGCTGGCCACGCTGGTGCCCAGTGTGATGGAACCGGATTTTGTCCTGCTGCTGGCCTGCATTTTTCTGCTGGGCATCGGCACGACGTTTTTGCAGGTGGCCGGCAATCCCATCATGCGCGATGTCAGCGCGCCGGGCAATTACAGCCGCAACTTGAGTTTCGCCCAGGGCATCAAGGGGATTGGAAGCACGGTCTCGACGTATCTGGTGACGGCGTTTGCCTCCATCGCCCTGTTCAAAAGCATGGGCTGGCGCGGCAGTTTTCCACTGTTCTGCATTTTGATGTTCATCGCCCTGGTGGCGGTGGCGGCGTTGAAGGTGGAGGAAACGCAGGTGGACAAGCCGCCGGGATTGGGCGGCGCGCTGGCCCTGCTGGGGCAGCCGGTATTTTTCTTTGCCGTGCTGGGCATTTTCCTCTACGTCGGTGCCGAAGCCAGCATGGGCCGCTTCCTGTTCCCGTTCATGAAGTCGCTGGGCATGGATGAACCGACTGCCAGCAAATTCGGGTCGGCGCTGTTTTTCGCCATGCTGACGGTCGGGCGGCTGCTGGGTGGCTTTGTGCTGATGGTGATGAGTGCGCGCACTTGTTTCCGGTTGTCGGCCCTGCTGGGCCTGGTCGGGGGTCTGGCCCTGATGACCGGGTCGAAGCCGCTGGCAATTTTCGGCGTCTTTGCGGCGGGCCTGGGATTTGCCAACATCTGGCCGATGCTCTTCTCTATCACCGTCGAGGAAAAACCCGAACGCGCCAACGAATTGAGCGGTCTGATGTGCATGGCCATCTCCGGCGGCGCGCTGGTGCCCCTGCTGATGGGCCGTTTTCTGGATATGGGCTGGAAATCCTTCTCGTTCATCGTGCCGGTGGCCTGTTTTATCTATTTGCTGGTGCTTTCGCTGCGGGGGAGCAAAAAGGCCGTGGCCGCCGCGCCGGCAAAGGCTTGAAGCAAAGAGGATGGAGCGGAGGATTTACAGGCGCAGGCCGCAAATTGATCCGCTTCGACACGGCAATTATTGAGTGTTTCGCACCGAACTATGAACTACGACCACGACAAACGCATCGTCATGACGCTGGACGCCGGCGGCACCAGCTTTCGTTTTTCGGCCCTGCGGGGCAACCGGCATGTCACCGACACGGTTACCCTGCCCACCTGTGGCGATGATTTGAAAAAATGCCTGGCCAACATCGTGGAGGGTTTTACGCAGATTCAGAGGCAGTGCCCCCGGCCGCCCGTGGCCATCAGCTTCGCGTTTCCCGGTCCGGCGGATTATCCGGCGGGCATTATCATCAGCCCCGGCAATCTGCCGGCCATGCGCCAAATCGCGCTGGGACCCATGTTGCAGGAGAAATTCCGCATCCCGGTCTTCATCAACAATGACGGTGAGTTGTTCGTGTATGGTGAGGCGATTGCCGGTTTTTTGCCTTACGTCAACGGCCTGCTGAAAAAAGCCGGCAGTCCGAAGCGCTACCAAAATCTGTTTGGGGTTACGCTGGGCACGGGATTCGGCGGCGGTTTCGTGCGCCGCGGCGAATTGGTTTCCGGCGATAACTCCAATGCCTCCCAGGTCTGGCTGGCGCGCCACAAATTGAATCCGCAGATGAACGCCGAGGAAGGCGCCAGCATCCGCGCCGTGCGCCGGGTTTATGCCGAACGGGCGGGCATTGCCTTCGACGAAGCGCCCGACCCGCGGGGCATCGAGGAAATCGCCGTGGGCAAAACTCCCGGCCATCGCGAGGCCGCTCTGGAAGCCTATCGCCGGCTCGGGGAAATTGTGGGCGACACGCTGGCCGGCGCACTGGCGTTGGTGGACGGATTGGCCGTCATTGGCGGCGGTCTCTCCAAAGCCTGGCGATTGTTTTTCCCGTCCATGATGAAGGAGTTGAACGCCACTTACACCGCGCCCAACGGAACCCAATTCCCCCGCCTGCCGGAAGTGGTGTTCAACCTCGAAGACCCCGCCGAGTTAAAGAAATTTCTCAAGGGCCAAACCCGAACCCTTTCCGTGCCCGGCAGCCGGCGCAAGGTCAAATACGACGCCTTGCAACGACTCGGTGTCGGCCTTTCGCGACTGGGCACCAGCGAAGCCGTGGCCATCGGTGCCTACGCCTTTGCGCTGCAAAAGCTCGATCAATCGTGACGTTCCCTCCCTTCAGCCGCCGCCGGTTTTTGGCCCGGACCTCCGCGGCCGCCGCGGCGGCGTGGATCAGTCCCGCTTTCCTTTCCGCCGCCCGCGCCGCGGGAGGGACCGTCAACCTTCCCGCCATTGGCCATCTGGATTTGAACGGCGATTGGCAGGTCGCGCAGGAGGGCAAAGACGAATGGCTTCCCGCGCGCGTGCCCGGCTGCATTCACACCGATTTGCTGGCAGCCCGAAAAATTCCCGACCCCTTTTACCGCGAAAACGAACAGGCCGTGCAATGGGTTGGCGAAACCAACTGGATTTATCGGCGGCGGTTCGATGCGCCGCCGGACCTTTTGGCCCGCGACCGTGTCTTGCTCCGCTGCGACGGCCTCGACACGCTGGCCACCCTCAAGCTCAACGGCCGGGAAATTGGCCGGGCGAACAACATGTTCCGCGTCTGGGAATTTGACGTGAAGCCGTCGCTGCAGGCGGGCGAAAATGAAATTGAAATCACCTTCGCCTCACCGCTGCCTTACCTGCGCGAAATGGAGGCCAAACGCAAGCTGCCCGAATGGGCCGGCTGGCACGAGCCGAAAGGCCGCGCCTGGGTGCGCAAGGAACCGTGCAACTTCGGCTGGGATTGGGCGCCGGTGCTCATCACCTGCGGCATCTGGCGAAACATCGGTCTGCGGGGTTTTGATCAGGCGCGGCTGGACGACATTTTGATCCTGCAAAATCATTCCGCCGGCAAGGTCGAATTGGAAATTCAAATTACCGCCGAAGTCCTCCGCCAGGAACCGTTGCCGGCTGGCGTTCGCGTGCTTCATCAGGAACGGGAAATCGCCGCCACAAAAACGGAGTTGACGAACGGCCGGGGCCGCGCCCTGTTGACGATTGAGCATCCGCAATTGTGGTGGCCCGCCGGCATGGGCGCTCAGCCACTTTACGAAGTCGTCGTGGAACTGCGGGATGCCCGCGGCACGATGATTGACCGTCAAACGCGTCGCATTGGTCTGCGCACGCTGAAGTTGCTGGCGCCCGACGCCGAAAATCCGTTGCGTTTTGAAGTCAATGGCGTGCCGTTTTTCGCCAAAGGCGCCAACTGGATTCCGGCGGATTCCTTCGCCCCGCGCGTCACGCCGGAGAAATTGCGCCGCTACGTGGCTGACGCCGTGGCGGTGAACATGAACATGCTCCGTTTCTGGGGCGGCGGCTATTATGAGGAAGACGCGCTTTACGACGCCTGCGACGAGGCAGGAATTTGCGTTTGGCTGGATTTCAAGTTTGCCTGTTCGAGTTATCCGGCGTTCGATGAGGCGTTCATGGAAAACGTTCGGCAGGAGGCACGCGACAATTTGCGTCGCCTGCGGCATCATCCGTGCATCGCCGTCTGGTGCGGCAACAATGAAATCAGCCTGTTGACCACGGCTGACTGGTCGGCCAATTCGATGGGTCGCGCCGATTACGACAAATTGTTCAGGGATTTGATCGGCGGCCAGGTGGCGGAATTGGCGCCGCAGGCCAGCTACGTTTCCGGCAGCCCGGAGTGCGGGGATACGCATTACTGGGAAGTCTGGCACGGCAGGAATTTGCCGTTCAGCGCCTATCGCACGCAGTCGGGTTTCATGAGCGAATTCGGCTTTCAATCCTTTCCGGAACCGAAAACCGTGCGCGCCTTCACGAACGAAACCGACCGCGTCTCGGTGACTTCGCCGGTGATGGAATGGCACCAGCGGGACGGCAGTCAAAAAGGCAACGAAATCATCCGTGACACCACCCTGCGCTATTTCAAGCCGCCCAAAGACTTTGACAGCGCGCTCTGGTTGAGCCAGATCCTGCAGGCTCTGGCCATTCAAACCGGCGCCGAATACTGGCGCCAGACCATGCCGCGTTCAATGGGCTGCCTCTTCTGGCAATACAACGATTGCTGGCCGGCGGTCACCTGGTCGTCGGTGGATTATTTCGGTCGCTGGAAGGCGTTACATTACCGCGCGCGCCATTTCTATGCGCCGCTGCTGGTGTCCGGCCTGGAGCATCCCGATGCCGGCGCGATTGACCTGTTCGTCACCAGCGACCGGCCGGAGGCCTGCCGCGGAACATTACATTGGCGCGCGACCGACGCACGGGGCCGATCGCTGACGCACGGTTCACTGTCGCTGGAAATTCCGCCGCGCGCCAGCCGCAAAGTCCAGACGCTCGACCTCCACCCCCTCTGCCGGAAACACGGCGCCCATAACGTTCTGACCTGGCTGAAGCTGGAAGTGGCCGGGAAAACCGAATCGGAGAATCTGGTCCTGTTCGTGCCGCCCAAAGACGTGCCGCTGGCCGACCCGCAAATCAAAACGGAAATCAGCGCCGCGCCCGGCGGGTTTCGCGTCACATTAACCGCTGAAAAACCCGCGCTCTGGGCGTGGTTGAGTCTGGAGGACGCCGATGCGAAATACTCGGATAATTTCGTGCACCTGGCCGCCGGCGAGTCGCGGCCAATTTTTATCCGGCCGTCCGCACCGCTGACGAAAACGGATTTCGCAAAAAATCTGCGCGTGCGCAGTTTGTTTGACACCTGTTCGTAGCCGCCCAAATTAAAATCATGAACCGTCGAGAATTCATCCGTCACACCTCGCTGGCCGCGTCGGGTCTTCTGTTCGCATCCGCCGCCTGGGGCGCCGAAACCGGTTTCCCCGTGGTCCGCATTCCCGAAGCCAAACGCAAATTCAAAAGCGCCGCCGTCGAAAAAACCATCCGGCAAATCCAGTCGTCCATCGGCAACAAAGAACTGGCCTGGATGTTCGGGAATTGTTTTCCCAACACGCTGGACACCACCGTGGATTTTGAAATGATCAACGGCCAACCGGACACCTACATCATCACCGGAGACATTGACGCCATGTGGCTGCGCGACAGTTCCGCCCAGGTGTATCCCTATCTGCCGCTGATGCGGGAGGACGCGCACCTGCAACAGATGATTGCCGGCGTCATCCATCGCCAGGCACGCTGCATCCTGCTGGATCCTTATGCCAACGCCTTTTACAAGAACCCGCAGCAAATCAGCCCCTGGAAAAGTGATTTGACGGAAATGAAGCCCGGCGTGCATGAGCGCAAGTGGGAGGTGGACTCGCTCTGCTACCCCATCCGTCTGGCGCACGGTTACTGGAAAAACTCCGGCGACACCGCGCCGTTTGACGAGACATGGCACCGCGCCGTTCTGCTCACGGTGAAAACCTTTCGCGAACAGCAGCGCAAACATGGTCCCGGCCCGTATCACTTTCAACGGCGCACGGAAAATCCCAAGGACACCCAGTTCAACGGCGGCTACGGCAACCCCGCCAAACCGGTCGGCATGATTTTTTCCATGTTCCGGCCCAGCGACGACGCCACGATCTTTCCGTTCCTGGTTCCGTCGAACTTTTTCGCCGTGGTCAGCCTGCGCCAGGCGGCGGAAATGCTGGAGGAAATTTCGCGCGACCGAACCGCCGCCGCCGATTGTCGGGCGCTGGCGGATGAAGTGGAAGCCGCGCTGCGCCAATACGCCGTTGTGAACCCGCACGGTTTCGGAAACATTTACGCCTACGAAGTAGACGCCTACGGCAATTTTTATTGCATTGACGACGGCAATATCCCGAATCTGCTGTCGCTCACGTATCTGGGCGCGGTTCGGGCGGACGATGAAATTTACCGGCACACGCGGCGCTTTGTGCTTTCGGAAAACAATCCGTATTATTGCAAAGGCAAATTCGAGGGCGAAGGTGGCCCGCACGTGGGCATGGGCATGATCTGGCCGCTGGGCCTCATCGTGGAGGCACTGACCAGCACCGATGACGCGGAAATCGCCCGCTGCCTGAAAACGCTGCAGGAAACTCACGCCGGCACCGGCTTCATGCACGAAGCCTTCAATGAAAACGATCCGACAAAATACACCCGTTCCTGGTTTGCCTGGGCCAATACGATTTTCGGCGAATTGATTTTGAAGCTCTTCCACGAACGGCCGTACTTGCTGAACTGAGTTGTCGCGGCGGACTTTTGTTCGCGAACCTCCTGGCCGGTTGACGGGCAGCCGGCGGGATTACCTTGAACGCTGCAATGAATTACGCCTTCCCGCTTCGCCGGGTCCTGTTTGCGTGCGGCGTCGCAGCCGTCGCGCGCCTGCGGTTCGCCGGTTCCCGAACCCGGGACAGCAGCGGCCGCAGCCGTATTTGTCTGGACGGCCGCCGGCCCAACAGGTATGTTGCCCCTCCATCCAATCGCACGAGGAACATTATGAAAAAACATCGTTCAAGCCCGCGTTTTCAACTTGTCCTTTGCGCCGCTTTGCTGGCGCTGGTCGCCGGCGCTGCGCGCGCCGAGGAGATCGTTCCCTTAAGTTCGCTGAATCTGAGTCGGATGGAGCAGGATTGGGGCGAACCGCGCGTCAACCAGTCGGTCGACCGCCATCCGCTGTCCATCGGCGGCGTCCTCTTTACCAATGGCCTGGGCACGCACGCCTACAGCCGGCTCATCGTGGAGGTGAACGGCAACGCCCAATCGTTCACCGCGCGGGTGGGGGTGGACGATGAAGTGGGCAAAGGAAACGGCAACGTGCGATTCGAGGTGGACGGCGACGGGGAGCCGCTCTGGCAAAGCATCTTTCTTCACGCCGGCGACCCGCCGGTAACGGTGAATCTGCCGGACCTTGGCGGCATCAAACGACTGACCTTCATTGCCGACAGCGGCACGAACGAAATCACCTTCTGCCACGCGGATTGGGCGGATGCCTTCCTGACCATGCGCGCCGGCCAGCCCGTGACCGTGGCGCCGGCACCGGAACCGGCCGTGATCCTCACGCCCAAACCGTTGCCGACGCCGCGCATCAACAGCGCAAAAATTTTCGGCGTTCGCCCGGGCCACCCCTTCCTGTTCACCGTGGCCGCCACGGGCGACCGCCCGATGACCTTTTCTGCCGACCATCTGCCGCGCGGGTTGAAATTGGATTCCCACACCGGCCGCATCACAGGCGTGCTGAAAAAAACAAACACCTTCATGGTCACCCTGCACGCAAAGAACGCCCTGGGCGAAGCGACGCAATCGTTCAAAATCGTCTGCGGCCCGCAAATCGGCCTGACGCCGGCCATGGGCTGGAACAGTTGGAATTGTTTTGCCTCAGCCGTCACCGAAAAGGACATCAAGGCGGCCGCCGACGCCATGGTTTCCAGCGGCCTCATCAACCACGGCTGGACTTATATCAACATAGACGATTTCTGGGAGGTCAACCCGCATCGGCCCGACGACCCGACCCTGCAAGGGCCGGAGCGCAATCGCGCGGGCGATATTCTGCCCAACCCGCGTTTTCCGGACATGAAGGCGCTGACGGCGTATGTCCACAGCAAGGGGCTGAAGATCGGTTTGTATTCCTCGCCGGGTCCGTGGACGTGCGGTGGTTGCGTGGCCAGTTTTGATCACGAATTGCTCGATGCCAATCAATACGCCGACTGGGGCTTCGATTATTTGAAGTACGATTGGTGCTCCTATCGCCCCGAATTGGAAGCGCAACGGAAACTCTCCAAAACCTTCGTTTCCACCTTGACCAACTGGATTGATTCCTTTCCCGAAAATCGCCGCGATTACATGCGGCCGTACGCCATCATGCGCGCTGCGCTCGATCGGCAGCCGCGCGACATCGTTTACAGCCTTTGCCAATACGGCATGGGCAACGTCTGGGAATGGGGCGCCGAAGTGGGCGGCAATTCCTGGCGCACCACCGGCGACATCCGCGACACCTGGGGCAGCATGTCCGGCATCGGCTTCAGCCAGAACGGTCACGAAAAATTTGCCGGCCCCGGCCATTTCAACGATCCAGACATGCTGGTGGTCGGTTATGTCGGCTGGGGACCACGCCTGCATCCCACCCACCTGACCCCCAACGAACAATACACCCACATCAGCCTCTGGTGCCTGTTGGCGGCGCCGCTGCTTATCGGCTGCGACATGACGAAGCTGGACGACTTCACGCTGAGCCTCTTGAGCAACGACGAAGTGCTGGCGGTGGACCAGGACCCCCTGGGCCGCCAGGCTTCGCGCGTGGCACAGGACGGCCTCCTGGAAGTCTGGGCTAAAGACATGGAAGATGGCTCCAAAGCCGTGGGCCTGTTCAACCGCAGTCATGATGACGCCACGGTAATTGCCCGCTTTTCCGATCTGGGATTGACCGGCAAACAGCGCGTGCGCGACCTGTGGCGGCAGAAAGACCTCGGCGAATTCACCAATCAATTCTCCGCCACCGTGCCGCATCACGGCGTGGTGCTGGTCCGCATGTGGCCGGCGGAATGAAGAGTTGATGACCGGCGTGTTGATTGGCGCGCCACCGCTGCATCTCCACCGTCCGTGGTTGCCCTAAGCCTCATGACCACGCTGCTGCTGGCCACGCGTAACCCGCACAAAGTTCGCGAAATGCAGGCCATTCTGGGCGAATCATTCCGCCTGCTGACGCTCGATGATTTTCCCGGCGCGCCACAAATTGTCGAGGACGCCCCAACCTTTGCCGGTAACGCCATCAAGAAAGCCGTGGGGCTGGCGCAGTGGCTCGCTCCCGCGCCGCCCGCCGCACCCCTCCTCCCGCAATGGGTCCTGGCCGATGATTCCGGGTTGGAAGTGGATGCACTCCACGGGGCGCCGGGGGTGCATTCGGCGCGTTTCGCCGCGCCGGGGCAGAAGGCAAGTCTCGCCGGCAATTCCTCCGACGCCGAGAACAACGCCAAACTGCTGCGTCTGCTGGCCGGCGTGCCGGCTGCGAAACGCACCGCCCGGTTTCGTTGCGTTATTGCCTTGACACCCGTGTTGACGGAAAAAATCGAGACCGCCTCCCCCGTTTGCTACGCCGATGAATTCGAGCTGCAAACGGAGCAGTTCGAGGGCGTGTGCGAAGGCCGCATCCTTTTCGAGCCGCGCGGCCAAAACGGTTTTGGCTACGACCCCCTGTTCGTCCCCGAAGGTTGCGAGCAGACGTTTGCCGAACTGGGCGCCGCCGTGAAAAATCAGATCAGCCATCGCGCGCGGGCGCTGGTGAAGGTGCGGGATTATTTAGGGCGGCGGTAGTGGCGCGGGTTGCCGCCCGGCCGGAATCATTTCAGCAAACTGTCCAGCCGAAGTTGCCTTCGTAATTTGCCGTTGTCGGCGCACATGCGGAACCGGCCGTCCGGCAGCGCCCTCAGAAACATTTCACCGCCGGAACGTTCCACCATGAGCGCGCCGGCGGCGATGTCCCACAAATTGATCGTGCGCTCGATGTAGGCATCCAGTCGTCCGCTGGCCACATAGGCCAGTTCCAGCGCCGCCGAGCCCAGGATGCGGATTTTTCGGGCGCGGCGCGCCAGCCGGTTCAAGTGCGGCAGGCTTTTTTCAAGATTTTCCTGATTTTTGGAGAATCCCATGGCAATCACCGCCTCTTCCAGGCGCGCCCGGGCGCTTACCTGCACGGCGCGTCCGTTCAATTTCGTCTGGCCGTCCTGCGTGGCCGTCCAAAGCTCGTCGGTGAATGGATCGTAAATCACCCCGAGGACGGTTTGAAATTGTGTGTTTCCCGTTTTGCGCTGCAAGGCGATGGAGACGGCCGCGTGGGGTATGCCGAAAAAATAATTCACCGTGCCGTCAATCGGGTCCACCACCCAGCGGGATTCGGAATTCACGTCCCCCGAATCGCCTTCCTCACCCAGCAAGGGGATTTCCGGAAACGCCGCGCGCAGGGTTTTGTCAATGAGCCGCTGACAGCGCAAGTCCAGTTCGAGCTTGACGTCGTGCGCCTCCACGGCATGGACGCGCTTGGGGCGGCGCCAATGGTCGCGCATGACTTGACCGGCGCGGCGGGCGGCTTTGATGGCTGCGGCCAGCGCAGAGTCTGGGGAGAACGATTTCATGTGGTGAAGGTTAACTTTGCAGCGCCTCCAGGGCGGTCTGCACCCGCGCCGCCTGGGCCTGCCAGTCGGCCAGGCGCTGCCGGTGCTCGGCCAGAACCTGCGGCGGGACTTTTTGAACAAAGTTTGGATTGGCGAGCTTCTGTTCCACCCTGGCAATTTCGGCGGCGATTTTTTCCTTCTCTTTCAGGAGGCGGCTCTTTTCCGCCTCGATATCCACCAGTCCCTCCAGCGGCAAATACAATTCTCCCGTTCCATTAGCCACCAGGGGCGTGCCTTTGGGCGGCACGAAGTCGTTCACGACTTTGACCGCTTCCGCATTCAACAGCACCCGGAGTACGTTCGTCTCCTCTGCCGGCCATGGACCGAGAGGTTTGAAAATGAATTGGACTTTCCGGTTGGCCGGGATGTGGAACTGGCGGCGCAAATTCCGGCCCTGGGAAACCAGTTCGTATTTGGCTTCGGTCAATTTCGCATCCCGTTCGGTCAACCCGTAGAACTGTTTGAAATCGTCATCCAGCGGTTTGGGCCACGGCGCAAAGAGAATCGTCTGACCGCCCTGATTTTCCGGCATGTCGTCGGCGTAACCCATCCCCTGCCACAACTCCTCGGTGATGAACGGCAGAAACGGGTGAAGCAACCGCAGCACATGCGACAGGACAAAATCCATCACCGCCAAGGTATTTGCTTTTTGCGCCAGCGGGTTTCCCTGCAACACGGCCTTTGCCGCTTCCAGATACCAGTCGCAAAATTCGCTCCAGAAAAAACGCTGCAGCGTGGCGGCGGCTTCGTTGAATTTATAGTCGGCCAGGGCGGCGTGGACTTGGCGAATGGCGGCGTCGAGCTTGAGCAGAATCCATTTGTCATCCGACGTCAGCAGACGCGGCTCGATTTCGCCCTGGATTGCGCCGCCTTGCATCTGGCGGAAACGGCAGGCGTTCCACAGCTTGTTGCAGAAATTGCGGCCCAGCTCAACATTTTGTTCGTCGAACAGGACGTCCTGGCCCAGCGGCGCGCTGCGCATCACACCAAAACGCAACGCATCGGCGCCGTATTTGGCGATGAGATCGAGCGGGTCGGGAGAATTGCCCAGGCTCTTGGACATTTTGCGGCCCTGCCTGTCGCGGATGATGCCGGTGAAATAGACGTTGCGGAACGGCAGTTCGCCCATGAATTCGTAACCGGCCATGATCATGCGGGCGACCCAAAAAAAAATGATGTCCGGCCCGGTGACCAGGTCGGTGGTCGGATAAAATTTCTTTAGCGTTTCGTTCCGGGAATCTATTTGCGGATCGCCCGTCCAGCCCATGGTGGCGAATGGCCAGAGCCAGGAACTGAACCAGGTATCGAGCACATCGGGGTCCTGTTCCCAGTTGTCGCCGGGCGATTCAATCTGGCAACGGGTGAAGGCAGGGTCCGAGTTGGCATCGTCAACCCAATCGGCCAGGGTAAGGGGCGAGCCTGATGCCGACCGAGAGGTCTCGCTCTTTGGAGCGTGAACTTCCGGAGACGGATCACCGCCAGGCTCGTTTTCTTCAGTTTTCCCCGGTAAAAAGGTTTGGTAATCACACAAGCGGCGGGTGGAGGCAAACACTTCGACGCGGAATTTCACCCGGAAAAATTGATCTCCCAGTTGTAACGCCGCCAGATAAGTTTCCACCGCCTTCACGCCGTTGCTGGCCGGCGGGTGCGGCTCGACGGCGACGCGGATAGCGTGGCGCAATAAATCCGGAAGCGCCGGAATCAGCTTTACGTTCGCCTCCCCGAAATGGCAAAAGGCGTGTTCCAGACTGGATGGGTGGACGGTGATGGACTGTTGCGTGTCAAGGTTTAAAAAATCCTGGCCGATGATGCCGTGCGATTGAGCGAAGGCAAAAGCCGAGTTCCGCAATTCATTGATATCGCTTCCAGACAATTCATTTCCGCGCAGTTCCACCACCACCGGAACGCGGTTTAACTTTTTCCAGCCCTCGCTGTACCACACCGGAATCCGATGTCCCCACCAAAGCTGGCGGCTGATGCACCAGTCCTGCAAGCCACCCATCCAGTGATCATAAACCTTCGCCCAGCGTTCGGGATGAAATTTCATTTCGCCCGTGGCGACCACGGCGCGGGCTTTCTCCACGCTGGGATATTTCAAAAACCATTGCTCGCTCAGGCGCGGTTCAATCGGCACATCGGCGCGTTCGCTGAAACCCACGTGGTGCGTGTAGGGTTCTTCCTTTTCAAATGCGCCCAGCGCTTTCAATTTTTCCACCGCCGCCCGCCGCGCTTCCAGGCGGTCCAGGCCTTTCAAATCCGTTCCGGCCTGTTCGGTCATGTGCCCGGACGCGTCAATGACTTCGATCGCCGGCAATTGATGTCGCCGGCCAATTTCAAAATCCGCCTTGTCGTGCGCCGGCGTCACTTTGAGCACGCCGGTGCCGAATTCAAAATCCACGTGCTCATCGGCGATGATGGGAATGCGTTTCTGTTCGCGCGGCAATTCCGCCGGCAACGGGCGGATGACATGCCCGCCGATGAATTTCGCGTAACGCGGGTCTTTCGGGTTCACGGCCACGGCGGTATCGCCGGGAATGGTCTCCGGTCGCGTCGTGGCAATGGTCAGAAACGTTCCCGGCTGCCCGGCGACTTCGACCTTGAAGTAGTAAAGCGTCCCGCGCTGTTCCTTCATGATCACTTCTTCGTCGGAGAGTGCGGTTTGTGTCGCCGGACACCAGTTGACCATGCGTTTGCCGCGGTAGATGAGACCTTTTTTGTAAAGCTCCACAAAGACGTTCTGCACGCAGCGCGAATAGGCTTCATCCATTGTGAACCGCTCGCGCGTCCAGTCGCAGGAGCAGCCGAGTTTTTTCAATTGCTGGATGATGATGCCGCCGTGTTTTTCCTTCCATTGCCAGACCCGTTCGAGAAATTTTTCGCGGCCCAGGTCGTTGCGGTGTTTGATTTCGCCGGATTTTTTGAGCGCGCGCTCGACAACGGTCTGGGTGGCGATGCCGGCATGATCGGTGCCGGGCAGCCAAAGGACTTCCCTGCCTTCCATGCGGGCCTTGCGGGCCAGGACATCCTGAATGGTGTTGTTGAGCACGTGGCCCAGGGTGAGCACGCCGGTGACATTCGGCGGCGGCATAACCAGGGAATAGGCCGGTTTGGACGATTTCGGGTCGGCCACAAAGAATTTCCCGTCGAGCCAGAATGAATACCATTTGTCCTCGACGAGGTGCGGTTCGTAGGCTTTGGGAATTTCAGACATGGCTTTTAGCACGGGAACGCCGCGGCACGGAGAGCAAGGCCAAAATAAAATTCCCGGCACCTCCGCGCCCCGGCAGAGAAATTTATTTTTTCAGCAACGCGAATTCCATGCTGTCCACCAGCGCCTGGAGGCTGGCCTCGATAATGTTTTCGCTCACGCCGACGGTGCCCCAATCGCGCCGGCCGTCGGAGGATTGGATGAGCACGCGCGTTTTGGCCGCCGTGCCGGTGGAGGAATCCAGAATGCGCACTTTGTAATCGGTGAGCGTGACACGTTCC